>CAZTSB010000107.1:0-21055 GCA_964616435.1 uncultured Puniceicoccaceae bacterium | reverse complement strand
AACGTGATTGTCGTCCTTGGAGTTCTTGCCAGCATTGACGCTACGCTGACGTTGCCGGGTGTTGCAGCTCTGGTGCTGACACTGGGGATGGGGGTCGATGCAAACATACTGATCTTTGAACGTATTCGTGAGGAACTGCGTGTGGGCAAGTCGATGCAGAATGCTGTATCCGGCGCTTTTGACAAGGTGACCTCCACGATTGTCGATGCTAACGTAACTACGCTGATTACGGCATCGATTCTCTTTTGGTTGGGTACCGGCCCGGTGAAGGGCTTTGGCCTTACCTTGGCAATCGGTATCTGTGCGTCGATTTTTTGTGCTTTGGTCGTTACTCGTTTCCTGGTCGACTTTCTGGTGTATCGAGTGAAGGTTAGCCGAATTCTTGGACTGGATGTATTCCCTCAAAAGCAGTTTGATTTCTTCCAGTTTCGCAAGCCTGCCTTTGCGGCCTCGTGGTTGCTGGTGGTTGCTGGTGTGGTCAGTGTCGTCGTTCACCACGACAATATAATGGGTATCGATTTTACCGGTGGCGATGAAATGACCGTCTCTTATAAACAGCGCATTGATCTCGGAGACCTGCAGGAATCTCTCAAGGCGCTTGATTTGGGCGAAGTGAACCCGGTTTACCAGAGCCTGATTGGTACGGACAAGGAAGTGCTCAAGCTGCAAACTCGTTTTGATCAGAGTCGTTTGATACTGAGCACGCTTCAGGGTGCATTTCCCGAGGCAGGTTTCGCCGAAGTCGGCGTGACGCAGATTGGTGCATCTGTTTCAGACAGCATTCAGACCAATGCATTTTTGTCGGTTCTCGCGGCGCTTTTGGGAATCCTCTTATACGTTGCCCTTCGTTTCGAAGTTGGCTATGGTGTGGGAGCTGTGGTTGCTACTGTGCATGACGTATTGATGACAGTCGGTGTTTTCGTTCTGTGTGGGCAATTCGGTCTGTTTGTGAGCGGGCAATTTACCGCGCCCATGATTGCCGCGATCCTAATGATTGTCGGTTATTCGATCAATGATACGATTGTAGTTTTTGACCGCATCCGTGAGGAACTGGACCTGAATCCGGGGACAAACCTGCGGGCAATTATCAACCTGGCAATCAGTCGTGTATTTTCACGCTCTTTGCTGACCAGTATCACTACCTTGCTGGCTGCCCTGTCGCTCTACATCTTTGGAGCGGGTATTATCAATGACTTTTCCTTTGTGTTCATCGTCGGTATTGTCACCGGAACCTTCTCATCCATTTTTATTGCCAGCCCGATATTTTACTGGTGGCACAAGGGCGATCGTCGCCATGTGGAAGAGCATCAGCTCACACCGAAGCGTTATGAGTGGGAGAGTAAAGGTACAAGCTGAGTAGAACGCTATCGACTATTATGCTATGGGCCGCGATTGAGACTGATGAGACACTGGCTAGTAAATTGAGCGCAAAGCTAGGCGTTTCAAAGGTCTTGGGCTATTTGCTGGTACAACGGGGCCTGACAACAGTTGAAGCCGCCGAGACATATTTGCGTCCACGGCTCGCATATCTGGAAGATCCATTTAGAATAGCAAATCTTAAAGCGGCGGTCACCCGGATAGAGCAAGCGATCGAAAAGGAGGAATCGATTGTCGTTTTCGGTGATTATGATGTAGATGGTATCACCAGCACGGTGCAACTAATTAGTCTGTTGCGCAACTTCGGCTTGGATCCACGCTTTTGCGTACCGCTAAGGTTGGACGAAGGCTATGGATTGAGCCGGGAGGCGATTGATCGAGTATTCGCCGGTGACATTCCAGATTTGTTTATCGCAGTGGATTGCGGGACCAATGCGCATGAGCAAATCGCATACTTGCGCGGATTGGGCTGTGATGTGATCATTGTCGACCATCACCAGTGCAGGACAAAAGCGCCGGAGAACTGTATTTTCATCAATCCACATGTAAATGACGCAGAAGAGTCGCCCTGGAGAGAACTTTGTACGGCGGGGCTTGTTTTTAAACTATTGCATGGAGTGTTAAAAAGCCGCCGTTCTGCCGGAGACAGCAAGGCTGAAGCGATTCAACTGAAAGACTATCTCGATCTGGTGGCAATGGGTACCGTCGCCGATCTGGTTCCGCTGCATAATGAGAATCGTATTCTTTCCTGGTACGGGCTGCGACATCTGCGTGCGAATAGTCGCTCCGGAATCGAAGCGCTGGCAGAAATCAGCGGGATCGATAAGCAACAGGAACTGACGAGTTCGGATATTTCATTCAAGCTTGCTCCGAGGATCAATGCGAGTGGGCGTCTGGCAGATGCAACTCTGCCGATTACTCTGCTCCTGAGCGACGATCAACAGGCTAACCGGCGGATTGCAAAAGAACTTGATGAGATCAATCGTGAGCGACAGAGCATCCAGCAGGGTATTGTTGAAGAGGCTGAGCGAAGAGCCGAAGCCGAATTTGCCGATGCCTCCGGTATCGTGTTGTTTGACAGAGGCTGGCATCCTGGAGTGGTTGGCATTGTGGCGAGCCGAGTAAGTCGACGTTTCCACAAGCCCTGCGTGATTCTTGGTGCAGAAGGCAATACTGCCAAAGGTTCCGGACGAAGCGTCGGTGCCGTGAATCTGGTTGAAGTATTTGAGCATTGTACAGACCTGCTCGAAAGTTGGGGTGGACATCCGATGGCCGCAGGTTTGGCTTTGAAAGATTCGGATGTTGCTGCATTTACTCGACGCTATCTGGAGGCATTGCAGTCACTGTACCCTGAAGGACTGGCTGAGCCATCACTAGAAGTGTCCTGTTGGTTGGAAGCGGATGATCTGAATGAAGGTTTGCTGGAGGAGCTTGATTGCCTGCATCCTTTTGGTCAGAACAATCGTGAACCGATCTTTGGGCTGAAGCACATCGTGCTCGGTGAAGCGCCGCAGGTATTTGGAGAGAATCACTTTCGGTTTTCTCTGCCTGTTTCGGAGGGCAAGTCAATTGCCGGTATTGCTTGGCGCATGCAAAACATTCCCGAAGCAGGTCAGCCAATTCGTATGGCGGTACGCTTTGCCTGGAATTACTGGCGTAATCGTCAGAATCCTCAAGTCACTTTGATTGACTGGATGCCCTGCGGAAATGACGAAGCATTGCTCTCCAAATGAATTCGTGATTCGGACTCGGTTAAGCCTTAAATCGGCAATTAAGAATTAGCTTCTAATAGTCAGGCGCTTAAACAATCAAGCCGAGTCGCCATTTTGGTGTCCTGTACTATCTGTAAATCCGTGATTGACCGCATACCCGTTTATCCGCGGCTTAGAGAACTCAACCGAGCCCAATTGACGATTTAAGGATGATGCAGTCAAGTTGTTCAAAAATCAGCGTTGGATTTTACCAGACAAACTGTGGTGAGCTTATCGATTTGCTACCTGCTTTGATCGTCAGATCATCACCTTCGGCCCACAACTGATCGTTAATTAGAAATTTGCAGGTGAGTGTGCCGGTTGCTTTATTCGTATCAAATGCCCATTCGGCGGCAGAGATGTTCTTCAATGGAGTGCCTTTTTCCCAACTGAGTCCTGCGCCTTCGCCACGGATGTAGAGGGTGTTTCCATATCCGACATCGACGTAGGCCACAATGCTCGTCTTGAGTGTTTTCCTGGCAGCAGCTTTTTTGGCAGTTGTTTTCTTCGCAACAGTTTTCCGGGTAGCAGTTTTCTTCGCAACGGTTTTATGGGTAGACGTTTTCTTTGCAGTCGTTTTTTTAGTGGTTTTTTCGTTCATAAGGTTGGGGTTTGATTGAGGTTAAGGTATATTTTGTTCAGATGTTCCGAAGTCATTTAACTCGGTTGTGTGCCAGTTAGTAGATAGATGACTTCTTCTGCAAGATTTTTAGCGTGGTCGGCGATGCGTTCGACTGATTTTGAAATAAATATTTTTTGGAAGTGAGTCGCATTTTCTGTTTTGTCACATTCAGGGCCGACGGAAAAAAACTTAAAGTTCTCTTTGTTGAGTTTATTGACTTCTTTATCCTGTGCGATGACTTCTCCAGCAAGCTGGATGTCTTCTTCAATCAGCGCAGTGATGGCGTCCTGCATCATTGAGTTGGCTATTTTACTCATTTTACCGATGGACCCGGTTTCACCGGAAACGCCGTCTTTGGTCAGTATCTTTTTTGCCTGGAGAGCGATTTTTTCAGCTTCGTCTCCTGCTCGTTCAAGGTCATGGCTTGCTTTTATGGCGACAAGGATGAAACGAACATCCATGGCAACAGGAGAGCGAAGTGTCACGTAGCGTACGGAAGCTTGATCAATTTCGACTTCCAACTGATCGATGATATTGTCCAGGTCAATTACTCGATTGAGCTTTTCCAAATCATCTTCAAGAAATCCCTCTACGGCAATCTGTGCTGCTTCGTTCACTTTTTCTCCGATGAGGACGAGTTTTGTGCGGAGGTCTTCAAGCTCTTGTTGGTAGAAGCGTTTCATACTGATTCAGGATGTTTGTTTATGTGGAACTTTATAAAATTATTCAACCAAAACGACCAGATATGTAAGCTTCGGTTTTTTCATCATTCGGATTCATAAATATTTGATCGGTTTGTCCGTACTCAATCAGTCTTCCAAGATAGAAAAATGCGGTACGGTCAGAGACTCGGGCAGCTTGTTGCATACTGTGAGTGACAATCACAATAGTGTACTGCTTTTTTAGTTCGTGTATGAGTTCTTCGATTTTTGCAGTGGCGATAGGATCGAGCGCCGAACAGGGTTCATCCATCAACAGAATTTTTGGGCGTACTGCGAGCGCTCGAGCGATACAGAGACGTTGTTGCTGTCCGCCGGACATGCCCAGCGCACTTTCATTGAGTCGGTCTTTAACTTCGTCCCAAAGTGCAGCGCTGCGGAGACATTGCTCAACGACTGAATCAATCTCACTTTTATTTTTGATATTCTGGATGCGCAGGCCATAGGCGATATTCTCATAGATCGATTTTGGAAACGGGTTTGACTTCTGAAAAACCATGCCGACGTGTTTGCGAAGCTCGATCACATCGACGTCTTTGTTATAAATGTTTACCTCGCTGATTTTGATTTCACCGTTTTTGATGCGGGCAATGTCGATGAGGTCATTCATACGATTGAAACAGCGCAGGAAAGTGGATTTACCGCATCCGGAGGGCCCGATGAAAGCAGTGACTTCTTTTTCATAGATATCCATATTGATATTGAAAAGCGCCTGGGCCTCACCGTAAGCAAAGTCAAAATCGCGAATTTTGATGATCGGATTGTTTTCGACTTTAGCACTCGAAGTTTTTTCTGAAATGGATTTGCTCATCTGGTTTACTGTGTGATGTCTGGAGGGTTACCACTTGTAACGTTTACGGATTCGAATGCGAAGCAAGATACTGCTTAGTGCAAAAAATCCGACGATAAGTAAGAAAACAAATGCGGTGCCGTATTGCATTGCCTGCGTATATTCATTTTGAGGTATCTTTGAACTGACAACATAAATGTGGTAGGGCAAGGCCATAACCCCTTGAAAAAGGAAATCGCCCGGGTTTTTCAGGCCTTCCCAGGGAAGCTGATCACGCAGCGCAAATGCAGCGGTGAACATTATGGGTGCTGTTTCACCTGCGACTCGGGCGATTCCCATAATGGAGGAAGTCAGAATACCAGGAAGCGCGTAGGGCAGAACATTCGTGCGAATACTGGTCCATTTCGAAGCGCCCAAGGCCAGTGAGCCTTCACGAAATCCCTTTGGGATTGCCCGGAGCGATTCTTCACTTGCTGTAATGATTACGGGTAGCGCCATAATTGCGAGTGTAAACCAACCGGCTATCATGGAGACGCCCCAGTTTAAGAAAAGAACGAACATTCCAAAGCCAAAAAGCCCGAATACAATTGAAGGCACACCCGACAGATTGAGTATGGAGAGTCGGATGATCCTCAATAGCTTACCAGGTTTGCTGTACTCACTCAGATAAATGGCACATAGTATGCCCAGCACAAGAGCAATTGCGATTGAGCCAGTGACTAATAAAAATGTACCGACAATTGCAGGGCCGATACCGCCACCACTGTAAGAGTAATTACTGTACACATACGCTTCATCGGAGGGCATTGATTCCAGAAGGCGATGATCCTGATCGCTATACATCCGGCGTGTCTCTTTGCGCTGTTTGTCGAGCGCTTTGTATTGATCGTTGATTTCGTCAAGACGTTCTTGAATTTGTCTTTTGGTTTCCTGTTGAGAGCTGCCCAGATCATTGGACGTTCTGCGTAGTTTTATACGCTCGGAATTAAGCGTCTGCATTGCCTCGTAAGTATCCCTGGGTTCGTAGACATGGAGTGTCTGTGGCTTCTGCGTTAGGAAAGCTATGTTGATAAATGGAGCCTTTGTGGTGAAGATGGTTTGAGAACCTTTGATTGCAATGTCTGCGAAAATGTATCCGGCAAACAGGATTATCAGGTAAGTAACAACCTTTAGTACGACGGACGTAGCAGATTCAAGGATTCTTCTATGCGAAGAGCGCTTTAAAAAAATATGCTTATTAGCGGAGGTGTCCATGGATGCGATTGCCGAATGCAAGTTTGATCAATAATTGAATCGATTGTATTTTTTAACAATCCACTGAGCGCCGTAATTAATTAGTAGCGAAATAAAGAACAGCACGATACCGATCATAAAGAGCGCTCGATAATGTAAGCTGTTTTTGACAACTTCGCCCATTTCCTGGGCGATGATTCCAGTCATGGTATGTACCGGCTCGAAGAAGACCCCCAGTCCTTCGGTAAAGTCGGGAATCTTTATCCGGTTTCCAGCACAGAGGAGCACAACCATGGTTTCACCGATAACTCGTCCGAACCCGAGCATGATAGCGGAGATGATGCCGGAAAGCGCGGACGGTACGATGACTCGGAATGTGGTTTGCAATTTAGAAGCGCCCATGGCAAGTGAGGCTTCGGTAAAACTGCTCGGGATGTTATTGATCGCATCTTCTGCAAGGGTGAAAATCGTCGGGATTGCCATTAAGGCGAGTAGACAGCCGGCAGTAAAGGCATTGAGCCGTTCCTGCACCGGAAAGAATGGCACCCACTGCAACGCATCTATCTGCGAAAACAATCGGATGGCTTCACCAAAAACCACTACGCCAAAAAAACCGATAACGACTGAAGGAATTGCAGAAATGAATTCTATGTAAGGTTTGATCAGATTGCGCTCGGCCGGACCTGCAATTTGATTCGTATAAATGGCTGCTCCAACACCCAAAGGAATGGCAAAAAAGAGGGCAATGGACGAGATCAGCAGCGATCCGGTGAGTAATGGTAACAGACCGTACCAGTCTTGCTGGTCACTGGCAGTGATCCAATCTTTGCCGGTAATGAAAGCTCCGAAGGCAAACCAGAAGGAAACTGGTTTTTTCTGATCCCAAGCGTCTATTTTTTTAAGATGGGTTGGAATCTGACTAATGTAGCGTGCATTGAGTTCCTTGAAGGTTTCGATACGTTTGTTCAGTTTTGTCGAATCAATTTCAATTGAGTCGGTTTTTATCAGCACTTCGTTGATGGAAAGAATTAATTCATGCAGTACATTGGCATACTGATCCTGTTCATTGGTCACTTCAACAATTGCCTGATCAAAATCGACAGGAGTCAGACTTTCTTCCAATTGATTGCGCTCCTTCTTAAGTAAGCCTAAATAAGTAGTTTGCGATGCAGAAAGATTGAATGTGCGGGACAGGCTTTCCAACTTTATCCGATCCTCTTTGGCTAGCTGGTAGTCTGCTTGTTCGACCTGGTTAATCTTTTTGTCCAGGTTGGCTAATGTTTCCTTGAGATTTTCGTTCGTGAGGTGCTGGTCGCGTATTTGGATCGCGGCATCCATTTTTTCTTTTACAAACTTGCGCAGGTCTGAGCCTGCTCGCATGTAACCCATGAAGACCGCTTTGGCTTCAGGACTGAAGACGATTTTGGATATTTCATTCTTTGGAAGCCCCTGAGCTTTCAGGTCTTCGATCCACTCGGCCTTTATATCGTTTAGATAGCGCGTAAGTGAAACATAGCCATCTCGCTTTTCTTTTAAAATATCGACATATTCGAGTCCGGAAAGTCGGTAATTCTGAATACTTTTATGGTAAAGACCAATAAACCCGGCTCCTTCTTTAAACAGAAATATCGTAATTAACGCGAGCACAACAATCGCAATCATGGCGTGACTACCAAAAAAAGTCTTGATAATACTGTCATGGTCTTTGCCAAACAGCATCTTGCGTCTCTTGTGAAAGGCCGGCTTACGATCTTGGAAACTGGTGGCGTGATCTGTCATCAAAAAATTGCAGAATGAAAACGAAGAACTATCTGGGCAAGCTTACAAAGTTTAGTTTTTCGTTAACTAATTTACCTCCGTAATGATGAAAAAGGTCGTTGCTTCAAAACAACGACCTTTAGAGAGTCAAAATGATTCCTGCAAAATTACTTCACAGGCAGGAAATGTACACTTTTAACAATTTTCTGGCCAGCCGGGCTAAGGCTAAAGTCAATAAATTCTTGTGCAAGCGGACTTAGAGATTCGCTTTTGTTGGTCAGATAATACAGTGGACGAGCCAGTGGGTAATCTTTTGAATCGGGCTGAGCGCCTTCGACAGGAAGCACTTTAATCCCCGGTGTGTTAATATATGCAAGTCCGACATAGCCGATGCCATTCACATTTTTTGCGACTTCAGAAGCAATCTGTTCATTGCCAGCCATCTTCTGTGTTTCGCTGCCGTAATCGCGGGAGGCCATCGCCATTTTCTGAAATACTGCGTAGGTTCCAGACGAAGTGTTGCGAGTGTAGGCGGAAATACTTCCGGATTGCATCGAAATCGCGGACCAGTCGACAACATCACCGGAAAAGATGAGTTCAACTTCTTCGAGAGTGATTGAATCCAGCGAGTTGGCTTCATTCGCAATCAGCGCAATACCGTCTTTAGCGACTGTTATCTTGTTGATTTCAACACCCTTGGATTGTGCTTTTGCAACTTCTTTTTCTTTAACATCACGTGAAGACATACCGATATCGGCAGTGCCATCAATGACAGATGCAACGCCGGTGGAAGAACCCTCTGCGGCAATTTCAAAAGCGACACTGACACCTTCTGCTTTTTTCTTCGCTTTAAAGGCTTCAGCCAACTGAGGAACCATTTTGGCGCCGAGTGTATCCGAGCCTTTGATCACAATGGTTTCAGTGGCAATTAACTGACTTGCGCATACGAGAGTGGTTGCACTTATGAGCGTACGGAGAATACGGATTATTTTCATTTACTTATTGAGTTGGTTTGGAAGTGTTTTTGAAAAAATCTAAAACTTAGATTAAAAAATAATACATTCCAGTTGTTTCAGGAGTGTGTCAGCTATGTTACGAAAATGTAAAGAAAGCCATTATGAAAGAGGAAAAAGCCTAAGCTGGCAAAGTTGGAACTACGAAATTTGCGAAACCCACGAAATAAATTTTGCAGTCCCTGATCATTTCCCATTAGTACTTCAATGGCTTTGTCTCAAGGCCATAAATCATCCTCCATAGCCGCCTAAAAGAAGCTATGGAAACGTCTCGAAAATACTTCTTTTCTGCATGCAGTTCCGGCTCTTCAGGGTCAACGTGTATGCCCCAAAGCGGTAAAATAGAATCCGGGTAAATCGCATAACGCAGATCGCCCAGCACATGCTCCTCATTGGGATGACGATACAAATACCCCTGAGAAAAGAAACGGAAACGTTCAATATCGCGCCCAAGCACTGAATCTGGAGCAACGTCCTTAGCAGCGTCTTCAACGGAAAATACTTCGACTGATTGCCCTATGTATATCCGCGGTTCCCTACCGGGAATGATCGAAACTGCATTCACATAATAACGGTCCTCGAACTGATAAATCGTCCTCCAGAGTACGCTGTTTGCAAATGAAGGTCGAATCGAATATACATCTGCATCATGATTAAGATTCGCCGACTGCGCCCGGGCAATCTCCAAGGCCCTGATATGCTGGAAGCCACAAAACCCTAGATAAATCAGACAAAGTGCAACCGCAAATCGAGCAAAAAAAGGTCTTTGCCTCTTGAATGCAAAAACTGTCAGAAACACCAACGGTAGTGTAAAAATGGGATCAATGATTGAGATCAAGTCCCAAGACTCACGATGATTGCTAAACGGCCAATACAAAAGCGTACCGTAACTCGTACAAGCATCAATTGGACCGTGAGTCATTGCACCTGCTGAAGCGTAGAGCGCGCTCCTTTTAAACGGCACTTTTGACCAGAACATTAACAACTTGAAAATACCCGCTATGCAAAGACCGATTACCGGGGCCATGATCAATGCGTGTGTAAAGTGCCGATGATACTGTAACCCCAGTAGCGGATCTGTATCGGAACGAATCAATACATCAAGGTCTGGCACACCACCCGCGATTGCACCCAAGAAAGCGGCAAGTCGGGTATGCTCTCTTGGAGCGATAGCTACCGCAACGGCAGCGCCTATACTGATTTGCGTAAGTGGATCCATAGACTAAAATAGAAACAATTTACTGTAAGGTTAATCGTTAAATCAGCAATGAAGAATTAGCTTTTAATAGTCAGGCGCTTAAGCAATCAAACCGAGTCGCCATTTTGACGTCCTGTACTATCTGTGTAAATCTTCGTGTATCGGCGGCTTAGAAAACTCAACCGAGCCCAACTGACGCATTAAGCCATAATAGTTTTGTCAGTCTAATTTACCATGTTCGCGACTCCAGAGCCAGAGCAGGTCGGCGAGGCGGTTGAGGTACTGAATCAGTTCCGGCCGTACTTCAAAGCCTGATTCTCTAAGTGCAACAACACCACGTTCCGCACGGCGGCAGGTGGTGCGCGCATGATCAAAGAAAGCGTCCTCCAGTGTATCACCAGCGCATTTCCAGCCTTTAAAAGGGAAATCAATTTCTTTTTGCCGGATGTGTTCGGTCAGTTGATCAATTGCCTGTTTACTGACGGCGTTCTTGCCCTGTTTCTGTTGATACTTTGCCTGATCCGCATCATCGGCTGCCAGTTCCCCCATCAGATAGATCAATTGCTGCTGGATTTCGAGTATTTGCGCCTTGGTGGCCGAGTCCTTGGCGGATGCCCGGCAAATGCCGAGCGCGGAACTTAATTCATCCACTTGCCCGTAGGCAGCGACACGTGGATGCGATTTGGAGACACGTTTCCCGAACAGGAGTGAAGTTGTGCCATCATCGCCAGTTTGGGTTGTGATACTCATCTGTAGAAAAAGCTGTCAATCGGTAGGTCGGAAGAGGGTCGTTTCAGATGTCTTTAAGCAGCAATTCCAGAATTCTTTTGGCAGAGTCCGGAATGACTGTGCCCGGACCGAAAATAGCGCTGGCGCCATGTTGATACAGGAACTCGTAGTCCTTGACTGGAATGACGCCACCGCAGACAACTTTGATGTCTTCACGGCCGTATTCTTTAAGCGCATCAACCAGTTGTGGCAGTAGCGTTTTGTGTCCGGCGGCGAGTGAGGACATAGCAACGACATGGCAGTCATTTTCCACTGCCTGTCGGGCAGTCTCTTCAGGTGTCTGAAAGAGGGGGCCAATATCGATGTCGAAACCAAGGTCAGCGTATCCGGTGGCAACAACCTTGGCGCCACGGTCGTGCCCGTCCTGCCCCATTTTTGCAATCATGATCCGCGGGCGTCGACCTTCCTCTTCTTCAAATTCTTTAATCAGTTTCTTAATTTCGTTCATAACAGGGGTCTCGCCAAATTCCTTTGCATACACGCCGCTGACGGAGCGGATGTTTGCCTTGTAGCGACCATATACTTTTTCGATGGCGTCGGAAATTTCACCCAGCGATGCGCGTTTTGCCGCAGCGTCAACGGAGAGTTTCAGCAAATTGCCCTTTCCGGATTCGGCAGCAGAGATAATTGCTTTCAGCGCTGTTTCAACAGCTTTATTATCGCGTGTGGTTTTAAGTTTATTAAGGCGTGCAATCTGCGATTCGCGTACAGCGGTATTGTCGATATCAAGAATTTCAAGCGGATCTTCCTGTTCCAGTCGATACTTATTGAGCCCGACAATAGTTTCCTTGCCTGAATCAATGCGGGCCTGGCGGCGGGCGGCGGCTTCTTCAATGCGTAGCTTCGGAATGCCTTCTTCAATTGCTTTGGTCATGCCGCCGTGCTGTTCACACTCTTCAATATGGTTCCAGGCACGGTGCATGATTTTGTGGGTGAGCGCTTCTACATAGTAACTGCCGCCCCAGGGATCGATAAAGTTACAGATACCGGTTTCTTCCTGAATAAACAGTTGTGTGTTGCGGGCAATACGGGCAGAGAAATCAGTCGGCAGAGCGACCGCTTCGTCAAGGGCGTTGGTATGTAGTGACTGAGTGTGCCCACAGGCGGCAGCCATAGCTTCGATGGCTGTACGGGTTACATTGTTGAAAGGATCCTGCTCGGTAAGCGACCAGCCTGAGGTCTGTGAATGAGTCCGTAGCGCCATTGACTTGGGGTTTTGGGGATTGAAGCCTTTGACGATTTTTGCCCATAGACAGCGCGCGGCCCGCATCTTCGCAATTTCCATGAAGAAGTTTTTGCCGATGGCCCAAAAAAAGGAGAGCCGGGGCGCAAATGCGTCAATATCCAGACCTGCCTGAACGCCGGTGCGCAAGTATTCCAATCCATCCGCAAGCGTATAACCAATCTCCAGATCGGCAGTCGCACCGGCTTCCTGCATGTGATAACCGGAAATCGAGATGGAATTGAATTTCGGCATGTGCTGCGATGTGTATTCAAAGATGTCACCAATGATTCGCATAGAGGGTGCAGGCGGGTAGATGTAAGTATTGCGCACCATAAACTCTTTCAAAATGTCGTTCTGGATGGTTCCGGCGAGTTGATCGAGTGTACAACCTTGCTCAAGACCGGTCTGGATGTAAAAAGCGAGCACTGGCAACACGGCTCCGTTCATGGTCATGGAGACCGATACTTTAGAGAGATCGATCTGATCGAAGAGGATTTTCATATCTTCAATCGAATCGATGGCGACACCGGCTTTACCGACATCGCCGACGACACGAGGATGATCGGAGTCATAGCCACGATGTGTTGCAAGATCGAAGGCAACGGAGAGGCCCTGCTGACCGGCTGCGATATTGCGTCGATAAAAGGCGTTGGATTCTTCTGCCGTAGAAAAACCGGCGTACTGGCGCACTGTCCAGGGACGGAAGACATACATGGTGGCGTAGGGGCCTCTCAGATACGGTTCAATGCCGGCTGTGTAGTCGAGATGTTCCATGTCTTCGTAGGCGCTCTCGAAATAAAGCGGGTCTACCTGAATCTGCTCCATGGTCCGACTGACCAGTTCGTCAACCTCTCTTCCAGTTTCTGCTTTGACCTGGGATGCCCATTCATCGCGTGTGGCCCTTGGGATGGGCGCTTTGTAGGGAATTTTTGTGAAGTCGGGTTTCATTTTTGCAGGTAGTTAGAAGCCGGAGGTTGGTAGTTAGTTCGGAGTATCAGGCTTAAGTGCTCCAATTCGCTTCAGGTAATCTTGATTAACCGAAAAATTGTTGGATTTGATGAAAATGAAATCGTCCATTCCGGCAGTTCGGTAGTCGTTTTCTCTGTCTCCCGGAAAACCGGCGAGCACGAGATGTGTTTCAGGAAGCGCTGTTTTGATGACTTTAGCGTAACTGGAAAAACTTTCAGCGTAGTCATCATCTGTGCCGCAGACGACCGCAATAGTCGAACCGGACGCTTTTAGCGCACTGACCGCATCCTCGGGATTTTCAAAGCCAGACGGTGAAATCACCTCAAAGCCACCCGCAGCGAAGAATGCCCTGGTAAAATCTGCCCGTGCTTTGTGCTGACGTAGTGGTCCCAGATTGACCAGAAAGATTTTCGGGCGCGCACCTGTGTCTGCCTTAAATTTGTCAGCGGCGGCACGCAGCATCTCATAGTTTGCGGCCAGACGCTTATTGGGCAGTGGCTGGATTGTCGGTTGAGCATCCTCGGTTTTTCGATGAATTTCCGTAATTTTACCAATGGTTGCGCCGTTGAGTGCAGCATTGATTAAAAGGGGAAGTCGTTCGTCGTCATCATCTGTGTCGGAAATCTTTTCAAGGATTTGCTTACATTTTGCGTGGACATCTTTACTGAGTGCAGACTGTGCTTCCGCTATTTCCTGAACGCGGATCTTATGAAGTTGATTGTAGTCCGGTATGTTTGCTTCCAGTGGCGTCTCGTTGATGTTTGGATAGACATTAGCGCCGATAAGGCTGATGCGTCGATGATTGAATTTTTTCTCTCTTTCACCAGCAGTCTTAGCGATTTCGTCCTGGATAAATCCCTGCTCAAGCGCACTTTCAATACCGCCTGCGGCTTCGATTTCCTGAAAGAAGGACCAGGACGCTGTGCTGATTTCATTCGTCAGCCATTCGATTGTCCAAGAGCCGCCGGCCGGATCGACCACCCCGATAAGCTCACACTCTTCCTGAAGGATGAGATGTGTGTTGCGTGAGATGCGACGGCTGAAGGAGTCCGGCAGGCGTGTCGTCTCGTCAAAATTGCCCACGCACAAACTGTCGATTCCGGCAATTGCGCTGCCGAGGGCTTCCATGGATGTACGCAGCATATTCACATATGGGTCGTTCCGCGTTTTGTTGTTGAGTCCGGTGCGTGTGTGGAGGCTTATTTTTTGTGCCTCTTTACTTCCACCAAAAGCCTCGACAACTTTTGCCCACAGGACACGAGCGGAGCGAATTTTTGCAATTTCCATGAAAAAGTCCGGGCCAATGGCCAGACTGAAGCGGATTTGTTTTGCAACCGCATCCACTTCCATACCGCGCTCAAGCATTTGTTGAATGTAACAGGCGCCTGTGGCGAGGGCTATGCCAAGCTCCTGTACCGCAGACGCACCGGCTTGGTGATAGGGCGTTGTAGAGATCCCGATAGCTCGGATGTTGGGAGCATTTAGGACACAGTAGTCTGTCAAAATTGCCTGTTCATCGAGTAAGCTTTCCAGTTTGTTTGGCAAATTTCCGGTTGCAGCGAACACCGCCAGTGGATCCATATTAAAGCTGCCGCGTACGGTTTCCGGCTGGACGTTCTGTTTTTTCAGCCAGGCAAAAAACAGTGCAGCAATGCTCAGACCTGAGCAACCGGAGTTTATGTGAAAGCTGACCGCATCCGGAATAACTTCAGTAAAAGCAGTTTCGACATCGTTCAAACAGGCCATCGATAAGCCGCAGGCGCCGACCTCGCCCGGAGCAGCTTTCTCGGGGTCTATCCCGCTAAGTGTAGCTCTATCGAGTGTTATATTGAGCGCATTCTGACCACGCATAAGATCCTCACGGATTGCACGGTTAAACTCAGCAGGTAATCCGTAGGGCAGATCCTGAGCGATTTCCCAGGGATTGGCATTGTAGCCTGCTGCCTGTGTGCCGCGCAAGTAACCGTCAAATCCGGGCAGTGTTTTGGCGGCAGGCAGGTCATCCAGAATGCCTTTACGGAGGATAGGCTCCAACTCAATGCCTTCCAATGTCTTGTGCCGCATGACTTTGTCGAACGGCTTGCCTTTGAGCAGCTTTTCGGCGGCGACACGCCAATCTTCTTTAGTGGAAGCTTTAAATTCGCTGAGCAATTTTGATGTGCCTTCCATATACTTGTAGTAATGACACTAAACCGTTGAAATTGGAATCGTTTTTCACTTATTCAGTCGACTTTCTTCGTTTTCTGTAAACGATGCCAAGTTTGTCTAATACTCAGTGTCGTACCAGGTCGAGTTGGGAGATGACGATAGTTGACTTGCCGTTTGAGCATTAATGAACACTATAAAAGTATTATGACCGTATTAGAAAGCACAGTAGAAAAACTCAAAGTTCTTCCGGAGAATAAGCTGGAAGCCGTCTCGCATTACATCGACACCTTGAACAGTCGGCCTAAAGGCCGGTTTGATAAATTGGCAGGGTGCTTGACGGATGATGAGGCAGACCGACTGGAAAAAGCGATTGAAGAAAGCTGTGAGCGCATTGAATCGAATCATCAAGGCTGGTAGTGTCATCGTTGACACCAGTGCTGTGATCAGTTTGTTCCGTGGTCAGAAAAGTGCAGTCGAATGCTTCGATCTTGCTGAGGAAGTCTGGTTGCCAGTGACTGTTTTAGGTGAGTTGTATTGCGGTTTGCGTAAATGCAATAATCCGAAGAAAGAGCGGTTGCGAATTAGCGAGTTCCATGCGCAAAGTCTGATCGTAAACAATGACGAAGGCACTGCGATTCGTTACGCTGATGTCTACGTGAATCTTGAAAAGCAGGGCGTGATGATCCCAATCAATGACATTTGGATTGCCGCGTTTGCTATCCGTCATGAGTTGCCCCTGTTGGCCAAGGATTCCCACTTCTCCCGAATTGCTGGACTCGATCTAATCAGTCTTTAGTATTTTTACCTTAGTTAGCTTAGCTGCTTCGTGTCCGACCTATTTGTACAAATCTGTGCTAAACATGAACGGATTTTAAAAGTACGGTACTAAAAAACGAGTTAGATATTCCATTTTGAGTCTCAAAATGGCGAAGCAGGCGCCAAAATTAAATGCTTTTTATTTGTATAATACCAAATCTAGGAAGGGACTGTCGGACTTAGACGGCAATCTCTACTCATTCTCAATAAGTCCGCCTTAAAGCACCCTCAGTCTCAACTCAATGAATACTTCCTTATTTGAAATTAATTCTACTGTACCCTGAAGTGCTTAATTTTCTAAGTCCGACACTCCCAGGAAGGTTTTCGACTATGGATCCAAGATCGAAATCCTCATCGAAATCCAAATCGATTGCGATTGGTCATGTCGCTACGCTCGGGTACGATGAGGATTTAGATTTGGTATAAGGTGATGAATATCTCAAGGCTTGCTTCGAGGATTTTTATGTAAGTTGAAGATGCTGCTTATGGCTATGATTGATAATAGTTATGGCCGCCTTCAGTTTTCTTAAATACTCAGTGTCGGTCTAAATGTAGGCGTGACACTCACTTTTTATAGAGCTATGGATTTATTTATGCTCACGAAAATTGATCACCTTGGAATTGCGGTACGCGATTTGGATGAAAGCGTCGAGTACTACGAGAAATCACTTGGCCTGCACTGTCACGGTCGCGAAGAGGTTCGCTCGCAAAAAGTAAAAACCGCTTTTTTTGAGGTTGGCGAAGTCCATCTGGAGTTGCTTGAGCCGACGGCTGAAGACAGCCCAATTGCCAGGTTTCTGGAAAAGAATGGCGAAGGCATTCATCACATCGCGTTCCGCACAGATGATATTGAAGGGCAGCTTGATCGGGCAGCGAGCAGCGGGGTTAAGCTGATTCATGAAGTCCCTTTCGAGGGCGCTGCCAACAAGTTGGTTGCATTTCTTCATCCGAAGTCCACCCATGGTGTGTTGACTGAGTTCTGCATGGATAAGGAATGATTGACTCGGGTCTAATTCGTAAAAACCGGCAAATAATCTTAACCAACCTAACCAATACAGGACAATGTCCATTGACCCAGAATTACTTAAAGACTTGAAACGCCGCCAGCAAATTGCCCGGAGTGGAGGTGGCGCCGACAAGCTTGCCAGGCGCAGGGAAAAAGGGCTGTTAAGCGCCCGCGAGCGTCTGGAGACCTTTTTTCAGTCTAATACGTTTCAGGAGTTTGGCATGCATGCACAACATACCTGCATGCGTTTCGGTATGGATAAAAAGATGTTGCCCTGCGACGGCGTTGTCTGTGGCACGGGGCTGGTAGATGGCCGTCCCGTCGCTGCATATGCTCAGGATTTTACTGTGAGCGGTGGCTCACTGGGGCGTATTCACTCGAAAAAAATCTGTGACCTGATGGATTTTGCTTACGAGTCCGGCATACCGGTCGTTGGAATCAATGACTCTGGCGGAGCGCGCATTCAGGAAGGCGTGGATTCGCTGAGTGGTTATGGTCAGGTTTTTTTTAAGAATGTAGCGCTCTCCGGTGTTGTACCGCAAATCGCCATTATTGCCGGCCCCTGTGCCGGGGGGGCTGCGTATTCGCCGGCGCTTACCGATTTTATCATCATGACCCGGGAGCATTCCAACATGTACATTTGCGGGCCGGATGTGATCAAGGCTGCAACTGGTGAGGCAGCCGAGTTGGATCAGTTTGCTTCGGCGGCGGCGCATTCCAATGTCTCAGGAAATATTCATTTGGTTGCCAGGGACGACTACCATGCATTGCAACTGGCTGCCAGACTGCTCTCGTTTTTGCCGAGTAACAATATTGCCGATCCGCCTCATCTTACGCAGGATCTTGATCTCTCTGAAGATCCTGAAATGAATGAACTGGTGCCGGGCTCGCCCAAAGAGCCCATCGATTCTGCTGCTGTGATCCGACGTCTTGTCGACAACGGTGATTTTTTCGAAATCATGCCGGAGTTTGCCCGCAATCTTCTGATTGGTTTTGCTCGGATTCAGGGGGTCGTTGTCGGCATACTTGCCAACAATCCAATGGTGAAAGCAGGGGTGCTCGATATCGATAGTTCCGACAAGGGCGCGCGATTTATCCGTACCTGTAATATTTACAACATGCCGATTGTCACGCTCGTTGATGTTCCCGGTTTTATGCCGGGTTTGGCACAGGAGCGTGGCGGTATTATCCGCCATGGCGCAAAAATGCTCTTTGCCTATGCGGCAGCGACCGTTCCGAAAATTACCATGATCATGCGCAAGGCCTATGGTGGCGCTTATCTTGCAATGTGTTCTGCAGATCTGGGCGCTGATATGGTCTTTGCCTGGCCTACGGCTGAAATTGCGGTAATGGGAGCAGATGGTGCGTCACGAATTTTATTTAAAAAAGAAATTGCTGCCGCGGAAGATCCCAAAGCCAAGGCGGAGGAAATCGCCGGGGAATACCGCGATGAATTTGCTTCTCCGTATCAGGCGGCAGCAAATGCGATGATCACCGATGTCATTGAGCCTGCAAAAACGCGTATTGTCATTTCGCTGGCTTTGCGTAACACATTAAGTAAACGCGATACCCGTCCGCCTAAAAAGCACGGGAACATACCACTCTGATAAAGCACTTCATTTCAACCCGGTTTCGTTTATTCTTATGCTACCACAAATCACACTTGCCGTAACCGCCGCAGGGCTTGATGAGAGTCCATCACTGCTCAATGTCCTTGAGATTGTGCTGATTGGCTTCTCCTTTGTTTTTTTCGTATTGCTGATTCTTTCCCTGACGACTTCAGTTATGGGAAAAGTGTTTGCGAGTTTATCCGTGGGCGTACCGGTTAAAGCCCCGTCGAGTCCGGTGAAAACCACTCCGGGATTGCCGGCAAAAGTGAACGATAAGTGCGATATCGACGAGAACGACCCGCATATTATCGCTGTGATTGCTGCAACCATACACTGTATGATGGATGGACGTAAGCATCGGATTGTTTCAATCCGTTCAAGTGATTCTAACTGGGCAGTCGAGGGGCGCAGGCAAATTTTCTCTTCGCGTAAGGTGAGATAATCCTTATTCGGCAGTAGAGATCGAATCTAGAATAATACAAAAATTATGGATACCGATGCACTTGTTGCCGGTGTTCTTGCCAGTGATCGCGTACAGCTTGCCCGTGCAATCACTTTGGTCGAGAGCCGTGCGCGAAAACACGCGTTACCGGCCCGGAAACTTATGCAACGCATTCTCCCGGATTCAGGCGGCTCCATCAGGATTGGTCTCACCGGTGTGCCCGGTTCCGGCAAGAGCACATTTGTCGAAGCTTTTGGCAAAATGCTCTGCAGGCAGGACAAAAAGGTCGCCGTACTGGCCATTGACCCAAGCAGCCCTGTCGGAGGTGGCAGTATTCTGGGCGATAAAACGCGTATGGAGTCGCTCTGTCGTGAGGAAAACGCCTTTATCCGACCCTCGCCGTCCGGAGACAATCTCGGAGGTGTGGCTACAAGTACCCGTGAAAGCCTGCTGATTTGCGAAGCCGCCGGTTATGATGTCGTTATTGTTGAGACTGTTGGAGTTGGGCAAAATGAAACCACTGTCCGCACGATGACAGATTTTTTTCTGTTGCTTCAAATTACCGGTGGCGGTGATGATTTGCAGAGGATTAAAAAAGGTGTTATCGAACTGGCTGACGCGATCGTAGTCAACAAGGCCGATGGCAACAATAAACTCCCGGCACAGCAGACGGCAGCTGCGTATGCTCGGATGCTGGAGGTCGTTCAGCCATTCACACCGGGTTGGGAACCCCGGGCATTGGCCTGTTCGGCGCTGGAAAATGAAGGCATCGACGCGATTTGGAAAATCATCTGCGAGTTTCGTGAGCAAATGACGGCAAGCGGCGTTTTTCAGCAACAGCGCAGCGAGCAGAATATCGACTGGTTTCGTTCACTTGTCAGGCAAGCCGTAATGCAGCGTTTTAACAGTGAAAATCCGGAGACTATCCAACAATTGGAACTGGCGGTGGGACAGGGCAAACTATCTGTTTCGGAGGCGCTTAATCATCTGTTGGGTGAATCGTTGTGAATGTCGAACGTTGAATTTCGAAGTTTGATATTCTCAGTTCCGAACACGGTTCATCTATAGCTAAGCTGGGAATTACTTTTACACCCAAATGATGTCCTTTCTTTGGTAAAGAGGTAGTGCAGGTGCGTCCTCGCACCGCATCGAATGTTCGGATACTTTGGCTCACACGACGCTGGTGCGCACCGAGACGGTGCGGCGCTACCCAATGCACAATCTGTTCAAATAATTTTAGGCTTAGCTAGAGTTCAGAACGCCGATCTTCGGAATTCTGAACTCGAACTTTGGGGTTCAGAACTAAGATTTCAGAACTTGGAACTAGGGTTTCCGGGTTCAGAACTAGGATTTTTGGGTTCTAAACTGGAATTTCGGGGTTCTAAACTGGAATTTCGGGGTTCAAAACTAGGGATTTCGGGTTCGGAACCAGGATTTTAAATTTCAAATAACTGCAGGACTTGCCCCGAGAATCTCTATTTTGTGTAATAATCCTAAAATCGTGAGTTGAAAGTATAAAAAGAGGTGTGTTGTACTCCAAGTGTTTAAACCACAAACCTTTGGAAATGAAAACAAACAACACACCTTAT
>CAZTSB010000106.1:0-17262 GCA_964616435.1 uncultured Puniceicoccaceae bacterium | reverse complement strand
CAGGATCGCACTCAATCCAACTTTTTCGAACAGATTGATTGAATGTTCATGGATCTGAAAACGCTCGCTTGACCAAACCGTATAGACAGAGCGCTCTTTTTTGATAATCTAAGTCCGACACTCCCTTTTTAGATTTGGTATTAGAGCCTGTCTTCACGAAATACAGAGGCACAATGTAAAGCATCGAATCTGAACAATTGCTAGCAAGGACACTGATTTCTTTGCATGCCGGGTTGCGACTACTGGTCGCGAACTTTTTCGATGTAACGTTCGATGCGATCCGTAGCCTCCATGATACGCTTGTAGCTGGTGGAAAAGCTGGCTCTCACGAATCCGTCGCCACTGGGACCGAATGCAGTGCCGGGAACGACCGCAACGCCTTCTGCGTCCAGCAGGCCTTTACAGAAATCCAATGAAGACATTCCGGACAACTCAATCGACGGAAAGGCATAAAAAGAGCCTTTCGGCAAATGGCAACTCAAGCCGATTTCATTAAAACGACGGACGATGAAATCGCGTCTTTGATGATACTGTTCCTTCATTCTGGCGACTGCCGGCCCGCCGTTCTTCAAGGCTTCTATGGCTGCCTCCTGTGAAAGTATGGGTGCACAGAGCATACTGTATTGATGCACCTTCATCATTGCTTCAATAAGTTCTGCCGGCCCGCAGGCATAACCAATGCGAAATCCGGTCATTGCGAAGGCCTTCGAAAATCCATGCAGGAAGATGGTGCGTTCTTTCATCCCCGGTAGCATGGCAATACTGGTATGCTCACCTTCGAAAGTTAGTTCCGAATAGATTTCGTCACTGATAACCAGAAGGTCTTTTTCCACTGCAAACTTTGCAATACGCTCCAGTTTATCGCGTTCCGTTACGCCGCCGGTTGGATTTGTCGGGAAGTTTAGCATCAGTACCTTGCAGCCGGACTCCCAGGCAGCTTCGACTGCATCCGGGTCGATTCCAAACTGATCTTTGGCGGAAGTACTGACTGCTATCGGCTGAGCATGGGCCAGAATGATGCTTGGGCTGTAGGATACATAACAAGGCTCATGATACATCACTTTGTCGCCCGGATTCAGCACGGCGCGCAATGCAATGTCGAGCGCTTCCGAAACTCCGACGGAGATTAAAATCTCGCGATCCGGACTGTAGCTTATACCGAAGTTATTTTCGACATACACATTAATTTCCCGGCGAAGCTGGATCAGGCCCTTGTTGTCCGTGTAACTTGTCTTACCCCTTTCAAGTGCGAAAATTGAAGCCTCGCGAATATTCCAGGGCGTTACAAAATCAGGCTCACCGATACCTAATGAGATTGCCTCAGGCATCGCAGCGACAATTGCAAAAAAGTCGCGAATACCGGAGCGCGGCAGACCAATCACATGATCTGCAATAAAACGTTTTGGGTCTTTTTCCATTAGGCACTTACAGAGGGTCGATCACTGCCCTCGCCGGGCGATAACAGCAGATGCCCCTGCTCTTTATAGGTGCGCAGACGAAAGTATGTCGCAGTGGACAGGACGCCTTCCAAACTGGCAAGACGCTCAGATACAAACAACGCAACTTCGCGCAAATCAGACCCGATTGCAAAAACCAGCAAGTCGTACCCCCCGGACATCAGATAGCAGGATTCCACCGCGTCGAAACGGCTGACACGTGCCGCAAGACGATCAAAGCCGCCTTCGCGCTCGGGACTGATTTTTACCTCGATAACAGCGCGCACAATCGTTTCCTGCGCGTTCTCCGGGTTAAAAACCGGACGCCACCCAAGTAATACTTTCTCGGCTTCCAGACGTTTCAATTCAGCATTGACCGCATCTTCGGACAAGTTGAGCACCTGTGCCATCTGGGCAGCGTTCAGGCGTTCGCCATCAAGAAGTAGTTGCAAAACAGAACTCATAAGGCGTACAGAAAGTGAAGTAATTGGGAAAAAAGCCAAGTACAAAAGATTGCTTTTTTATACTTGCTTACGAACCATCTCAAGCCTTCGAAAAGCTTACTTGAATCCAAAAAGCTTTTTCAGTGTAGCCAGTGTGCCAGATGAAATCTGTGGTGTTGAGCCTCTTAGATAGATCACCCGTCGGCAGGTCTGCTTTTTTAAAAGTTCCGGATTGTATGTAAGTATGGTAACGTCACCAGGCTTACCGGTGATCGCTTCGTAGTCAAAGCGTGGCGTCCATTCCTTTGGAACCCCATATTTCGAAAAGGCAATGTCCCAGGCAACTACGGTTGAATCTTTGTAACGACGTGTAACCAGTGCGGGGTATCGCTTGACGAAATCAGGAATGTCCGAAGTATGCACGCGGATACGCGCATGGGGCGGAACTTTTTGCAGGTATTCGTGAACCGTACTGATCTTCCCACTGCGTACCGCACGGTAAAAGTCCAGAGGATTGATGCTCACGAGATTCATCCCATTCCAATTTCCGTGTCGATTTTTACTACTGAATTTTTGTCTGTCGTACCAGCTTTGAAACTGATCCGTCAGACGAAATCCGATCTCAAAATGCAAATGAGCCCTTGAACGTGGCAAGGGCGTTGAGGCGGAGCGGCCCATGATGCCAAGCTTTGTTCCTGACTCCACTCGTTTGCCAACCGAAATAACATCGTCAATGCTGGCAAGGTGAGCATATAAGGTGTGAAATGTCGGACTTTCCTGATCATGTTCAATGATCAGGTAGCGCCCGTAATTACTATGTCCCGATACTTTGTTGATGTAAACTACGCGCCCGGGAAGGACTGCGTAAATTGAATCCAGTGGTTCTCCGCGTTTATCGCGAGCGACCGGATATAAATCCAATCCTTCGTGAAAACGTCTTCCGTTATTACGCACGCAGCCAAACAATCCGGATTCTTTCTTCCCGGAAGCAGTTGGCTGAATAAAGGCTTCTATTGGCTCCCCATTCTGAAATGCCGGGTTGGGGGTGGGCCATACCAGTCCGGCATAAGACGTTGAAAACGGCAAACAAACGAAGGAACTTACAATGAACAGACGGTGAAGAAAAGCGGGCATATGCAGTGAAGAAGTGGCGCTATTTAATATTTATAACGGGTTTGAAGCTCAGCGATACTGGCTTTCAAGTCTAATACGAATTGACCCAGCTCATCGTCAGGTATTTCAACAAAGGTATAGAATTTTCCGTCAGTAATTACCCCGTCTAAAACTCTGGCGCCAATGGCCTCTTCGTTTGATGTCAAGACGACACGATTTCCGTTGTTGGTCACTGATCGACGATAGAGTTCGCGGCGCCCCGTATCCGTCAACTCAAGCAACAGCGCAAGCCCCATGTCAACTTTCACCATCTCGGCATTGATGATGTCGAATTCATTCACAATGGGCCTGCTTTCAACCCGAATCGTCGAGCCTGAGATCGGCAAAGTCAGTTCAATAGCACTGGAACCGGCATAGTTCATTCCACGCGACTCGATCATCAGACGCGGCACTTGCATGTTTTCGACCTTATTTTTAAAACCATAGCTGCCTTTTAAACATCCGCCGGTCAGTGTAAGCAGCGCTACCAATGCCGCTATTGTGTACCTGTATTTTCCATTCATCACATTCATGTATTTACAAAATGATATCCCAAATCGATTCCTGTATCCGAATCATAAGATCGGCGGAAATGTCAACAATCGGAACATCGAACGTTTGTTTTGTCTTGATATGAAGATACGGCTGGATTCCGGTTTGCTGTCGTTCTCCCCGGGCACGAACCGCACGCTTGCGTTCAAGCATAAGAGCCAGAAGATATTTCAAGGCATTGGCCTCCTTGCTGTTGTCGTCTGTACCGTCCGATGATTCATATAGAGAGAGGAACAAATCTTCTGCCGATGCTACCTTTTCACGAACGGTTGGCTGTGCATCTCCAGAATGCTTGACTACACGCCGCCACCGCCCGAGCAATTCTCCGGGCAATTCAAAGTGATCCACTTCTTCCGGGTGAATGTCAGCCCGGCCAATTCCACTGCTTTCAAAGTCTCGGTAAATAAGGCACAGTACCTGATCACCGTCCGCAAACGCAGAGGCGGAGAGTGCCGATTTGTGCGCGATTCCTTGGATATTCCAGTTCATTCAATTAGTCTTGCCTTCAAAGAGGCTTAAGTGACTCCGAGAGTCCAGTCCATTTTGAATTGCGCTCGCGTCAAAGCAGAAATTCCGTTCAAATCCCTTGTGCTTACCTCTCCCCAAAAAATCAGCTAACTCTTCTCCAAAAGTCAGCTGACTTTTTGCCCACACAGCATTACCCGATGTTTTCAGCAAAATTGGTTTTACCTTGCACTTGGCTGGACGATAAAAAACATGCGAATAAATGCGACGGACAATAGTCATCGGTGATGTGCATGGATGTGCGGAGGAATTTGAAACGCTGCTTCTGGCCCTTAAGCTAAGGCCCAAGGACCGTGTCTTTCAGGTCGGTGATCTGGTCAATCGTGGGCCCGACAGTCACAGAGTCTTAAAACTTGCACGAAAATACGGTGTTACATGTGTCCTCGGTAATCATGAAGTACGTCTTCTGCGGGCACGAAAGCAAAAAAGTTCAGAGAATCTTAAAAGCTACGATCACGATACCTTGGAACAACTAACCAAGACCGACTGGAAGTTTTTGAAAAAAATGCCGCCCTATGTCTACAAACCAAAACGGAAGACGATTATCGTCCATGCCGGTTTCCTGCCAAAACCAGTCTGGCACAAGCAGGATATTGACATCATCACACAGATAAAGTCAGTTGATGCCAATGGAAATCTCATAAAGGCGGAGACTGCATCAGACACATTCTCGTGGGCAGAACATTGGCATGGCGCTCCCTTTGTCGTCTACGGCCACAATCCACGCCCTGAAACATTCAAGCGCTCCGGGTCTATTGGCATCGACACAGGCTGTGTTTTCGGAGGCCATTTGACCGCTTACACCGTGGAAGACAAATCTGTCCTTCAGGTTCCGGCCAAAGCGAAGTATGTCTGAGAGCTGGTCTTCAAAGATTATAGTCGAACTTAGCTAAAGTTCATCGACGGTGAGCCATCGAAGGGAAGTGATTTTCCATTTCCGTTCAGTGGGTTCGCTGAGCGGTTTCGACGCATCGATTGCTTCGGGGATTCTTTGCAGTACTGCTTCAATGGTTGCCGAACCCATCAGTTCGCCAAAATCGTCAAAACATTCTGCCCGAGCGCGAATTTTAAACGTATCCGAGCGCGGCGCCAGCATCGGGCCGATTGCCGTCATTATATCTGCCTGTGTCAGAAATCCTGGCGAAAAATGATCAATCTCAATAGGCGCTTCACTGTCGTTGTGTTGTCCGGTGGTCTCCCAGCTATGGTACCACTGTTGACGTTTGGTGGTCGGGTCGGCGAATGCCTTTCTAATGGCCTGTTCTAGCAGACTGCCCTTACCTGTCGGCAGTTCTGAAAGAAATTCTTCCATGGATTCAAAAGGTCTTCCTTTATCTTTGATCAGGCGAACGATTTCCAGGGCGAATGTTTCAAATTGCTCTGAGTCGAAGCGCCGGGCTCCATGCCGATAGAAGGCGGACGGTGCGGTATCTAAACTTGCGGGAGCAGCCGTAGCCTGATAAGTTTCTTCCAGTGAATGTGAAAAACGTGTGAAACTGCCTTGGCTTCGTGAAACAGGAATCAAACTCAGTGTATTCGGATCTGACGTATTTTCATTGGGCCAGTTGAGATGGTTAAAGTTATCGAAACGCAGCGAAGATAAGACTGCTTTCCAGGCATCAACAGAGGTTGAATTGATGTTAAACCGATTGGCAGCTATGAAGTGTTGCGCAGGTTGACGGGCAGCATCCGAATCGTCAAATGAGTCGCTCTTCCAGGATTCAAATTCGGTAACGAACTTGTCTTCATTGAAAAGCTGAAGGCAAGGGTTGCTCGGTCCGGCGCGAGGGTCAAAGTCCGCTATAGTATCGTTTCGGCTGAGTCCGGAAAAGTAGTAATGGTCAAACCACTCAGATGTGTTGTGCATGCCCTCATTTCCCCAGCTGTTGCCCACCTGAAAGGGGCGTTCATTGTGTATGTAGATGTGCTGTAACGAAGCAAGCGAGAGAACACGCCTACGGGGCAATTCGAACAATGGCGCATCCTGCCAGAGGTCATCAAGCGATATGTTTTGATCTTTGCTGCGATCCAGCAGGCGTTTGAAATCAATGAAATTTATAAAGCTTCCTTTTTCATTGATCATGTGTGGTTCAGGAGTATTTATGGCAATGGATCCGTCTCTGACGGGTAAATAGGGGCTGCCGGACGTACTCGTATTTTCCGGAATGTACCATTCGCCTTGAAATCTTGGTATTGGACTGCGTGGGTCGTGGTCTTTCAGCCAGATGCCGCGGTAAAAATCAGGGAAGTTATCGGAATGACGTGATTCACGCAGGTTGATATGATATCCAAAAGTCATTCCCGAATGACTATTTGAATGACCTCCGGGTGTATCAACCTGTTCGTAAATAAATCCATTTAAATCGCAGATCTGTTTGCGGGAGTACTCAGTAACTTTGTAAACTTTGATACGCAGCGTATGCCTTTTATCACTCGTATGTCGGAGTTCACCCTTAAGACGAGTTACGCCTGTATGAATCCCTCTTTCGCCTCCCAGTGTATTATGATCTTTGGGCCACTGCTTAGTTTGGGTGTCGATTGATCTATAGGGCGAGTGCTCCAACTGGTTTACTTTGTTTAGCCCGACCCAGTTCTTAGTTCTGCCAGGAAACCATGGCTTTTCTTTATCATTCACCAGTTTGATAATAACTGCATTGTCTTTGGTATTCGGATCGCCCATTAACTTTTGTAAGTTGATTGGAGCGCTGCTGGAAGAACTGTTATGCACTGTCACTTCAGGAAAACCGGTGATCTCGAGTTCCAGATCGATCGGGTTGCCTTCACCGTCCTTCATTAAGAGCGTTTGGGTATAGGGATTCCAAAATTCACAGAAAAACTTTGACCGCAGCCAAAAGTTCTCCTCTGGTTCAGCATGCTCTCTGGAACGTATCGTAAACGCGATCATAAAGTTTGACAGGACCGGTAGGATTGGAGTCGCGATGTCGCCAGTGCTTAAAGTGTCGATATCTTCCAATCCAACGATGTCGGTAAACAGTAGCTTTTGCGCGAGCGGATGTTCCTGAGCTGCCAGTTGATCTGCATGAGTTTCTCCGAGTTGTAGATAGTTTTTCAGACCCGTTCCGAGCAGAGCCGGGAAGAGCGACAAGTCTTGCATGAGGCCTCCTTTGTCAGTGGTGCTGGCCAGTACGCCGTGGCTGTTGAGTGTTAGCATGTGAAACAAAGCCTCTCGCGAAGTTTCCGGGGTGCTTTCCTGAAAGCTGTCCAGGGTATTCAATTGTTCGATTGAGCTTATCCGATCGAGCATCGTTGCACTGTCTGAAGAAAAGCGATCGTATTTATCAAAGATAGCTTCCAGACCATGGGTCGATGCGAGTTGTAACTGTAATGAGTCATCCTCTTTCAGGAAGTTTGGAGTCGGCCTTTTATGAAGTGGGGGACTGGCAATGCTAGCTTTGACGCCTTCATCGCTGATCCACCATCCGAGCCGACTCGATACATTGCCTTTGGCATTGAGGACTTCCACTGCTGGAACCCAAACATGTTGAGACGTGTCATTGCCAACCGTTGCCTGATCAACAAGTTGCATTGAATTGGTGATGGTTTCACCGCTGGGATCGGGGTCTGTTCCGGAGACGAGCCAGACAGGCGCTTTGTCCATGTCTGTGGAATCCCACACACCAGTCCAGAAACGTTTATCCGAATCAAAAGCTTCATCTCCCAGGATTTCGGCGCGGGCGGTTATACGTTGATCATGGCTGACATGTTCCTGTAATTGTCCGATGGCCAATGCCAGTGCAAGGCGTGCATTTTCTCTGGCCTTAAGAGTATGCAGATTAATTTGTGCCGAACGTGTTTCGACCTGGATCAGGGTAGTTATCGAAATGATGAGAAGCACTACGAGCGCCATCAGTGAGAGCGCGATAACCAAAGCAAATCCACGATGTGTCTTGCCTTGATCATCGCGCGCACGTTGGGGTAGCATGAACGCGTTTTGGGGTTTCATGGCGTTTTCTTGATCAGGAAGGGTAAAGCCGGATCAAAATTTAGGGGTTTAAGGTATGTAGATTAAGAATAAATGGTTTATAAGCTGCTCTTCAAAAAAGTTGTTTATGGTATCTTACAAGTTTAAAATTCAGTTTTCAGCTAGCGAGTGTAATTCTAAATTTGTAGCAACATGTCGAATAAGAGAAGTAATAGGGGTAGGAATAGGTCTGCACTGCCCCCCCCGTCGCGGCAAAGTTATTCACAATGCTTTCCTTCGCCTGAACTTTACAGTAAGCGGCTCCACTCAGGAAGGCATTGATGAATAACTTGGATCTACTATAAGGTTTAACAATGTAGAACTAAGCAGACAGTTCAGCCAGGTCTTTCAAAACCTCGGCTGCATGCTCAACGGGTTTTACCTTTGGGTATGCTTTTAAAATTACACCGTCAGCGTCGATCAGAAACGACATGCGGTGAACACCATCGTAAACGCGTCCCATAAACTTCTTTTCACCAAAAACACCAAAGGCTTTCGCAAGTTCCATTTCAGTGTCAGCAATGAGAGGAAAGGGCAGCGAATACTTTTCCTTAAATTTATCATGTGACTTTTCGCTGTCCTTGCTCACTCCGATCACCTTCAGTCCGGCAGATTCAAATTCGGCCCAAACATCGCGAATGGCACAAGCTTCTTTGGTGCAGCCCGGCGTATCGTCTTTCGGATAGAAGTAAACCAGATGCGGCGATGTAAGCTCATCGCTGCGAACGGTCTGACCGTTTTCAGTGAAAGTAAATGAGGGAGCTTTTTCCCCCGCGTTAAGTGGTGTGGGTGCTGGCATGTTATCAAGTGGAAAGTGTAAACAGGAAACAATATAGGCAGGAAATGAAAAAATGTAACTACAAAATGAAGAAAAGGTAGCTACTTGTGCGTCGTGCCTGCACTTGTAGCAAATGTAAGTTTCAGTTCTCTGAAACTTTTGAAGTTTTTGATGGTTAGATTATCAATCATGTTTCACTTAAAACATATGTATTTGGATTTAAAAAAACTCTAGTCAAAAGTATACGAAGTATTTCCTTCCTTTAGCGATGCATTTTTCTTGTGCCTGCGTTTTCCTGCATCAGGTTCGTCTATTATTATGGAAACAAAACCTTTGCTTATGCTCGGGTTGCCTAAAGGCAGTCTGGAAGATTCAACGATCAGGCTTTTTGATAAAGCCGGGTTCAATATTACCAAACGGTCGCGTTCATACCGTCCGTCGTTCGACGATTCGGATTTGGACGGACGTTTTATTCGCGCACAGGAGGTCAGCCGGTACGTGGAACACGGTTATTTCGATTGTGGACTGACGGGGCAGGACTGGGTGCGCGAGAACGATTCCGATGTGATTGAAGTGTGCGATCTCGTGTACAGCCGTGCTTCCAATAGGCGTTCAAGATGGATTATTGCCGTGCCGCAGGCTTCACCCATTCAGACAGTGAAAGATCTGGAAGGTAAGCGTATTGCAACGGAAGTGATTAATCTTACCCGACAGTTTCTGAGTGATAAGGGCGTTCAGGCCGATGTTGAATTTTCCTGGGGCGCCACGGAAGTAAAGGTGCCTGACCTGGTGGATGCAATTGTCGATCTTACGGAGACGGGCAGTTCCCTGCGTGCCAACAATCTGAGAATCGTTGATACCTTACTGTACACAAATACAGTGCTGATTGCCAACAAAGCCTCCTGGGAAGATTCCAAAAAACGGGCAAAGATCGAAAGTATTGCTTTGCTACTTCAGGCCGCGCTGGAGGCCGATTCAAAGGTTGGGTTAAAGCTAAATATTGAAAAGACCAAGCTGAAGACCATTATCGAAGAACTGCCTGCCTTACGCAATCCGACCGTAAATCGCCTGACTGATGAAGCCTGGGTGGCGATTGATACCATTGTTGACGAAAAGGTCGTTCGTGAGATTATTCCAACACTCAAAGCACATGGTGCGGAAGGGATCATCGAATATCCCTTGAACAAAGTCGTTTACTGAGCTGTTTCATTAATATAGGTCGTTCCATTATTCATTCATTTTCCCATTAGAGGCATCAACACTATGAACCTGATAACACCCGAAGTTCGTTCTGAAATTGAAGAGATCATCCGGCGCGCCGGTCACATCTGGAGGTATCTTTGACGGCGATCAGAAAACGGCACGTATCGCTGAACTGGAGTCCGAAATGGCGAAGCCTGCGTTTTGGAATGATCAGTCAGCAGCCCAGACAGTTATTAACGAAGCAAATCGTCTAAAAAGTACGGTCAATCCCACCAAGTCCTTTCGTAGCGAGAGCGATGATCTGGTCGCGCTGCTGGAACTGGTGGACGAATCGGCAGGCGACCCTGATACCGAGGCCTATCAACAGGAGGTTATTGATACTTTGGAGCGCCTGAAGCCCGAACTGGATAAACTGGAACTGGCATCCTTTCTCAGCGGTCCCAATGATAACTGCAATGCGTTACTAACAATAAATTCCGGTGCCGGTGGCACAGAGTCTTGCGACTGGGCCGACATGCTTCTGCGCATGTACACTCGCTGGGCCGAGCAGGCGGGATTCGATGTCGAAGTTCTGGACATTACTCCGGGCGAAGAGGCTGGAATCTCCAGTGCGACATTGCGCGTTGCCGGAACCAATGCGTTTGGCTATGCAAAGGCCGAACGTGGTGTGCATCGACTGGTGCGAATCAGTCCGTTTGACTCCAATGCACGGAGGCATACTTCATTTTCATCAGTAGATGTGATTGCAGAGCTGGAGGACGACGCCGCCATTGAGGTTGATCCTGCCGACATTCGTACAGATGTGTACCGTGCCAGTGGCAAGGGAGGTCAGCATGTCAACCGGACCGAATCAGCGGTGCGTCTGACACACCTTCCGACTGGCATTGTGGTGACCTGCCAGAACGAGCGTTCGCAAATAAAGAACAAGGCAACTGCGCTCAGGACCTTAAAATCCCGCCTGTACGAGAAACAGGAAGACGAAAAGCGCAGCGAAATGGAAAAATTCTACAGTGAGAAAGGAGACATTGCCTGGGGGAATCAGATACGCTCGTACGTCTTCCAGCCCTATCAGATGGTCAAAGACTTGCGTACGGGAATTGAGTCCGGCAACGTGCAGGCAGTCATGGATGGCGCGCTCGATCCTTTTATTCATGGCTGGTTGCGAGCCGGTGGGCCGACATCACGTCGATCCGCAGCTGAGCGTGAGTTTGGCGATGAGTGATTCAGATGCAAAAGTAGCTGGCTTGAGTTATAAGTTTTTACAAACTGTTTTTTCTGAGCAAGAGCTATTTGAAAACAAGACCTGGCGTTACTCTCCCAAAGCTTTCCCATTGACAGAAGAGCAGGTTGAGGAAATCGAACGGATCGGTCAGGCCTGTTATGAATTTTATCGTGCAGTGGAGACTCTTTATCTGCGCTCGGCAACCGGAAGGAAAGTGTTACGAAACCGGGAATTATATGTGCCCTGGGTCGCAGAGTATCTGGATCGTGGTAAGCCCGATGCACTGATTGAATATGCGCGATCGGAAGTGCTGCGAGGATCCGTGCCGGCAGTTATTCGTCCGGACTTACTGATTACTGAAGATGGCTTTGCGCTTACGGAGCTGGATGCAGTCCCGGGTGGAATCGGGCTGACTGCGTTTTTAAATCAGTTGTATGCAGACGTTCATGCAGATGCTTTGATTAGCAAGGTGGATGGCGGTCAAAACATGCTGGAAGCTTTCTACAAGGCGCTGAGCAGTTGTGCCTCCGGCATCCTGACGCCGCATATTGCGATTTTGATGAGCGACGAGACCAGGACTTTCCGGCCGGAAATGGAGTGGCTCGCGCGTGAGTTGCGAATGCTTGGACGCCGTGTACATGTTTACCATATGGATGAGATTATACCTTTGGGTGAATCAATCTGTGTAGACGTAGAGGGTGAACCCAGGAAAATTGATGTGATCTATCGCTTCTGGGAATTGTTTGATCTGGCTACTGTTCCTGCGGAAAAGCGCCTGATCAAAGCACACTGTGAGTCGCAGATCGGCTTGACGCCTCCAATGCGGCCTTTTCAGGAAGAAAAGTTAAGTCTGGCGTTATTTCATCACCATGCCTTAAGAGAATTTTGGGAAGAGAATTTATCGAAAGAATCTCACCGTGTGCTCAAACGCATTATTCCAATGACATGGGTGATCGATCCGGTGGAACTGCCACCTAACGCGGTTCTGAATGCACCTTTCATCAATGGCACGCCGATTACCGACTGGTTGGAACTAGCGGATGCGGGCAGGAGAGAGCGCAACCTGATTATCAAAATAAGTGGTTTTCACGAAAGCGCCTGGGGCGCCCGGAGTGTAACACTCGGAAGCGACTCCTCGCGCTCGGAATGGAAACGTGCCATCGAACAGGCAATTGCAATGGCGGATACCTCGCTTCACGTACTCCAGGTATACGTCAAACCTCGCCGACAGCAACATCCCGTATATCGGGAGGATGGCAGTCTTTATGCAATGGAAGGCAGAGTGCGTCTTTGTCCTTACTATTTTGTAGATGAAACAAAGCATCATGCTCGCCTGAATGGAATTTTGGCGACCCTGTGTCCGGCAGATAAAAAGATCATCCACGGCATGAAAGACGCCGCCTTGCTGCCTTGCGTGCAAATCTATAGCTAAGCTTGGAATTACTTTGACACTCAAATGATGTCCTTTTTTTGGTAAAGAGGTAGAGCAGGTGCGTCCTCGCACCGCATCGAATACTCGGGCGCTCTGGCTCACACGACGCTGGTGCGCACCGAGACGGTGCAGCGCTACCCAATGCACAATATGTTCAAATAATTTTAGGCTTAGCTATAGTTTCAATCAGAACGAATGTTCGGTAGCGGCAGGCATCCTGCCATTTGATAGTATTAAACCTATTTTACACCCCAAAGAGCAGACGGGTTGGATCTTCTATGGCTTCTTTGATTTTGACCAGAAAGGTAACAGCTTCTTTGCCGTCGATGAGTCGATGGTCATAGCTGAGCGCCAGATACATCATGGGACGGATTACGATTTCACCGTTTACGACAACAGCTTTTTCTGTGATGTTGTGGAGTCCAAGAATCGCGGATTGTGGATAATTGATAATCGGCGTGCTGAGCATGGACCCGTAAATACCACCATTGGAGATGGTGAAAACACCGCCTTCAAGGTCGCTTATTTGAATCTTACCTTCACGGGCAGCCTTTGCGTAGTCGAGAATATCCTGCTCAATGTCGGCAAAGCTTTTTTGATCGCAGTCGCGTATGGTCGGAACCATCAGACCTTTGTCCGTGCCGACGGCGACGCCGATGTCGTAGTAATGCTGTGTGACGATTTCATTTCCTTCAATGCGTGCATTGACTGCGGGAACCGCTTGAAGAGCATGAGTGACTGCCTTGGTAAAGAAGGACATGAACCCCAGCTTAATGCCGTGTGCCTCGATAAATTTCTCTTGATGCTGTTTGCGCAGTTTCATGACACTGCTCATATCGACTTCATTGAAGGTCGTGAGCAAAGCGCATTCCTGGGTTGCCTGGACGAGGCGTTCGGCAATCTTGCGCCGCAACGGACTCATCTTCTTGCGAGTTTCACGTTTTGTAGGGACAACGATAGCTGTCTCTGATTGTGCCGGAGAAGGTCTTTTTGTGGTCGCGGTTGAAAGGATGTCGGCCTTTGTCACACGACCATCCTTGCCGGATCCCGTGATGACTGAGGTATCGACACCGGTTTCTTCAGCAGCTTTGCGAGCGGCGGGGGAGAGTGGGTGTTCGGTCTTCTTTCCCAAAGAGCTTGCCTCGCTCACTTCTGTCTTTGGAGTGGTCCCGGCTTGGGGGGTTGTTTCAGGCGCAGCTTTCGTTGGCTCACTGTTGTTTCCGGTAGGTTTTGCGGCGCTTTCGTCGATGGTCGCGACCACTTGACCGATGTCGACTTCATCATCTGCAGCAGCTATCAGGCTAATAATTCCGGATGCTTCTGCATTACCTTCAGAGGTGATTTTATCGGTCTCCAGTACGTAGATCGTCTGATTTATTTCGACATAATCGCCGTCATTGACGCGCCACTCAGCCAGAATGCCGCTGCTGATGGATTCACCCATAGCGGGAATCTTAACTTCTTTTGCCATAATAAGTATTAAATGAAGGTGCTTAAATTATAAAAGAGAGTCATCTCTATGCAGAAAATGCTGTTTCGACAAGCTTGGTTTGTTCATATTTGTGAATTGCAAGCGAGCCGACTGCCGGGCTGGCAGCTTCGTTCCGACCTGCGTAACGAGGCATTTGCTGAATTGCTTCCATCATTCGGGGCGCTATGAAGGACCAGCCGCCCATGTTCTTTGGCTCTTCCTGGCACCATACGATGTCCTTGGCTTTCGGATAGTGTGCTCGGATTTTTTTTAGAAGTTCATCATTGAGCGGATAAAACTGCTCAATGCGCACGATAGCGGTGTCTTTGATTTCCTTTTCTTTACGGTGATCGACAAGGTCGTAGTAAACTTTCCCGGAACAGAAAATGATACGTTTTGCCGATTTTTTGTCGATTGTTTCATCATCGAGGATAGATGAAAAGGAATTGTCTGTAAACTCAGCGACTGTTGAGACGCAGTCCTTATGCCTTAGTAGACTCTTGGGAGCCATGATGATTAGCGGTTTTTTGAACCCGCGTTTCATCTGACGGCGTAGTACGTGGAAGTATTGTGCCGGAGTGGTCAGGTTGCAGACTTGAATGTTGTTCTCAGCGCATGCTTGTAGAAAGCGTTCCAAACGAGCGGACGAATGTTCCGGTCCCTGGCCTTCGTATCCGTGCGGCAAGAGCATGACCAGACCGCTGGAGACACCCCATTTGGATTCACTGCTGGTAATAAACTGGTCGATGATCACCTGCGCGCCGTTGACGAAGTCTCCGAACTGAGCCTCCCAGATGCTGAGCATTTGGGGATAGTCCACTGAATAACCGAAATCAAATCCCAATACGGCTGCTTCAGAGAGTAGGGAGTTATGGACGCAGAACTGTGCTTGTCCTTCCTCGAGGTCAAGCAGTGGTACGTAGGACTCGCGTGTTTCGTTATCGTAGAGAACCGAGTGGCGATGGCTAAAGGTGCCACGTTCACTGTCCTGACCACTTAAACGGACCGGGGTGCCGTCCATTAGTAAAGTGCCAATGGCGAGCGCTTCGGCCATGCCCCAGTCAACACCTGTGTCGTTGTTGAACGCTTTTATTTTGGTATTGAGCTGGCGAATGATCTTCTTGTTGGCGTTGAAGCCTTCCGGCAGTTGCACCAGGCGTTCGGCAATGTACTTCAGCCGCTTTTTGTCCACCGAGGTACTAATCCCATCGAAGTTGTAGGGGGGTTGTTCATTTGAAGTCGATTCGGAGAGAAGATTGCCGTTGTGCTTATCTTTTTCTTTAGCGACATCGAATGCGGCATTCAGACGTTTATCGTACTCTTTTGTAATCGTATCGATTTCATCAGTAGTGAATTCGCCAGATTCAACCAGCCGTTCCGCAAAGGAGTGGCCAATCCGCGGCATACTGGAAATCTTTTTATAGAGCGTGGGTTGAGTGAAAGCGGGTTCGTCTCCTTCATTGTGACCGTGTTTGCGCCAGCAATACATATCGATCACAACATCGCTGGCGAAGTTTTGACGATAATCAAACGCAGCTTCAATTGCTGCAATTGTTGCCAGCGGATCGTTGCCGTTTACATGAAAAATGGGTGCTTCGACGATTTTCGCGACATCCGTGCAATATTGGCTGGAGCGGGCTTCATCGGGATTGGTTGTAAAGCCAATCTGGTTGTTTACCACAATATGAATCGTGCCGCCTGTGCGATAGCCTTTAAGCTGAGAGAAATTAAATACCTCTGATACGATTCCCTGACCGGCAACTGCAGCATCGCCATGGATCAGGATCGGCAGCACGCGCTTGCGTTCGAGGTCTCCGATGATGCGTTGGCGGGCCCGTGCTTTACCTTCAACAACGGGATTGACAGCTTCAAGGTGGCTTGGGTTGGCTGCCAGGCGGATTTCAACGTCGTGCCCGTCACTTGTTTTACGCTTGGTTATAAAGCCCAGGTGATATTTAACATCACCGTCGCCATCAACATCTTCAGGAATATAGTTTTCGGAAAACTCGCGAAAGATATACTCAAGTGATTTACCGAGGAAATTGGCCAACACATTGAGACGGCCGCGATGAGCCATCCCCATGACGATTTCATCGACTTCATTTTTCTTACAGCGTTCGAAGATACTTTCCAGGCAGGCAATGAGCGTTTCGCCACCTTCCAGGGAAAATCGTTTTTGGCCGACATACCGTGTCTGGAGGAAATTTTCGAAGTCTTCGGCATGAAGGATTGTGCGAAGAATGCGCTCTTTTTGTTCTTTTGTAAATCGGGGGACAAAGCATTCCGGTTCTATGCGAGCCTGGAGCCAGCGGCGGTTTGGGGTCTGCTGAATATGTAGATACTCAACGCCTATGGTGCTGCAATAGGTCTTTTTTAGACGATCCAGCAATTCGCGAACTTTCATTTCAACGCCATTCAGGTAATTGCCGGTATTAAACACCTGGTCGAGGTCGGACTCTTCAAAACCCAGGCGTTCGAGCGTGAGACGGGGATTAAACGGAGCCTCTTTGGTCAATGGGTTAAATTCGGCAATGGTGTGTCCGATGGCACGATAGGCATAGATGGCTCCGATCACACGAGCCTGCTTGCTTGCCTTCGTTTTTGCAGCGGGGTCATCCGATTGCACGGCGTGGGCATTGCCATTGCTTTGTGCGAGTTCGAAGCCTTCAAAAAAGGCACGCCATTCAGAATCAAGTGAATCTGGCTCGGATATCCATATTTCGAAGTTCCGGTCGATAAGATCCGCGTTCCAGCGGCTGGCTATAGTTGTATGCATTGTACCAACAATTATTTAAGACGATTGTTAAGATATGTTTTGATCATTATTATTTCATAGCTCAACTAATAATTACAAAAAAAATAACCTATTTCACACTGGAACTCTGCACAGAATTTATCAGCAAACTTCAAGTCAAGGATAGGCAATTATGAGTAGCGTCTTTTTATTCGACATGTTCCTGCAAATTTTAATTACACCAAATATAAAAAGGATTGAGCGAATGTAGCAGCGGCATCTTGTCGCTGGTCGATAACAAACTAAGCGGCTGGAAGCCGCTTTTACGTAAA
>CAZTSB010000105.1:0-3724 GCA_964616435.1 uncultured Puniceicoccaceae bacterium | reverse complement strand
GTCCTAACTCTAGTTCAGGATCGCACTCAATCCAACTTTTTCGAACAGATTGATTGAATGTTCATGGATCTGAAAACGCTCGCTTGACCAAACCGTATAGACAGAGCGCTCTTTTTTGATAATCTAAGTCCGACACTCCCTTTTTAGGTTTGGTATCAGTTCTAAATTGGGGTACAATTAAAATCTGTAGCAGGGTAGAGCAGCTGAAGATGGCTGCAGGAAGATGCTTGTTGACAACACTTCTTTGGAAAATAGAAAAAGCCCGATGAAAAAATATTTAGAGATATTCCTGTCCGGTCTGTTTCTATTGCTTTTGCCTTCGTGTATTCTGGGCCCCAAGCCAGCGATATCCAATGCACCGCAAACGGCGATTGATCGGCCACTGATGGAACTGGAAGAGATAGTCGCACAAAAAGATGAAGGCGTATTGGGCCTGAGGCCTGATAATGGAGGTAAAATTTACTGGGCTGATTCCATCCGGCAGACAGAGTATTGTCTGGTATATCTGCATGGTTTTTCAGCCAGCGGAATGGAAGCGAATCCCATGCACCGCGAACTGGCTCAACGCTATGGTATGAACCTTTACGTTCCTAGGCTTTTTGCGCATGGGATTACTGCTGAAGATGCCATGCTGGATTTTAATGCTGAAGATTATGTGGACTCGGCGAAGGAGGCAATTTCGATAGGAAAAAGAATGGGCAAAAAGTTGATACTAATGGGTTGTTCCACTGGCAGTTCTCTGTCGCTGTATCTCGCAGCTGAAGATCCCGAAATTGTCGGCCTGCTCCTGCTCTCGCCCAATATTAAAATTGCAGTTACCGGAGCTTCTCTGTTTTCAGGTCCGCTTGGTCTTCAAATTGCCCGTCTGGTGCAAGGTAGCCACATTAGCTGGTCGCACCCAAACGAGGATGTAAAGAAATACTGGACTATGCGCTACCGCACCGAGGCCTTTGTACAGCTCCAGATCTTTGTGAACGCAACTATGAAAAAAGCAATTTTTCGGGAGGTTGAGCAACCTGTTTTCCTGGGCTATTACTATAAAAATAAAGAAGAACAGGATAATGTGGTTTCTGTAGCTGCCATGCTCCGAATGTTCGGGCAACTGGGCACACCTGATGAATTAAAAGACGAAGTCGCTTTTCCGGAAGCTGCGACGCATACAATTTGTTCGCCTTTGCATTCCGAGCATACTGAAAACGTAAAGTATCAATTGCAGGAATTCATTGAAAATACCTTAAAAATTTCTCCGTTGTAGCCAGTGGCAATTGATCTATCCAGGCTTAACGGTGATTGTTCTCGGGCCTAACTGTTTTTGACGATTGAATCATACAAAAACAGATGCATTGCCTCAGGATGTTCGTGAAGAATATCCATTTGAAGGTAATTTATTTGAGCAGCCAGGAACATCAAAATCCGAAGCCTTCGTCCGAATGCACTATCTGGATGAAGGCGAAGGTCCGGTGGTACTGATGCTGCACGGCAATCCAACCTGGTCTTTTTACTACCGGAATCTGGTTAAAACACTGGTTGCTGCAGGATTCCGTTGTATCGTGCCGGATCATGTGGGGTGTGGACTTTCCGATAAGCCTCAGGATTATCCATATACTCTGAAGCGACGTATTGAAGATGTTGAAAGATTGATCACTTATCTCGGAATTGATCGATTTAGCCTCGTTGTTCACGACTGGGGTGGGGCGATTGGTTGCGGATTGGCAGGTCGTCGTCCGAAGGCTCTGGACAAGCTAGTTGTTCTTAATACGGCGGCATTTCGCTCGAAGCGCATTCCATGGCGTATTGCGGCAGTCAAAGTGCCGCTTGTCGGTGAATGTATCATTCGTGGATTAAATGGTTTTGCCGGGCCGGCAGTTTCGATGGCAGTCACGTCATCGCTTCCAAAACAGATAAAGAGGGGTTATCTTTGGCCGTATCGAAGCTGGGCAGATCGAGTGGCTGTGTGGAATTTTGTAAAGGATATTCCGTTGCATAAGAGACATTGTAGTTATGCGACGCTTTTTGAAGTTGAGACTGGATTGTCGAAATTAAAGGAAAAGCCGCTGCAAATAGTCTGGGGCGGTAAGGACTTTTGCTTCAATACTTCCTTTTTTAAACAGTGGTGTGAATTATTTCCGGAAGCCGAAACACATTTATATGAAAAATGCGGGCATTATATCCTTGAAGATGGCGGAAGTCAGGTTTTGAACGAAATACGATCCTTTTTGACTGCCTGACCTTGATACCTCATGAGATGACTACTTGGTCGTCGGCATAGCGTGTCATCGCATAGCGAAGAAAAAAGAACGCTTTGTAATCCTAAAACCGGCAGTTAAAAGGCAAAGCGGTAGCAGTCGACGCGGTTTCAAGGCATTAATTTTGAGTCGACGAAGTTGGGTTTTCTTTACACCGGGACCTCAATCATCGGTGGAGCTCGGTAATTCTGGCCTCTAAAGCTCCGATGATGGGATAAGATGTGCTCGATAATCCGTTTCCACAGTGGCCGCGCTTTCAACTGCTCTGCAGTCAGCATAGCCCATTGTTTAAGCCGATGAGCGGTACTTTCCAGCTTTTCCTTGATTTGGTGGGCTCGCCCATGAGCGCAAAAGATCACTAAAAAACGCATGCTCTGATGGATGCCTGCTTTAGCTATGTGCATCAGAAACATAGGACGTGAAGTAATCGCTTCACGGGCAATTTCTTCATCGACCAGTTTGGTGTACAGGCTCCACCAGTTGTAAATTAAAGCGATCAGGCAGGCCATCAGTTCACTGCGGGCGAGGTCTTTGAGAGTAAATCCACACCAGCCCCACTGATTTTTCAATTCATCGTAACTGTTTTCGTTGTCCCCACGGGGATTGTAAAGCGCGCGGATATCGCCAGCAGGCTGATTTAGAGCGGTCACGTAAACGGCATATTCGTATTGAGTGAGTTCTTCTTCTACTAGTTCCAGAGCTAACTGCTGCTGCTGCTGCTGCTGCTGCTGCTGCTGTTCGCTTTGCTCGGTCGGCCCGGGCAGCATCGCTGCTTTGGACTTTGAGGGAGCTTTACGCCGGTGAGCACGTCGATAGACCACGACGCGACGCGAACGGCTCCAGCCACTTAACTGCAGAGTGCTCTCGCAGTAAGACCAATCTGTTGGCGGGGACTGCGTCCAGTCGTTTTCACGCTCAATTAATCCAATCAATTCTTTGACGACTTTGGTTTGTTTGAGCCGGAATAAATAGGGCACGTCCAAATCCTCCAATTGCTGCATCCACTTTTGGGTGCCGTAGCTGATATCACCACGCACAAACTCAGGACGTTGTTCAGGTGGACGCTTTTTGAGCCAATCCAGCAGCCTGCCCAAACCAAAAGCCCCCTGGGTCTGGTTGCCCGGATGCACCTGAACATCCAGGCACAGGCGCAGATGTGCGACCCAAAAACTATGATAGGCATGACTGGGCCTGCCCGGTTTGCTCGGATTATAACCACGAACGGCTCCTTGCTGATTGCCGTACAATGGCTTGACAGTAACATCGACATCTAGAATCCAGGGCTCTTCCAGAACGCCCGGATAAAACTGCTCAAAACAGCCTGAAAGCCATGAGCACGTTTGTGATTGAGCTGCTTCTGTGGCTAACAGCTTATGAAGTGCCCTGCGGATGCTGTCTTCGCTGGGAAGGCTACTGAGTTTGAGCAGTTCTGCATCCAAACCGCTGCCCCTGAGTGCATTGATGTGGGCATAACGACT
>CAZTSB010000104.1:0-12749 GCA_964616435.1 uncultured Puniceicoccaceae bacterium | reverse complement strand
CCTAAAATTATTTGAACAGATTGTGCATTGGTAGCGCAGCACCGTCTCGGTGCGCACCAGCGTCGTTTGAGCCAGAGCGCTCGAGCATTCGATGCGGTGCGAGACGCACCTGCGCTTTTTACCAAAGAAAGGACATCATTTGAGTGTAAAAGTAATTCCAAGCTTAGCTATATAGCGCACAAAAATTAAGGGGGCAGCCGTGTCCATTACATGTTTGACCATTTTCAGATTATAGATTGAATCGGCAAGAAGGCTTATATGTGGCTTTTTTGCTTTTATCCAGCTAATAAGGATGCCAGTCGAGGCCGATGTCTTTCCAGGTGCTTTGATGAATGGGTGCGCCGGTAGAGATGAAATTGAGGCCAAGGGCTCCGAATTCGGGCAGTGAGCTGAGTCGAATGTTGCCACTGGCTTCCGTGCAGGCGTGATCTCCAATCAATTCGACAGCTTGTCTGAGTGCGTCGCTGGAAAAGTTGTCGAGCAGGATGATGTCTGCACCGGCATCCAGTACGGGCTGTATCTGATCAAATGTATCGACCTCGACTTCGACGGGTATGTCGGCGCAGGTTTTGCGGGCGAGTCGGACGGTTTCGTTTAAGCGATTGCCCCCGGTTGCTCCGGTGACGGCAAGGTGGTTGTCTTTTAGCATCACGCGGTCAAAGAGACCGATGCGATGATTGTAGCCGCCGCCACAGGCAAAGGCGTATTTCTGGAGTACGCGATAGCCAGGCAGAGTCTTGCGAGTGTCAAGTAGTGCAGTGTTACCAGGTTTTAAAGCATCGACATATTTTCGTGTTTCAGTGGCGATTCCTGAAAGATGCTGGAGGAAATTGAGGATAATACGCTCAGCCTGTAACAGTAGAGTGGCTGAGCCGCTAAATGTGCCTATCGACTCATTTGCTGTAACCGGATCGCCGTCTGCAAAATCAGTTTCAAAGCGAACGGTTTCACCATAAGCTTCAAGCACGAGTGGCAATAGTTCAAGTCCGCAGATTATCAAAGGTTCTCGGGTAACCAGTTGAGCGACGCCAATTGCTTCTTCGGGCATAAGCGCCGTGGTAATGTCACCGAGTTGGTTTGGGCGTTCGGCCAGACCGGCGCCAGCAAGATCTTCGATTTTGGCCAGTCCGATAATTTGGCGCAGGTAATTGGTGTCGAGGTCGCTCCAGTGCAGTTGTGTCTGGAAGTCGGACGGACTGTATCTGCGTTCTCCGGACATACTCAAACGAGTTTCATTAGGTTACAAATTGTTTGATTCTGCTGTTAGAACCTCTTTTCCGGTACGTTGAAGCGCGATCCAGTCGGCCATAATTCGTGCGCTTTCACGCACATAGATATCGAAATCAGGACGCTCTTCTTCCTCTTCTTCGTTTTCTTTTTCGGCCAGTTCGGGCTCAGTTCCGTTGGCTTCAAGATTCTTTTTTGAGAGGGCGTCCTGCTCTTCTGCAACTTTCAGAATGAAGTCTTCAGATTCGTAGGCATCTTCGGCCATCTTGTCGTAAGCTTCATCGAGTTGGTCGATGTAGGTCTGGTCTTTTATTTTGCGGGCGATACGCTGCTCTAGATTAAGCGAGATGGCTTTTTCTTCGTAGCGTTGACGACGCCATTCAATCTGCTTCTGCAAGAATGCGAATTCTTCCAGTGATTGTTGCCGCTGTTCACTTTTTCCGGCGAGGATGGTTTCCAGGTCGGGTTCTTTGGGATTCGAAAGTGTAAGACCTTCCCAGTCTTTTTCCCAGCTGACTGCGTTAATGCTGTTCCATGGGAGTGCATAGGGCAGATCGGATTCACCAATGGGCAGAAATTCGTTTACAGAGGGTAGCACAATGTCGGAAAGCACGCCTTTAAGTTGGGTAGAGCTTCCTGCCGGCAGGTAAAATTGCTTGATGGTTATCTTGGAGGCGACTGGCCGAGTTTTGGCACGTGCAGCCGGTTGTAACCAGGATATGTTCATTACGTCGTTCATCTGATAGACTTCCTGAACGGTTCCTTTTCCGTGAGTCGATGAGTTTCCGACAATCAGTGCGCGGTCGTGGTCTTGCAGTGCCCCGGCCACGATTTCAGAAGCAGAGGCGCTAAAGCGAGATGTGAGGACGATGAGTGGACCGTCCCATTCGACCTTTGTATTGCGGTCTGAAAGTACGCCAATTCGTCCATTTGCGCTCCGCACTTGTACAATTGGACCCTCTGGTATGAAAAGTCCGGCCAAACGTACGGCTTCACTGAGCAGCCCGCCGCCGTTTACACGCAGATCCAGAATAATGCCCTGCGCTCCTGCAGCACTTAATTTTCCGAGAAGTTCGGTAACATCACCTGCGGTGGTTGTGAGCGTTCCGCCGGCGCCGATGTTTCCATAAAATGACGGGAGTTCAATAATGCCTACTGGTATATGTGCATTTTCACCGTCGGGTACCTGGATCAGCTTTGCAGAGGCGAGATTTGCAGTCAGTTTGACCTCGCCACGTGTGATCAGGACTTCTTTGCGAACGGATGGATCGCTTGCAGAGCCCGGATGGATTAGAAGGCGTACGATGGTGCCTTTGGGTCCTTTAATTTTTTGAACAATGTAACGCAGTTGCATGTCAACGACATCTTCGAGTTCGCCCTCTTTACCTTGTCCGACAGCGAGTATTTGATCTTCGTCTTTGAGAACTCCCGCTTCCTCTGCGGGGCCTCCGGGCAGGATTTGTTTAATTGTGCAAATGCCGTCGACGTCCTGTAGCAGTGCCCCGATTCCAAAAAAGGAATTTTGCACGGATGTATTAAAATTTTCGAGCGTGTTGGCGGAGAGAAAGCTGGAGTGCGGGTCAAAGAGTTGTGTCATCGAGTTGATAAACGATTCCTGAACATCCGCAGCTTCACGATTGATCGTGTATGAGAGGTTGCGTTGGTAGCGGCGGCGTATTTTTTCGCGAGCGGCATCAAGAGTTTTGGCAAAGAAGTCTTCGTCGTCTAAAAGGCGCTGTATTTTGCTGGGGTCGTAGGCATCGCCTTTAGGGTCTTTAACAACATCCGGCTTTTCCATTTCGCCAAGGGAAATGTCTTCCTCCTTTTCTTCGCCGGCGAGGGACAGAAGTTCGTTCAGGAGTTCATACTTTAAACGGCGCTCCCAGAGGTCGGTGCTTGCTTCACTATCGACAGGCCAGTCCATCTCGCTTCGGTCTGGAGAAAACTGCTCGTCTTTGCTGAAGTTAAAATCCTGTTCGAGCCGTTCATTGACCCATTCGGTCCGTTTTTGAGCTTTTTCCTGGTAGGCTGCGTAGATTTCAAAAGCCGGGTAGAGATTTCCTTTTTGCAGGAAATCTTCCATCGCGTTGCCAAAACGGAAAATAAAGTCGTCTACTTCACTGCGCAGGAAATACATGTGGCTGTGATCGAAGGTTTCTGCAAAAGATTCGACGATTTCGGTGCCGTTGAGTCTCTCCATGCTCCCGCGAAGGTAGTGCCGAGAATTGATTGTATTGACTGCCCAACGGGTCTGTGCGGTCAGTTCTTTGGTTTGATCAAATCCGGTGCAAACCGATAGTTGAAGCGCGATTGCTGCGAGTGTTATGAAACAGATACGAAACATGGTTTTGGATTTTAGCGGCATTTAATGGTTAAGGTATGAAGTTGGTAGAAATATGATTGGTTCCTTGGATAAATAATCGAACAAATTGGAGCTACCGATTGAGTAACTCTTTCGCTTTGTCCAAAGTTGCTTTTTCCTTATCGTTCAGAGAACTAAAGCCGGACATATTGATTTTGTCCAGTATGCGATCGACTTCCTTTTGAAGTTCATCTCGATTTCGAGTGGGTCGATTTACTTGATAGCTCATCTTCGATTCTGTTTTTTTACGGCGCCTGAACCATTTGGGCAGCTCAATGCCCGGGTGGCCGAATGTGTTGCCGAAAACTGTTTGTCTGCTATAAATGTAGCGGTAGTAAACCGCGCCAGTCAGAAGTCCGCCAAGGTGGGCAGAGTGGGCGACGCCTGCTCTATTGGCGCTAATGGCTGATAATTCGGAAGAAAACAGAAGATAGGTTGAAATCGCCAGAAATCCCCAGAACAGCCACTTTGGCTTGATGGTTACTGGAATTACAAAATAAAGTAAGAACGTAATCGGTCGCTCATAAAATCGCAGGCAGAAGAAAGCGACTACAGCACTGACTGCTGCAGATGCGCCGACAACGGTGCTTGCATCATTGAGATGAAAGAAAAGGTAGGTAAGTCCGCCGATGATTGCGCTGCTAAAGTAGAGAACTAAAAATTGTTGTTTTCCCAGCAGTGTTTCCACTGTACGACCAAAAGAAAAGAGCACCAGCATGTTGAGTAAAATATGCCAGATCGAGCTGGTACTGTGTAAGAATGCATATGTAAACACGGTCCAGACTTTAAGCTCTCTGAAACCTTGAGGACTGAGTGCAAACCAGTTAGTCAAAAAAGTATTGGGACGCCCTCCAGCTCCCGGAAAACTAACATTGACTACATGCTGGAGCACAAAAATGCTGATTGTAACCACGAGAAGGATTGTTACAACACTGGCGCGTTTAATCGGTGATGTTTCCCTTTCCTGGGAGCGCATGTACGAGCGGTCGTAAAGCATAAGATGTTGTGTAATGGATTAGCGGATTAAGCCAACCAGACCAAAATAAAACCAGTGAGTTCCCATATCAATTTGATAAACAAAGTTTAGAGATTAAGTCATAACAAGATGTTTTGTTTCGCAATGAATGCAAATCTTTAAAGAATAACCTTCCCACTTGACTTAAACCTAAAACAAAGAACCCTTATTTGCTATGGCAGAAAAAGACGAAAAATGGCCTGAAAATGTTTCCGGTAAGTTCTATGTCGATGAGCAGTGCATTGACTGTGATTTGTGTCGAGAGACGGCACCGGATTTTTTCACTCGCAATGAAGACGGAGGCTACTCGTTTGTACACAAACAACCTGAATCTGAGGATGATATTGAGCTTTGTATGGAAGCGCTTGAAGGTTGTCCGGTTGAGGCGATTGGAGAGGATGGCGACGAATAGTTTCCTCACTTTTCAATTTGCCGGATCAGGAGTATCGTTTCCAGACCTTTGGATAGAAGAGCACAAGGACTGCATAGAGTTCTAATCGTCCGAGGATCATTAGAAGTGAAAGATAGATTTTTGTGAAACTGTGCAGGAATCCGAAGTTCTGAGTGGGCCCAAATGAATCGAATCCGGGGCCGATGTTAAATAGCGTTGCCTGCACACACGAAAACGTTTCCATCGGTGTGAGTATAGGTTCTATGCTTGAAACATAAAACATGGAGATAACTGCAATAATGATGTTAAGCGTTACAAAAATCACGACGCTATGAATATTGGATTCGCTCAAGGCTCGTCCGTTGAGTCGGATGGGCTTGGTCAGATTTGGGCGAAAGGCAAGTATAACGCTGTTAAAAACGGTCCGTGTAGCGATCATGAGGCGCACCACTTTGATTCCACCGCTGGTTGATCCAGAGCACCCGCCGATCAGCATCAGGATCAAAAGAATAATTTTTGCAGCAGGTAGCCAGCGATCAAAGTCCGTACTGGAGTAGCCCGTCGTTGTCATTATCGAAACGGCCTGAAAGACAGCAGTGCGAAAGCTGTCGTGACTGGGCATTTTTCCTTGCTGCTCGACCAGATAAAGAGTGAGCAGCAAGGAGCTAACAATCAGGATGCCTAAAAAGCATTTGATTTCATCGCTTTCGCGAAGTTTGTTTTTACGCATTCGTAAAAGATTAATGACAAACACAAAAGTAACGCCTCCCAGGATCATAAAAACAATCGAGATCCATTCTAGCAGTGGGCTTTGAAACTGTTCCATACTCATCGACTCAGTGCTGAAGCCGCCCGTTGATACGGTCGTCATCATGTGATTAACTGCCTGAAACCAGTTCATTCCTCCAAACTTGTAGGCAAACATACAGACGATTGAAAGGCCCAGGTAGTAAAGCATCAGGTAGAATGCTCCGCTTTGGATACGAGCGTGATCAAAGTCTGAAGAAGCAGCTGACGATTCGTTACTGAAAAGAATTTTTGCGCCGGCGCCTAGCGATGAAAGGATTGCGACGAAAAACACGACGACCCCAACACCGCCGCTCCATTGACTGAGCGAACGCCAGAATAGCAAGCTCTTTGGGAATTCATGAAAGTTCGAGAATGCAGTTGCTCCGGTAGTCGTCAGCCCGGATGTGCTTTCAAAAATAGCATCGGCAGCAGTACAGCCTTCAACGATCATGAGATAGGGTAGCGCGCCTACCGCCGAGGCGAGTATCCATGAGAGCCCGATTAGACAAAGCGCTTCGCGGCGAAATAGTTTTTCAGAGTTATTTCTTGCTATCCGGAGCAATATTCCGGCTGAGAGCATACAAATAGCAATTGAGGCTATGAAAGCTTGGATTGACCTATCCGAAAAGTTTTCGCCGTGCAACGTCCCGACCAGGATACACAGTGTAAATGCACCGGAAAGGACCATCAGAACCATGCTCAGGAGCCTGTATATGATTGCGGTGTTCATCTGGTTTCAATTGCTTTGGCAGCGTTCAGCATTTTAAGTTTGATGCTCAAAATTCAACATTCAGCCATTTTCCTTATATCAGGCATTGAATAAGGGCTTTTTCCTGATCATTGGTTACGATTACAACAACATGGTCACCCGCGAGGATAACGTCGTCGGCTGCTGGAACTTTTGCCTTGTACTTATGTTGAAGTGCAACCATCAAGCTGCCTCGTGGTAGTTTAATATCCCTAACGCTGCGACCGACGCAGGGACTGGCATGACTGATATTGATTTCCAGAATGCGCATTTTTTGATCGGGCAGTTCCGCTAGCGTAGACATCATTTTGGGTGAAAGGGTGTTCAGCATGAATTTGGCAGTCGCACTACGTGGAGACACTACAGTCTCAATCGAGAGAGTCGTTCTCAGCATGTCCAGCAGATCATCGTAATCGCCTTTGTTAATAAGGAGTTGGACATGCCTGGTGCCAAGTTTTGAAGCCTGAACACAAGTCAGGATATTTTCTTCATCGTCCTTGGTGCAGCCAACAAAATAGTCAGCGCTGCCCACCTGCTCCTCTTCCAACAGGCGCAGAGATGTTGCATCGCCGTTAATAACCGTAATGTTAGGGAATCGCTCGGCCAGATACTGGCATCGGTTGCGGTCTTTTTCGATGATGCGAATTTTGAATCGAGGGTTGCTTAAAAATTTTACCAAATTGATTGCAGTTTCAGTGCTGCCAAAAATAACAACTCGAGAAAACTCTGCTTTTTTTTTCGGGTCGAACTTTTCGCGCAAGTTGAGAAGTGCGTCCGGATGCCCAAAGTATGTCACCAGGTCGCCCGCTTCCATGGTACTTTCTGCATGGGCCACTTCACTCTGACCATCCTCGCGCTGTATAAAGCCGATTCGCACCCGAGAATCCAGTCTAATGTCTTTCAGTTTTTTACCGATCAGGCGAGAGCTTTTGGTAATACGATGTTGCTGTACCTCAATCTCTCCACGAGCAAATCGCTCTACGGCTACGCGGCCTGCCCCGCGAATTTTCTTGGCCAGGTCTGCCGCACAAATGGCTTCCGGATTGACCAGCAGATCAATGCCAAAGTGCAACTGATAATTGACCACGGAATTGTCACTGTAGGTTTCGTCGTGAATTCGGGCAATTGTACTTTTTGCGCCGAGTCCTTTGGCAATGGAGCAGGAAATAACATTTGTGTGATCATTACTGGTCATTGCCAGGAATGCATCACAGTTTACAATGTCAGCATCCACCAGTTGTCGGGCAGAACTGCCGTTGCCAGCAATGATGCGCGCATTCTGTTCCTCATCCAGTGTTTCACAGCGAGCCTGGGAACGTTCAATTAGCGTTACTTTGTGTTTTGCATTGGAGAGTGTTTCGCACAGATTGTGTCCCACCTCACCGGCACCCACTATGATGATTTTCATAACAAAAGGGGTCTTTTGTTTATTTTAAACAGAAACTTCAACAGCAAAGCGTGAAAGTTCTCCTGGGTAAACCGTGTGCAAACCTTTACCATGTTCAGTGCTGTTAGGCGGTCCCATCCAGGGCTCGACACAGTAAAACGGGCTACTTTCCGATTCGCTCCAGATAACAAATGCATTCGCCGGCGATGCCGTGTCGGTATCCTGCAAAATGCGTACATGGATTGTGTCATCGCTGTTTTTCAAGCCAACATGTGCGCAGTCTCCGTTGAGCTGCGTAAAGATACGATCGTTGTTTTTACTATTGCCAAAAGAATCTTCGGATTTGAAAGGTGAGATTGCAGCCAGTGATCCATCCGGCGAGTGCGAGAAGCATTGTTCGGCGGGGATTTTAAAATGGTAATCCTCACGTGAAGTCCCTTCTTTCCATGGGAGGGTGAAATAAAAGTGATGGCCGGCAGACCATGGTATGGGCGTCTGGCCAAGGTTCTCGAGAGTCATCACTACCTTCAAAGACCGTTCCTCAAACTCGTAACTGACGTTAAAACGATAAGTGTAGGGATAGGACAGATGATCGTCCTCGGTTGATTGTAGTTCTGCGGTGAAGCCATTTTCGGAAGATTCGGTAAGATCAAATACTCCGCTACGTGCAAATCCATGTATTTCCATTGGATGAACGCTGCCATTTGAATCCCGCCAGCATTTTCTTCTGCCTTTGTAAAAGCTGCGCCCGGCAAATGGAAATAGAATGGGGTTGCCCCCTCTTGTCTTATGAAACGGGTCAGGATTGGAAGTTTGCGGCCAGTGAATGATTGGACGATCACTCCCCTGCGAGTCTTTTAAATGCCAACTCATCAGGCGTGCTCCCAGCTCAGGCCGCGCAATGAAAGTTGAGTTTCCGCACTTCCAGCGGTGGAGAGTAGTATTGTTATCTTTGAATGTATCCATAATTATGTAACGAGAGAACTCTTCTGTGAATTTGCGATTCTTGGTACTTTCAATCGTACACAATGTCAATACAGTGCAGCACATTGGTTCTCTTGGGGTCTAGGTCATACAACCTCACGTAACATCTAAAGAATAAAAATTGTTTGCTTGAGGTAGAAGGGTTTCAGAATTTTCCTTAAAAAAGATGCGAATTTTACAGGTAGGTTATGCGCAAATGCGCCGCTTTGGAGACCTTCATGCCAATACAGAGTACAAGCTGTATTATGGGCTTGTTCGTCTTAATCATTACGTAATCCATTACAGTGATCGGGATATGGCATCTTTTCTTGCGCCGTTTAAGCTTCGAGATCTGGGCAAGTCTGTTGCTAACAAAAAGTTGATCGAGACAGCAGATAATTTTCAGCCGGACATGATTCTGCTAGGGCATTGCGATATTATTAGAAATGAAGTATTGGATGAAATTCGTAAGCTTGTGCCTAATGTTCGGATCGCACACCGCAACCTTGATCCGCTTTTTGTGCCGCGTAATGTTAACGCGATCCAATATCGCACACATTCATGTGACAGCATCTTCATCACAACTGCTGGCAAAAAACTGGATACGTTTCGTGGTAATCGGGCAAACATTTACTATATGCCCAATCCATGCTGTGCTTCGATCGACTGTAATGATAACAGTCAGAAAGATGAATTGCCCATAGATTTGTTTTTTTGTGGCAATAGCGAGGAACTATCCAATCGTGCAGAGACGCTCAACTATGTTGAGGACGCGCTCAAAAATGATTCAATCAACTTTCACGCCTATGGCTATGGTGAACGACCCAATGCCTGGGGCTATGCATACGACCGGATTCTTACTTCTGCAAAAATGGGTCTTAACCTTAACCGTCAAGAGGGTGATTATTTGTATTCTTCAGATCGAATTGCTCAGTTGATGGGCAATGGCATTTTGGCATTTATTAATCGTTCGAATTGTCTAAGTGAACTTTTGGGTGAGTCGCGTGCAATTTATTACAAAGACAATGAAGATCTAGTAAGCAAGATTCGGGAGTATCAGCGAGACGATGCTGCACGAAGATCAATCGCGGCCGAAGGTCGTCTTTTTTATCATGAACACTTTTCGAGTGAAAAAGTCGTTGAGTATATTATATCAAAAACCATGAATAAAAAGCCTCGTTTTGATTTTATATGGCCTTCCGGTTGATTTATACCAAATCTATGAAGGTCTGAAAGATTTACTCATTATCCAAATCCTCATCGAAATCGCAATCGATTTGGATTTCGATGAGAATTTCGACCTTGGATCCATAGTCGCAAACCTTCCTAGAGATGGTATTATATCCAGAACATATCTTAAGATTGGTTTAGATAGATACATCCAACAATCTTATTCCAGTAGTCCGTGTGGGGCAGTATAAAATCTTTCGACGTGATGCGGTGCTAGGCCCATTTTGATAGAAATTTGATAGGAGCTTCGTAAGTCTTTGATGCTCTGGCGGAGAAGGTGGGATTCGAACCCACGGAACCCTTTTGAGGTTCACTTCTTTAGCAAAGAAGCGCTTTCGGCCACTCAGCCACTTCTCCATGTTATCATTTGTAGAAAATAGTACTTATTTGGAAAATCAACTGTAATCTTGCTCAAAGTCGTGGTCAGGATGTAATTCAAATTTGTAGCAACATATCGAATAAAAAAGGTGGCGCAAGCGCGTCCTTGAGCCGCACGAAGGTTCAAACGCATTAGCTTACTTCAAGGTGGCCGGAAACTCCAGGCCATTGTCATAGGTGATCGTTTCGACTTTATAGCCTTCGAGTTGGCCAATGAGCTCGCCAGTGGTTGCTTCGCTGCTCTTGGTACTTAATCCTTAAATTAGCAATGAAGAATTAGGAATTTCTAATAGTCAGGCACTTAAGCAATCAAGCCGAGTCGCCATTTTGGTGTCCTGTACTATCTGTGTAAATCTTCGTTTATCCGCAGTTTAGAAAACTCAACCGAGCCCAACTGACGAATTAACGATTAAAGAACGTTTGAAAAAATTGTCCTTAGAAAATCAAGGGTAAGGTCGAGTTCCTTTTTAACGATAGGTACTTAATGTCAAAAATTTATAAATTTCGCCGGAAACAGCTTATCAAAACAGATATAGATACAGCTTGGAATTTCATCCGTTCGCCCAAAAACCTTGAAGCACTGACTCCGGACAACCTTGCATTTGAAATTGTCACCGAATTACCGGAGATAATGTATGATGGCCTTCTTATTGAATTCCGCGTAGGCATACCACTGCTCGGCAAACAAACTTGGCTGACTGAAATCAATCACATTCGCGAAAAGCGCTCATTTGTCGATGAGCAGCGTATCGGCCCTTATAAACTGTGGAACCACTATCATGAAATTAAAGCTGTGAACGGAGGCGTTCATTTTACAGATTGGGTACACTATGTGATGCCGTTGGGTCCACTGGGGACAATTGCTCACGCTGTTTACGTACGAAAAATGCTTCGGTATGTTTTTGATTACCGAGAAAAAATCCTGCCTGAACTGTTAGAACATTCTTAGCCTAATCTTCTTGAACTAAGACTGACGCATTCCACACTGACTGGATACTGAGCAAAATAATGGCCGATTCCAAAAATCAGAAAGTAGAAATCTCACCTCCCGAAACATGGGTAGAACGCTACGGAGATTATTTGTATGGTTATGCCATGTCACGCCTGCGCAACCCGGAACTCGCTGCCGATTGTGTGCAGGATACTTTTATGGCAGGAATCAAGGGCTTTGATCGTTTCGATGGCCGCCGCGATATTAAATACTGGCTACGCAGTATTATGCGAAACAAGATCGTCGATCAAATCCGCAAGGCCGTGAAAGAAAACAAAGTAGATATTGATTCCGAAGACGAGGTCCTCCTTGAAAGTTTTTGGTTCAAGTACAGCGGTATAACGACCACGAACCCCGACCCCTGGCAATTCAACCCACGTAAAGCTTACGACAATACTGAATTTTGGAAAGTTTTCGAATCTTGCATTGGTCAGGTAAAAGAGCCTGCAAGGCAAGCGTTTATCCTCAAAGTAATTGAAGATCAAAGCACTGAAGAAGTTTGTAAGGTTATGGATATTTCCGCGAATTATTTATGGGTCCTTTTACATCGCGCGCGCGCTCAGCTTAAAGTTGCGCTTGAAGCAAATTGGACTGGAAAAGACGCAAATTAGTTTTATTTAAAATGTTTACCTGCAAACAAGTCTCCAAATCATTATCCGAGAACGACTACGAAAAGCTGTCGCCCTTAAAAAAGTGCCTGCTTAAAATACATGTGACCCTATGTGTCGTCTGTGGCAAATTCAATCGCCAGGTGATGGATTCACATGACATGTGTCGACATTATAAAGGAAAAGAAAAAGAATTGGAATCTTCGCGCCCTAAGCTGGATGAGGACAAAAAAACGCAACTCAAAAAGTTGTTAGCCCAAGAATATGGGCCTCAGTCAGAAGACTAAAGTCTGCCAAGTTGCAAATGTTGCTTTAACCCATTCAGGACTTCCCAATGCCCGTCTATGTATATCAGGAAATTCTGCCGGATGGCAGCGACGGCGATACCTTTGAGTGCATTCAGAGCATGTCCGAAACAACGCTTAAAACACATCCGAAGACGGGTAATCCTGTTCGCAAAGTTTTTCACGCTCCCAATGTTTCCAGTAAATATACCGAAGGAGCGACCAAAAACAGACTGAGTGATCAAAACATCGAAAAGCATGGCTTCACCCGTTACGAAAGAGACAAAGTAACCGGCCGCTATCACAAAACCGCCGGCAAAGACAAACGCGCTCCCGACGTTGTCGATGCCAGCCGACTCAAAAATATGCAGCAAAA
>CAZTSB010000103.1:0-22695 GCA_964616435.1 uncultured Puniceicoccaceae bacterium | reverse complement strand
CCCTTACGACCGTCCCGGGCTGTGCGGTTGCCGTTGTCTCCGGCTCAGCGCTTGCGCGGCCCACCTTTATTCGTTTTTCCCCGTGATTAAAGTATCCGCCCGGCCAGGGCGTGAAGGCTCGCAGCCGATTGTAAATCTCCGCCGCCGACAGGGAAAAGTCCACCGCGCCGTCCTCTTTGTATAGCTTGCGACAAAAGGTGGCCTGCGTTGCATCCTGCTCTTTGAAGACGAGTTCTCCAGTCAGCATGAGCGGCAAGTTGCGCTCCAGCAGTGGCACTACTGCCTCTCCGGCTTCAGCCCGTAATTCGGGGGCAGTGATCCTTTCGTCGATCGGCACAGTCTCGACATCGGCTACACCGCCGGCGTCCATTTCTTTGACTATCTGCATGAGCGCAACACCTATTTCGCGCTCTCCCATGGCCAGGGCAGTTTCGATCGGTGAGGCTCCGCGATATTTGGGTAGCAAGGATCCATGGAAGTTGATCAACCCGTGCTGAGGCGCATTGCGTAAAGATTTTGGTAAAAAATGGCCGTAGGCCATGACCAGCCCGAACCGGATGGTCTGCTCCCGAATCCAATCAGCTAGTTCATGCGAAGGTTTTTCCGGTTGTAACAGCTCGACAGAGTTTTCCAAGGCCCAGGCTGCAACCGGATTTGGCTGCAATTGCTTGCCACGTCCACGGCGGCGATCCGGCTGTGAGACGATTGCCCGCAGGTTGCACTGATTGGACGCTTTATGCTTCAGATAGTTTAGGCCGGGCAGACAGATTGCGTCGGAGCCGAAATAAACAATGTCCGGAAGATCGTCCATAAGGTTTTAAAAAAGGTCCAATTGCCCCAGAGAATCACGTGCTGCACTCGTCGAAGCGCTCTGCAAAAAGAGCCAATGCAAGCTGATTGGCGCCAGTTCCGGATCTGTGCAAAGGCGCTTTAACAGAAGCGCCGAGGCAAAAGCGTCGTAAAGCGCACAGTGGAATTGTTGACGTTTTTCAGGACAATACAATTCAGCCAACTCATCCAGGACAGTCTGCAAGCTGAAATCCACAATAAGGTCGCTCAACCGGTAACTTGAAAGCTTCGGATAAATGCTTCGATAGAGTTGCAATGTATCCAACCAGGGGCTCCAGGTAGCTGCGTACTCCCCCTCCTTTGCGAAATTGGGTGAATTGCGCGGATACGACCACACGGAGCGCAGCAACCCATCTTCCACAGTGGCGCTGTGCGCACAAAACGGACCTTTCTGCCGCAAATCGGCAAAGTACGACCACTCTGTATCAAAACGCGCTTCCTTCTCTGCGGCATCTTCGGAGATACCATGCTGCAAGCGATCCTTATCACTTATGGTTCCAATGGGCGCACACAATCGCGTCTGAGCGGCGACAATCTTTGTTCCAAGCAAAGTCACTACACCGTATTCGACAATGCCGCTCTGACGGCTGCCTTCAAAGTCAATTATGTGTACCGGTGTTTCGGAAAGGTTAGACATGTGAACTTTGAACTTCGGACGTTGAACTTATGATTTCAAATCAAAATTAGTACCTTACTTCTAAAATCCGCGCAGGTTTGGCATAGATGCTTTGGAGTTTGAAATCTCAAATTTCAAATTAGCCCCAGTTCGGCCGGATTCGGTTCATTGCGGACAATCTATGAGAATGAGGCAAAATCCTGTACTCTAAGGTTGCCACGATTAAGGGCCTTTCCCATCTTGCTTAGTTTATCCAATTTTATGTCAGATTTTATACACCCTCAAAAAGACGAGTTTATCGAGTTCATTGCTTACCTCTGCGAGGAAGCCGCCAAGGAAATCCTTCCCCATTACGGGCCGGATGTTGCAATCGATCGCAAGTCCGATGCAACTCCTGTCACGCTGGCTGACCGCAATGCCGAAAAGCGCATTCGCTCGCTGATATCCGAAAGATATCCCGAGCATGGTATTATCGGTGAAGAATACGGCAGCGAGCGCAAAGACGCGGATTTTGTCTGGGTGCTGGACCCGGTCGACGGCACCAAATCCTTCATTTCCGGTGTTCCGCTGTTTGCAACACTGATTGCCTTAATGCACAAAGGGCGTCCGGTGATCGGTGCAATTAACCAGCCGGTGCTCAAGCAACTCGTGATCGGTGACTGCACGAAGACGACGCTCAACGGCCAGCCTGTTTCCGGGCGTGAGCCCTGCCCGCTTTCCGAAGCAACCCTTTGCACCACTGATCCAATCCGTAAAACTCTATGGCAAAGCAATGCGGACTGGTCTTCATTGCCACCGAAGGCTGCGCTCTATCGATCCTGGGGAGATGCCGGCGGCTACATTCTCCTTTGCTCCGGGTTTATCGATGTCATGTGCGATCCGGCAATGGAGATCTGGGACTGTGCCGCGGTCATTCCCTGCCTTCTGGGGGCGGGTCTGAAAGTGACGAGTTGGAACGGTGGTGATGCTTTTGAAGGAAGCTCTATCATTGCAGCCAAAGCGCCGCTACACGAGGAAGTAATGGCAACACTCTATCCCAACTCGGCGTAGCCGGAATGTTGAATTGTTAATTTAGAACGTTGAACATCGAAAACAAAGACGCTTCATAAATCTTTGCAAAACATTCTAAAAGCAGGTACTAAAAAGTAGCTTGTCTACAATCAGACAAGAACCGCTCTTTATCAAAGAAAATGAACCAGAACACAGCAGACTCAGAAGCGTTCTCCGTCGTTCGATACATAAAACGGGTAAAAGCTGCTGCAAAAAATTATAATACACTCGACTTCTTTCCTCTGCGTAAATCGCTCTCGGGCTATCGCAAAGATTTCAAGTCTCACCTGTATGGAGATGTAGCTGCTGGACTTAACATTGCGCTTCTGGCTTTTCCACAAGGCATCGCCTATGCCATGATTGCCGGATTGCCGATCTACTACGGTATCTATGGCTCTGCATTTGCAGCAATCATCTCGGCTTTTTTTGCCAGCAGCCACTTCATTACTCTTGGCCCAACCAATGCGACTTCGGTCATCCTGTTAAGTGCGTTTATCAGCCTTGGCATTACCGGAGCGGGAATGCTTACACTTTTGCCGCTGCTCATTCTGATGGTCGGTGTTCTAATTGTTGTTGGCGCTTATTTCAGGCTAGCTAACTTTGTGCCCTATATCTCGCGTTCAGTCATTACCGGTTACATTACTGCGGCGGCTCTTCTCATCATTGCAAATCAGGTGCCAAAGACGCTGGGCCTGGATTTGGAGCGCAAGGGCGCAACCTTTTACAATTCGGTTAGAATCAGCCTTTCCGCAATTGAAACGGTACATTGGCCAACCGTCGCTGTCAGTGCTGCAACGGTGGTTGTCTACTTACTGCTAGTCCGCTTTTCCAAACGGCTGCCAAACATTGCGCTCTGCCTGATCATAATGTCATTCGGCACAAAACTTATCGTTGGGGATGAATCGGAAGTTGTCTTTCTTTCCAGTATCAACATCTCCGACTTTTCATTTCAAATGCCGGAATTTTCCCTGAACTCAATTCAGCTTTTAACCGGTCCTGCGGTAGCAATTGCACTTCTCTGTATCCTCGAAGGTATTTCCATTGGAAAATCACTGGCGGCAAAAACCGGCTCTCGTCTGGATACCAATCAGGAAATGTTTGCCATCGGCATGGCCAATATAGGCTGTGCCTTTTTCTCCGGCATGCCAGCCTCCGGGTCGCTTACCCGCTCTTCTCTGAGCGTTTCAAGTGGCGCACGCACTGTTCTTACGAGCCTTATCAGTGGCTTGATTATACTCGCTGGCGCATTTGTGATCGGCCCGTTCACCAGCTTAATTCCACAATGCACGCTGGCAGTACTCGTAATTACAATTGGTATTCCGCTAATTAACAAACACACCATTAAGGTTGTTACGCGTGCTACGGGCTCAGATGCAGCCGTCTTTGGCTCGACATTTATCTGTGGTCTGTTTTTGCCACTCAACAGTGCAATCTACATCGGGGTCGGCATCTCCATTATCCTCTTCCTTAAGAAAGTCGCCCGCCCGGAGATGGTCGAGTACACCTTTAACGACCAGGGTCAACTGGCAGAGATGCAGGATATCAAGCACCGTCATACACCGGAAGTCTCAATTGTACATGTCGAAGGTGAGCTTTTCTTCGGAGCTGCCGATCTCTTCCGCGATCAAATGCGTCGCATCTGTGAAGACCCAAATCTAAAGATTGTGATTCTGAAGATGCGCAATGCACGCAATATGGATGCCACTGCAGTGATGGCGCTTGAGGAACTGCTGCGCTACATGAGTGAAAAGAAGCGTTATCTAATAATGAGTGAAGTTAAGAAAGACATCATCCGTATCCTGAAACGGTCAGGTCTTTATGACTACATAGAAGAGCGCAACATCTTCGCCTTTGATTCAAGCAACCCAACGCTCTCTACAGCAAAAGCGCTTAGACGTGCCAAGGAACGTCTCGGTGATACGGAGGCAAATGTCTCGATCTATGTGAATCCGAATAAAGATAGAAAAGACGAAGAAGATGATGATGAATGATTACAACTAACTAAATCCATTCCCTGGGATCGTGAAGACTAGTTTTATTATTTTGATTATTGCCTTTTTTATCGATCATTCCGCAGCGGTGATGAGTAGTCCGGCTGAGGATAATGTGATCCGTGTTCCCTTGTGGAGCCATGAAAGCCGGAAAGCTCCAGACTTAGAAGATCTGGAGCTGGAGTTTTCTAAAGTTGACGTAATCAGCCTGAAGCAGTCCTGGCTTCCCGCTTCGGAATCCGGCTTTAATCCAACCAGTGTTAAGGTGGTCTGGGAGCCTGAAGGCTTGTATGTTTTTGCGCTGCTTCAAGACGAGGATATCGGTAGCCGTTCGACTCACTTTAATCAGCGTTTGTGGGAACTGGGGGATACGTTTGAGACCTTTATCTATTTAAAAGGGGCCGATGCCTACTATGAGTTTCATGTGTCTCCCAATAATCATGTGATGCAACTTTGTTTTGACGTCGACCTAACACCTGCTCAAAGACGACTTCAATTGCCTCACTTATTCATGCCTAGGCAAGTCATCGAGTCAAAAGTATGGGTAGAGACGACTAAGAATCAGTGGCATGTGCTTTTGATGATACCGGCTTCGGTACTAAAACCTTCAGGGACTTTTGTGACAGGCGATACGCTGGAGTTTTCTTTCAGCCGCTATGACTGTAGTCGCCACAGCGAGGAACCTATATTGTCCTCAAGTTCAGACCACGCGGAACTAGACTTTCACCGTCGTCAGGACTGGGGAACGTTATGTCTTGAAGGCAGCGCTATCAGAAAGCAGTAATTGCCTCAAAATCGACAAACTGATGATCCATGATAAACATAAGTGCGATCACAGTCCCCGTCGCAATTACCAGCCCGGTCCCAAATGCCAGCGTCAGCAGTAATTTGTCGTAAACGAGATGCATGAACCAGGCGATGACTCCGATGAATTTGAACAGGGAGAGCACAATAAGGACTGTTAAAATCAGAATGTCGTTGATTGGAAGATAGACCAGCACAAGTTCAATGCCGGTGATCGCAGCAAGCACCATTGCCAGATTGATGAAGGTGTGATACTTCTGTTCCTCGCCGTGGTGATCCGTATCAGTGGATGGTATGGAAGATATTTCAGACATAGTGCCGCAGTTTAGACAAATTCGATCAGATAGATTGCTGTGAAAATGATAATCCAGACGATGTCAACAAAGTGCCAGTAAAGTCCCGCAACCTCGACATCGACGGCGCTTTCGTGTGGATCCATCTTTCCGGTGTGAGAATAAAAGTACATGCAGATCAACCAGAATACGCCGATGGCGACATGCACGCCATGAGTACCTGTAAGCATGTAAAAGGTCGAACCGAATGTGCCGCTGGAGAGCGTTAAGTCCTTGTGCACAAATTCGGTAAATTCGTACACCTGGCACCCTAAAAAGATAAGTCCGAAGAAAATGACGCCTATTGTATTGCGGCGAAAACCCTTCATGTCGCCTTTGTGCATTGCCGAAACGGCAAGCGCCATGAGAAAGGAACTCATCAGCAGTATAAATGTTGAGAACGAAGTCAGTTCGAGGCTAAAGAGAGTCGTTGGGTCAAACGATTCCGGATACAGTTTCCGATAAATCAGATGCGTCGAAATCATGGTGCCGAAAAACATGCAATCGGAGCCAAGAAAAAGCCACATGAAGAGCTTCTTGTTATCGATCATCAAGTTGTGATGGCTGTCGTGACTGTGGGCTTCGGCGCTCATTTCGAAAAAATTGAAATTTGGAATCGGAGATTTGAAATGCTTAAAAGAGATACCTTAAGCGGCTTCTTCCTTCGGGTGAATGTGATAGCCCCCGGGGCCTTCAAGTGCCCATAGAGCAACGCCGAGCATTGTGATCGCGAGGCCACCAATCACCACATAACCCATAAAGGGCACGCCTGCCTGCATAAGCGCAGCGCCGAGTCCCAGAGGGATGAAACCAAAGGAAGCTACAAGCGGCATCCAGGACTGACTAGGCATGTGTACACCGTGGCTGTCCTCTTCCACGTAAGTAATTTTGCGGTTATCAGGGCCGTGTTTATGCTCCCATAGCGCGTCGCGAGCGGGCACTATCGGTGTTCGGGCGAAGTTGTAAAACTTGGGAGGCGAACTGGTGGCCCATTCAAGTGTACGCGCATCCCAGGGATCGTCTCCAGCTGGTTTTCCTTTGGTGACGCATAGAAAAATGTCGATCACAAATAGCAGGATACCGAAGGCGAGTATGAAGGCGCCAATGGTGCAAACCATGTTGTAAGTCTCCCAGCCAAATCCGGAGAGGTATGTATGTGTGCGGCGTGGCATGCCGATCAACCCAAGGAAGTGCATGGGGAAAAAGGTTATGTTCAGACCTACGGTAGTGACTATGGCAACCCAGATATTCAGGCTGCCGGTCCACATCTTGCCAATCATTTTAGGCAACCAGAAGTAGATGGCGCTGACTGAAGCCAGCAGAATGCCTCCGATGGCTACATAGTGAAAGTGTGCGATCACGAAGTAGCTGTCCTGCTGCTGAGAGTCTGCGGGCGCAGCAGAGTGCATGATCCCTGAAAACCCGCCCATCATAAACATCCAGATAAACCCAATGCTGAAGATCATCGGTGCCGCAAAACGCACGCGACCACCCCAGATCGTGCCAATCCAGTTAAATATTTTAACGCCTGTCGGTACCGCTATTGCCATCGTCAGCAGTGAGAAAGCCGCAGTCGCCACTTTTCCAAGACCCGTTGTAAACATATGGTGCGACCAGACCGCAAAGCCGAGAAATCCAATAACAGCGCCGGAGAAAACGACAATGGAGTAGCCAAACAACGGTTTCTTGGAGAATGTAGGCAATACTTCGGAGACGATCCCCATGGCAGGGAGCACCAGAATGTATACTTCGGGATGTCCAAAAATCCAGAACAGATGCTGCCAGAGGATGGGTTGTCCTCCCTCGGCGACTCTGAAGAAATTAGTGCCAAACATGCGGTCAAACATCAGCTGTCCCAGTGCAATCGTGATTGCCGGAAATGCAAAAACAATCAGCAGGGAAACGACGAGTGTCATCCAGGTAAATACCGGCAAACGCATCATTTTCATGCCGGGCGCACGCATATTGATAATTGTGACGATAAAATTCATCGACGCACTGAGAGAGGAAATTCCCAGTATTTGCAGACCAAATATCCAGAAATCGGTACCGATACCTGTGAACTGTGTCGATGTTTGCGGCGCATATCCAAACCAGCCAACGGCAGGAGCAAAGTCTGTTTTGCCAGCGGTTGCACCAGCGGCAGCAAACCAGCCGAGTTCGTGAAATGCCTGCATCAGCCAGCTGAAATTCAAAACCAGCGCTCCGGCAACAAAGGTCCATAAACTGAAGCTATTTATCCGGGGGAATGCGACATCCCGTGCACCGATTTGTAGCGGCACCAGAAAGTTGAAAAAAGCGGCATTTAGCGGCATGACAGCGAGGAAAATCATGGTCGTGCCATGCATCGTAAATAGCTGATTGTAGCGCTGGGCAGAGATGAGATCATTTTCCGGTACGGCAAGCTGCGCACGGATGATGAGTGCTTCGATTCCCCCTACGATTAAGAAGAACATGGCCATGACACCATACATGATGCCGATTTTTTTGTGATCTACGGTTGTCAGTAGATCGACAATCATACTTTTGCCGTGATCCGGACGCAGCAAACCGAGATTGCTTTTCTCCGGCCTAAGCACCTCTTCATGCGTTTCAGTGGTTGCCGGAGCCGGAGTGTCTATTGTAGTTGTGCTCATGGATGCTACTTATTTTAGAGTTTGTAAATAAAGTGAAATCTTGCGGATTTCATCGTCGGTCAGTAATTCATCGAGTTCACCGATGCCGCCGCCGTTTGCCTTCCACATCAGGTTGCCGGGCTTGACGACATCCGTTTCTTTGATCCATCGGACAAAATTTTCGTACTGCTTTTCGGTGTCAATCGTTCCATCGTCTGCGCGGTGATTGAGCCAGCCGGCAGCGATTGAATAACGCGAAGCAACTTTGGTGAGGTTTGGCCCGGCAACACCCAGGGCGCGAGGATTGCCGTCGACCATATGACATGTGGAACATTTGCCGCGGCCCATAAACAATCTTAGACCTTCGTTGATGTCTCCGGTGAGCTTTTCTGGGCTCTCTGCATCCAATTGATACCATTTATCCCAAGCAAGTCCATCAGGCGCAGTGTGACCTTGTTTCATTTCGCTTACCCAATTTGCAAATCCTTCATCACTAACGACCGTGCTGCGGAAAAGCATGCGCGCGTGGGAGTCACCACAATATTCGGCGCATTGCCCATAATAATAGTCGTATATTTCGTCCTTCAGATATTGATTATATTCGGCAATCAGCGAAGCATCGTCGCCGGTAAGATCGTTTTTCTCTTTCCAGACCTCAAAAGTGTCGCCTGCCTGAATCCACATTCCATTGGCCCGGCCCGGAATCAGGTCCACCTTGCCCGCAATTCGTGGCAACCAGAAGGAGTGAATGACATCTTTTGAACGCAGCTCAAGCTGGACTACTTTGCCTGCCGGCATGATCATCTCGTTGGCAGTGGTGATACCAAGTTGCGGATAATCAAAAGCCCACCACCATTGATAACCTTCAACGCGGATCTTCAGTACATTATCCTCTTCAGCCTTGCTCAAACCTTCACCTTTATACCAGCTGCCCAGTTTGCTTTCTTCCGGAGTGGGCGTGTCATGTGTATACCAGATCGCCTGAAGTGTCGGTACGGCGATGATGACCAGAAGTAATATGGAAGCACCAATCAAACTGACTTCAATAAGCGGATTGCCATGACCCTGAGATGGAAGTGGGTGCGAGTCATCTTTCTTCTCACGAAATTTAATGAGCGCATACAGGTAAACCGAACCGACAGAGACAAATATGAACAAAGTGACCCACACTGTGACCATAAAGAGTTCGTACTGCACCTCCGCAACAGGTCCCTTGACATCAAGTGTGGACATGCGGGTATTCGTTTCACAACCACTCATGAGAATGAGCAGTAAAAACGGATAGATGAAGTAGAGAAAGATATTTCTAAATCTGCTTTTCAAGGCTAATAAAAGTCAGAAGTTGTCGGATATTAAAGAAGAAGGGTCAAACGAAAACAAAAAGAAATAACAACCTCTGACGTTGTCTGACAAGCTTATCCAGCGTGTATTTTCAAAGCTTATTGGCCCGGAGTTTTCCTCTTATTTTGCATGTGCAGGGAAATGAGGTGCCTGTACGTTCAGAAAGTTAACAATTACCACTACTTTGTTATTAAGCTTCGAATTTAACAAGGTAGAAATAGTCATGCCCATGATCTGTATCCTAATCCGACAGAGCCGAAACCAATTTGAAATTTCAAATTTGAGAGTTTAAATTTCAAAGCATCTGTGCCAAACGTGCGCGGATTTTAGAATGAAGGTACTAAAATTGCTGCCTAAAACCACTGATAAAGAAAGCAGTAAACCAGCACCCCTGTCACGGATACGTAATACCATATTGGAAAGGTCCAGCGTGCCCAGGCGCGGTGTTTTTCTCGTTTGCCTTTGATTGCGAGTGTGAGCGTGGTCAGTGCCAGGGGGACAATCAGCATGGCGAGAATTATATGACTTATCAGCATCACATAATAAAAGACACGCCATGCACCTTCACCGGCAAAGGGTGTGTGGACTCCCTGAACCAGATACTTGTGTAGTACGTAAAAAAACAGAAAAACAACCGAAACCGAGAAAGCGCCAAGCATGCATGCACGATGCGCTTTTTCCCGATTGGTTTTAATAAATGCAAATCCGAAGGTGAGCAGGATGGTCGCAGTGCCGTTTAGCAATGCATTGACTGTCGGGAGTGATTCGGTGAAGGACATTCTCTACATCAGCCAAAGGTCCAGAACGAGGGGAAACAACAGAGCGGGCAGATAAAAGATCGAAGCAAAAAATAATTTGCGGGCAGCGACATCGCGTTTCTCGGGTTTTAGAAAATCGATGGCGGGGCGCAGTAGATAGATGCCGGCTATAAGGGCAATTACACCATAGACCCAGCTTGCTTCACCGAGCAGCACCGGTAGTAGCGTGCTAACTATCAAAGCCAGACAAAATACAAATGACTGTAGTGCCACTTTGTGTCCGTTGTTATCCGCGTTTGAAAGCATGACAAATCCACCTTGCGCATAATCTTCCCGGTAGGTCCATGCGATCGCAAAAAAATGAGGCATTTGCCAGAGAAATAAAATCGCAAACAAAACCCAGCCCAACAGATCAATTTTGCCGGTGGCTGCTGCCCAGCCTATCAATGGCGGCAGTGCTCCGGGAATAGCGCCGATCAAAGTATTCCAGGTAGTGAAGCGCTTCAGTGGCGTGTACAAAAGTGTGTAGGTCGCGATCGTGATAGCTGTTAGAGCACAGGCGAGAGGGTTTGCGCCGGCATACAGTATCAGGCAACCGACAACACTCAGACTGAGGCCGTATATGAGCGCGTGCAGGGGATTCACGCGTCCTGCCGGAATCGCCCGTTCACGCGTGCGTACCATTCTGGCATCCGCCTCGCGCTCAAGCCATTGATTGAGAACGGCAGCACCACCGGCAGCCAGAGAAGTTCCAAATAGCAGACTGATCAGCACGCCGAACTCTCTGGATGGATTTGCCGACAGGTAGCCAATGACTGCTGTGACTACTGAGAGGAAGCTCAGGCGCGGTTTGGTGAGTTCATAAAAATCTTCAATGCGCTTACGCAATGAGACTGCAGACTCCGAAGAGTTCGCGAAAGTTGAAGATTTTGTAGTTTGCGGATTCACCTATTTTCAGGCAGAGAAGGGAGATGGTTGTGTTGTTTTTATGTTAGCCGTAATATCAGCGGACTTGTTAAACTTTGATCGATATGTGAGGAAAGTTAAGGCCCACGTACTGGCAAGTAGAAAAGCACCTGCCAGATGATGAATAGTGGTTACATGTACATTCCTTACTGTCCAAATGGTTTGCGCGCCCAGCCAGACCTGCACGAATAGAAGTCCCAGTACCGTCAGGATACCTGCGGCAAGGGCCTTTCGGGTATTTGCATTCGCCCAGAGTTTACTCAGATAAACTAACAATACGACCGTGACAATAACTGCGCCAACCCGATGTGCAAAGTGAATGCCCACATCAAAGTTCCAATATGCCGGAAATATGCTCCCAGGTTGAGCCAGTGGAAACTTTGCGATCGCAAGACCTGCTTCCGCATGACGCATGATAGCGCCGACTAAAATTTGTAAGAAAATCACTAAAGTACTGGCGATTCCCCATGATCGTATGGAATCGGGGACCGTTTTGTTGAGGTTGACTCTGCTTTCAATCCAGATCCTGGAGCTGCCCAGTGTCAGTGCAACTAAAACACCGAGCACAATCATGGCTCCGCAGGCGTGAATCACTGCAAAGCTTTGTGCGATCAGATTATGATCGGTTTGGAGGTTAAGCTCATCAAAAACGACGCGCGAACCTCCGAGCAAACCTTGCAGTATAACTACAAGCACCAGGATACGACTGAGCGTACGCATCCAGGTTCGCGATTCCCTTAGCCACATCAAATACAAAAGAGCTAGCGAAAGCATCCCAATAATCTGGCCCAGAAGACGATGGCTGTGTTCCGCAAGCATATCCGTTTGTTGGGTCCAGTTCTCGGGATTGAGCGAGCCGTTGGAAAGCGGCCAGTCCAAAAAAGCCATCCCTGCGCGAATAGTCGTAGTGAATCCTCCGGCATAGAGTAGCAGCGTGATCCAGCAAAGTGAGAATACGCAGAGAAGGAATAGCCAGGGCTTGTACTCATCAGTACGTTTTGGAGTCAATAAATCCATAGTTGTTAGAAAGACTAGTTTTTATACTATCGTAGCTTTCTGTTTTCTATCAAGTGAAGCGAATGATATGTCTGATTCAATCACGCATCTTAAAAAAGTTCTTTAGATTGGCTTATGCCTGTGACACGTCTGTTACTGCGGCTGCGCCCAGGCGCAGGCTGCTTGAACGCTGAACATCGAACTTCGAATACAAAATCGGTGCCAAACATGAACGAATTTTAAGAGTAAGGTATTAATAAAGTAGAACTAAAATCTGGGTTGAAATACTGGCAAACGTGCTTTTTCTCTACTTTCATTGCCAATAGATAAAGAACAGTTTTTCGAACGCTTGGTTCAAGTCCTGCGCAAAGAAGTGCTTCATTCTGTCAAAGCCTCACAGGACGCAGCCGATTATGCAACCGATGATGAATCGCGCGCAGAGTCCAAATGGGATACGCAAGGCCTGGAAGCTTCCTATCTTGCGCATGGCCAGGCCAGTCAGGCAATGCAGTGGGCCAAAGCTTTAGAAAATCTGCAATCCAATCGTGATATTCTGCTTACAAAAAAGTCGGATGTGTCAATCGGCGCGTTGTTTACCTGCGATCTAGGTGGTTTCGAAGAGACTTTTTTCTTTTCCAGTGTAGCCGGAGGTCAGATGATTTCGGTAGATGGCAAAGAAGTTGCAGTCATCACGGCACAGTCACCACTGGCCGGGCGTTTGCATGGGCTTAAAGCAGGCGATGGCTTTACGTTGCCCAATGGAAGGTCAGGGATGGTTCTTGAGATTGAGTAGTTCGTTAATCCAGCGGCGGTGCGGGCCGGATAGGGTAATGCTTTCAAGGTGATCCAGTGCCATCCAGTGAAGTTCCGATGACTCAGTGATTGAATCTACTGTTTGGGGCAGGTAGATGGTTTCCTTGATGCGTTTGTTCGTGATGCCGCGTGATTTGACAGCGAGTACTTTGCCGAGTTTGGGCGACTTGGCAAACTGCGTTACTTTGGGCAACTCATACTGACCGGCGAGTTGCCTGGCATCGTCTGGGATGCGATGCAATAGTAGCCTTCCTTCCTGGATAATCCAAAGGCGATCAACTTCGACTTTAACGGTGGCTGTACGCTGAATGCGGGGGACTGTCTCTATGCTGCCATTTGCGGCGCCCTTGCAAAATTTTACAACCGGGCAAATTGTGCACAGCGGATTGTGTTTCATGCAAATGGTGGCGCCCAACTCCATCATCGCCTGGTTGTGATTGCCCGGGTTTTCCGTGTTGAGAAGGTCATTGGCAAGCGATCTAAAGGCAGTGACTGCTTCGCCGTTGTTGGTGAAGATACGGGTATCATTGCTAAGCCTTGCAAGGATGCGGACGACGTTGCCATCGACCACGGCGGACGGGTAATTGTGAGCGATGGAACTGATTGCTGCGGAAGTGTAAGGGCCGATGCCGGGCAGTTCTTGCCATTCGGATGCGGTCTCTGGTTTTGGGTCGAGTGTTACGTAGGTTTTTGCCAGTTTATGTAGATTACGGGCGCGACTGTAATAGCCGAGTCCTTCCCAATGTTTTAGAATATCTTTGCTGTCCGCTTTTGCCAAAGCTTCGAAGTTCGGAAAACGTTCCATCCAACGTTCAAAGTAAGGCAGCACTGTTTTCACCTGCGTTTGTTGCAGCATGAATTCGGAGACAACGGTTTTGTATGTCGAGGGATACGAGCGCCAGGGAAGCGGGCGTTGTGCTGAGGCATACCATTCCAGCAAGGCTTGCCGGAATGCGGTCGCGTGTTTGGTCAGTTTGGGCATTTTATGCAGCGAAATTGTAGCGAATCATATGGGAGAATAAAGGAGCCGAAAAGCATATAGAGTCGATCATCGTTTGTTCGTAGCGTTAGCAAGAATGAATAACCGTCTTAACACAGACCACGTAGCGCTACGATCAGTCTGGCAGACTCGCATGACAGGTAGTATGGGAGCGAGAAGAGTTAATGCCCCTTGCTACCCGATCTGTTTCTGTTACTCCTCTAGAAGCTATACTTGAAAAAATCGATGTCTTTCTCAAAAGTTTTAGAGATCCATTTTCTAGTCTTATCAGTATACATTTCTCTGTAATTGGATGACTTTGAGTCAGGGTTTTTGTTGGATACCTTGTTGGTCAATCTGATCCGCCCTTTGGTCCTGTCGGAAATTTCCTCGATTGCGCGTTCAAACTCCTCAACTTTGTAGACGAAATCGACTATTATTTTTCCATCCTCGTCACATAACCAGTCAAATTGATTTTTGTGAAGAGTCGGGTCAAAACACGTATCACTAGCAAAAGAGTGCTGTTTGCAAAACTCTTCAAACGTCAAGTGCTCTTTCATCTGAACTCCTTCTCTTCTGAAATAGAGTGAGACAGCTCGTGCCCAAGGATTTCGGACAGCCGCGAACTTGAAGAACTTATGAAAGATTTGGTTGGCCTCGTTTCTAATAGCCTTATCAGTCGGGACACCTTTGCTTGGGTAGGATCTATTTCTGCCTAGTGAAGACCTTAAAAGGAATGGATACAGCAGATCACGCACTTGAACGATATCCAAATGAGGGTTGCAGACTAATGGTTTTCCTGGTGGCTTGATTTGTGTCCTTACGGATGTTGTTCCTGTTTTAGGAATAGCGATAAAGATGGTTTGAAGATCGAAGTTGATGGCTTCGTTGAGTATGTCGATCGAAGTGGCTGCACCGTTGCCCAACAAAAGTCTTCGTACTCTGTTCTTTGCTCTCTTAAGTAGTTTGTTCATGAATTCGTATTCTTCGCATAGCCACGTTCTCATTTAGCCTTTTAAGTAATTCACTGGTTTTAACGGTGACTTGAATGTCTATTTGACCGTGTCTTCCATGCATTCCCATGATTTATGCTTTCTGCCTACAACACTTTAAGTTGGCTAACGTTAAAATGCTATTAAATGCTTGATATCTATTGGATGTTATTTGAATAGAATGTATTTAACTTTACGAATATCACAAAAACGCTGAAACAGGATTTTATTCAAGTCTATAGATGAAAACTTAATCAAACTGATTATAGTTTCAGTTTTGTATGGATGTGGTTTAAGCTCTCAGGCATACTTTCGCCAACCACTTGTTACAAGCCAATGTTGACATTAGAACCATACCACAATTACTCGGTCATTCTTATGTCAAAACTACGATGATAAATATTCACACAGTCAAAAGCCGCACACAGAAAGAGATGATTGGCTCTTTGGATCTGGGAAAACAAATACCATACACAAATTAGCAAGTAAACTGGACTCAAATCATGCCAAAGAAAAAGACATCGAAACCGGAGGACGAGGGTCCAAAGGCCAAGACAATCTATACGATCAAGCTGGATGATGCCCGGCTGGAGCAGTTGGGCGAGCGCCTGGATAACGATCCCTCGGCTATCTGGAAATTTTACGATGTGCCCTATTCGCAATTTGCCTACAAGGCTGAGGGGGTTAATGTGGTCGGCTACCAGAGCGGTAAGGTTGTTGTGCAGGGCAAAAACACGGAAGATTTTGTCCGCGATATTCTGGAAACTGAGATTACCGGTGAGGCACGCCTTGGGTATGATGAAGTGCATAACCCTGAATGGTTCACCTTACATGCCGGGTGCGATGAGAGCGGCAAGGGTGATCTGTTTGGGCCTTTGGTGACTGCCTGTGTTGTGGCAGATGAAAAAATGGTGCGTGAGTGGATTGAGGCGGGTGTCTGTGACAGTAAAAAGATAACCGATCGCACTATCCTCAAGCTGGACAAATTAATTCGCAAAACCAAAGGTGTGGTAATTTCGACTGCGTTTGCGCGGATGGCAAAGTACAACCATCTGTATCGTAAATCCGGAGATAATCTAAACAAGCTGCTGGCCTGGTATCACGGCCGCTGTCTGAATGAAGCACTGGATAAACGTTCGGCGCCTTGGGGGTTGTTGGATCAGTTTACCAAAGAAAAACTGGTGGATGCCTACGTGCGCGATCGGAAAAATTTCAAACTGATCAGTCGTACCAAGGCTGAGTCGGACCCAGTGGTAGCAGCTGCTTCAATTGTGGCAAGAGCGATTTATGTGCGCGAAATGAAGCGGCTTTCCGATGAATTGAGGGACGTACTGAGCGAGGATGAGGTATTGCAGAAAGGCGCAGGCAAAAAAGTGCTGGAGCAGGCAAAGAAAATTGTTGCGGCTCGAGGCCCGGGCGAACTGGCAGGTTATGCCAAAATGCATTTTAAAACAGCCTATGAAGCCCAGGGACTGGAGCCACCGAAGAAACCAGCCTGGTCAAAATACTGATTTTTAATTTCGGTATCGCCGAAATTAAAAGGAATGTTGAACATCAAACGTTGAACTTTGAACAATACAAAAATCTGTTTTGCTGAGCTGTATAATTCATAGCAGATGACCATTCCATTCACTACTCACCGTTCAAAAAATGAATTCACTGCAAGTGCACGATTACAAGCAATTAGCCGAGTTCGAGTGGTTAATTGGTGTTGATGAAGCTGGACGTGGTTGCCTGGCCGGGCCGGTTGTGGCGGGCGCCTGTTTGCTGGGACGTGATTTTTTTGAGTCTGCGGAAGCGCTTGAATTAAGCACCGCAGTTAACGATTCAAAGCAGTTGAGCGAAAAAGCGCGTACACATCAGTTTTCAGTCATTGAAAATCTGCGTGAGCGAGGCTTATTGGATTTCGAGGTGGCTTCCGGATCGGTCGAAGAGATTGAAACTCTGAATATTCTGGGAGCAACTCGCCTGGCAATGAAACGCGCACTGGAAAATCTGGCTATGCGTGCACATGACTGGGAGCTACCTGATACTGCCACCGAAGGGCCACTTTTTCGGGAGGCAGGCAGAGTACACATTCTTGTCGACGGGCGGCCTCTCAGGCCATTTCCCTATGCCCATACCGGCCTGGTAAAAGGCGATGGCAAATCACTGGCGATTGCCATTGCCAGCATTGCTGCAAAAGTGCTGCGTGATCGTGAGATGGCTAAGTTTTCGGCAGCGCACCCTGAGTATTTCTTTGAAAAGCACAAAGGCTACGGAACTGCCTTACACCGACAAGCATTGCTCAAGCATGGCGTACTTTCGATCCATCGAAAATTGTTTCTGCAAAAAATACTGGGCAACTGATAAAGGCCGATCAGTGTATGGATTTCAGGCCAGAAATAAGTTGTCCTACCAAATGCTTAAGGCTTACCTTGCCTGTTTAAGCTGATCCGGATTCTTGAAAAACATGGAATCATTCCAAGAAAATTTGCTGCTTTATAACATTACCGCCGGCATCGTCGTGCTGGTTTTATTCCTGTTGATTTTGAAATTTATAGAGAGTCTTGGTAAGACTCTGCTTATCTTTGTCGGCATTGTGATTGTGGGTTACGGCTTGATGAAATTCTTTCCTAAAGTGACTGACCCGGTCACTAAGTTTATCGGTGGCAGTTGGGCGAACGATGAGAAAAGCACCGATACTGATGAAAGTGGTACTTACGATTTGAGCAATACTTACCAGGATCGCGGTACCTACCATAGAATCGATACTTACCCTGACGGTGGTATTCATGATAAAAACGACACTTATGATGAAAACAGCGCTTACTATAAGAACAGTACCCACGATGGAAACGATACTGACGACAAAAATGATATCTATGATGACAACGATACTTACCATTAGAAAAGTAACGGCTGTGGAAATGTTTGAGGGTAAACGGAACAATCTGACATTTGTCATTGCCCCGTTCTTACTTGTTGCGTTTGTTTTTGCTTAATGGCAAAAAAAGCAAAGCACGCGATTACGCCCACGCGAAGTGAAGACTATCCGGAGTGGTACCAGCAAGTTGTAAAGTCAGCAGATCTGGCAGAAACAACTCCGGTGCGTGGTTGCATGGTTATCAAGCCATGGGGATACGCGATCTGGGAAAACATCCAGCGCGACCTGGATCGCCGTTTCAAAGAGACCGGCCATAAAAATGCCTATTTCCCGCTGTTTATACCAAAAAGTTATCTGCAAAAAGAGGCGGAGCATGTGGATGGCTTTGCCAAAGAGTGTGCAGTGGTGACACACTCGCGTCTGGAGGCCGATGCCGATGGTACCCTCCAACCGGCCGGCAAGCTTGAAGAACCACTGATCGTACGACCCACATCCGAGACGATCATTGGCGAACTCTTTTCCAAATGGGTGAAATCGTATCGAGATCTGCCGCTGCTGATTAACCAATGGGCAAATGTCGTCCGATGGGAGATGCGTACACGTCTCTTTCTGCGCACTGCAGAATTTCTTTGGCAGGAAGGACACACGGTACATGCAACCGCAGAAGAAGCTCTCGAAGAAACCCGCCGGATGCTCAACGTGTATGCCGATTTTGCTGAAAACATGATGGCAATGCCTGTCATCACCGGAGAAAAGACGGCTGCCGAACGCTTTCCCGGAGCCGAAGCAACCTTTGCGATTGAAGCGATGATGCAGGATTGCAAGGCTCTGCAGGCAGGCACTTCACATTTTCTCGGACAAAATTTTTCCAAATCCAGCAACATTAAATACCTCAGCGCAGACGGATCAGAGACTTTCGCCTGGACGACATCCTGGGGAGTCTCGACGCGACTGATCGGCGGCCTGATCATGACACACTCTGACGACGACGGACTCGTGCTGCCGCCGCGTGTCGCGCCAGCGCATGTAGTCATCATTCCGGTAACACCCAATGAAGCCTCACGCTCGGAAGTTCTGAACTATTGCTATGAATTCAAACAGGCGCTGGAGGCACAGATTTACATGAACGAGCCTGTGAAGGTCGAACTGGACGATCGCGACATGCGAGGTGGTGAAAAAGTATGGCATTGGATCAAAAAAGGCATTCCGTTACGCGTTGAAATCGGGCCACGTGATATGGAAAATGACAGCGTATTTGTCGGGCGCCGCGACCAGTCTCCAAAAGACAAGCAAAGCCACAAACGAGATGCGTTTGTTTCCGGTATCGCGGGTCTGTTGGATGAGATTCAAGACGCTCTTTTTACCAGAGCCAGGAAATTTCGTGACGACCATACCCAGGAAATTAAGAGTGAAGCCGAGTTCGAAGCATTCTTCGCTACTACTGACGAAGATGAACAGCAATTACAGGGAGGTTTTGCCTCAATGGGCTTCTGCTGCGATCCTGAACTGGAAGATCAGATTGCCAAGAAATATAAAGTCAGTGTACGTTGTATTCCCAGCGAGACAATAGATGAAGAAGTCTCGTGCGTTTTCACCGGCAAATCCGGCAAACGTGTGATTTTTGCAAGGTCGTATTGATCTTGAATCACGAAATTGGTTTCAGGGTTTTACCGACTATTTTCCCAGTGCCAAAGAATCAGCGCAAGTCCCTGCAAGTACTCGGGGAGGGACTTGAACCCTCACGCCTTGCGGCACCAGAACCTAAATCTGGCGTGTCTGCCAATTTCACCACCCGAGCATAAAAATAATCTGTATGTTTACTGCGGATCACGCTGTCAACCTCTCTTGGGTGGTAAAATTGTCAGGACTGCCAATTGTTTCTTATCGCCTCGCATAAGCGCGGCTCGGAACACCACCCGAGCATAAAAACAATCTATATGTTTACTGCGGATCATGCTGTCAACCTCTCTTGGGTGGTAAAATTGTCAGAACTGCCAATTGTTTCTTGTCGCCTCGCATAAGCGCGGCTCGGAACACCACCCGGGCAAAAGAAGAGAGTTTACGTAATTGCGGCAATGACATCATCAACTGTCCCAGCATCTTTGATCTGTTTGCGTCGATGAACAGAGAGACAACTTTTGGATATGTCAGAGAGGGTTGCCAGATGACCTTCGGCATCATCTAATGGGCTTAACAAAAAGAAAATGCAGTCGATTTTTTCTTCTTTGTCGGGGATTTGAAGGCTTTTGTGGAGTGAGATTACAAAACAAATACGCTGTTCAAGTTTCGCATTGTAAATGTTTAGAATCGACATGCCATGACCCAGATATACGGGTGGGGTTTTGCTCTGAGCACCAAGACTTTCAAGAATTTCTGTTTTGGAAATATCATCCATCGAATTTAAAGCGATTTTTGCAAGCTGCTGATAAAGTTTTTCGATGTCTTTGCATTTGATCTTTAAATAATCACCCCTTCGAAAGGCACGTAAAAGGGAACCTACTGAGCTTCGTATATAGATGATTTCATCCTCATTTTTTACTAATTCTTTAAGTGCGGCATCGTTTCGCACTGCTTTTAATAACTTACCCCTGCGAATATAGAGGGGGTGCCAGTCGCCGGATGGAAGCTTTTGGGCTTCTTCCCATGCAATAGATTCCAGGTTGCTTTTTCCTTGTAGAAGTTCGCTACCGATTATTGTTGGGCGTTCAAGATCGCCAAAGACCGGCTGGCCAATGAGGTGATTGTTTTTTGCAAAATAATCGGAGGGTATCCAACCATAAACTCTCTCGCTATTGAGAACATCTGCCCATCGTTGCATCAGGAGTTGGTTCAGTTCGATGTTGTCCGTCAGTGCCAGTACCTGTCCGGTGCCGAACAGTGGCTGTTGGTCTTCATAGAGTTGCTCTGCTTCCAGAGCGTCACAGCATAGCGCGGTCAGTTTTTCTTTTTTGGCGAATTCGACATTACTTGCGTTGGCATCCAGAAGGGTAACTCTTTGCTCGTTTTTGCGTACTAACTGTTTTGCCAGTTCGCGAGCAAATGGGTGTGCGCCGATGATAATCAGATCGTTGGGCGCAGGACGTTGCAGACCCAGTATTTTGGAGACTATGCCGGCAGAAAGACCCTGAATCAGTACAGTTGCGCAAATAATGGAATAGACAAATGATTCCATCAGCGCGGCACTTTCTGCATGGTCTTTCGATTGCAATGACAGTGCAAATAATGAAGCCATCGAGGCTGCCACGACTCCGCGAGGAGCAATCCAGCTGAGTAATGCTTTTTCTCTCAGGTTGAGTTTTGTGCCCCATGATGATAACAGGACGCTGAGTGGTCGAATGATTAAAATAACTGCAAAAAGTACCTGGCCGCCTCCGGCATCAAAGAAGTCGATGAATTGTTGGATTTTGAGCCGGGCTACCAGTAACAGGAACAGCAAGCCGATCAATAAATCGACAATCTCAGCTTTGAAAGCCTTCACTTCCTTTATCTGTCGCGGTTTTTCGAGGCCTACAATTAGTCCGGCAACTGTAACGGAAAGCAGCCCGGCTTCTGGTTTTATCAGTTCCGTTAAGCCGAAAATCAACATGGCGCTGGCAAGTGTAAATGCATTGATAATGTCGTCCGGTACCCAGTTGTTTTTCATCAGCCAAGAAATAATGTAGCCGCCGGCAACACCAATGCTAATGCCACTGACAATGCGGATTAGAAAGTTGGGCATGGCTACGGAGCTACCGCCTTCGACGACCCATTCGAAGCCAAGAATTGCAATGAATACGCCAACTGAATCGATCAGTACCGCTTCCCAGTGCAAAATGTTGCCTACCTTCTGATCAATGCGAATTCTGCGCAGCAATGGTACAATTACAGTTGGACCGGTAACAATGATCAGGCTCCCCATCAAAAGGGCGAATGCAGGCGGAACACGAAAAACTAAGTACACCGTTGTTGCCGAGCCCAGCCAGGTAATCAGCAAGCCTACTGACAGCAGACGGTTAATAACAGTCGATGTCTGTGAAAAATCCTTGATGTTGAGGGTCAGTCCGCCCTCGAATAAAATGATCCCCACAGCCAGAGAGACAATCATTGGCAGAAATTCACCTAAAGCGTTTGGATCCAGAATGCCGATTCCTTCTGAGCCGAGCACAAAGCCTCCCAGCAGTAGCAGAACGATAGTCGGCAGCTGCAATTTTCGAGAGAGTGCAGTGAGTAGGCATCCCGCACCAACTGCCAGGCAAAGCGCCCAGAGTGCCTGTTGCGTACCTATTATAGCGAAAGTCGGCATTGAATGTATGTAGTTAAAAATCGATAATTAATTTAGTGTGTTAGAAGACCTAAAAACTTAATATTAACCTGAGTTACTAATCAAATTTCTGGCACATCCCAAGGGCTGGGCTGACATCCTTGGTCGCCCCGATTACTTTAGCTGGCACACCGGCTACACTTGTGTGTGGTGGTACAGAGTCCAGCACCACGCTGCCGGCGCCAACTTTGGCGCCTTCACCGATCTCGACATTGCCCAATACTTTTGCTCCGGCTCCAAGCAAGACACCTGAGCGAACCTTTGGATGCCGGTCTCCCCGATCTTTGCCGGTGCCGCCAAGTGTGACTTCATGCAGTATCGAGACATTGTTTTCAATAACAGTGGTCTCTCCGGCAACAAATCCCGTTGCGTGGTCCAGTAAAATACCGTAGCCGATTCTTGCTGCTGGATGAATGTCTACGGCAAA
>CAZTSB010000102.1:0-9553 GCA_964616435.1 uncultured Puniceicoccaceae bacterium | reverse complement strand
AATGTGCGTTCCGCGTGAGGACTGGAGAAGCAATTTTCGCTCCACAATGTTGCTGAAAAAATATGGAACAATACGACGAATCACTCTCTGTGTTATGCTTCTGGTTCGCTTTCTTTTGGCTTCTTGCTGCTATCCGATTCCTGAAGTCAGGCTCCTTCGAAACATCAAAGGCTAGCCGCTGAAATCTCATTTTTTAATGTTCTCTTGTACCAGCGCCCGTTTGCGCAGGCGGAGTGCATTCAGACGAATAAAGCCACCTGCGTCGTCCGGATTGTAGTCACTCTCGACGCCTTCCATCGAAGCAATATTTTCGTCGTAGAGTGATAACGGGGATTTACGACCCACTGTGGTAACATTGCCTTTGTAAAGCTTCAGACGCACGGTTCCGGTAACTGTTTTTTGTGACTCATCAATTAAGGCCTGCAGTGCTTCGCGCTCAGGCGCATACCAGAAGCCGTTGTAAACCAACTGCGCATAACGAGGAATGAGACTGTCGCGCAAATGCATCAATTCACGATCCATCGTCAGGGTCTCCATATTGCGATGGGCCTGCAAGAGAATCGTGCCCCCCGGCGTCTCGTAGACTCCACGGCTCTTCATGCCCACAAACCGGTTCTCAACGATATCAACGCGGCCAACACCGTGCTTGCCGGCAAGAGTATTCAGATGCTTCATCACCTGCACTGGCTTCATCGACTTACCATTGATAGCAACACAGTCCCCATGCTCAAAATCCAACTCGACATACTCCGCCTTGTCAGGCGCATCTTCAGGCGCAGTCGTCAGCTTGTACATCGACTTATTTTCGTCCGTCGTCGGATCAAACCAGGGATCTTCAAGAATACCCGCCTCATAGGAAATGTGCAACAGATTGCGATCCATCGAATACGGCTTGGAAGCGCTTGCCTCGACGTCGATGGAATGTTTGTGGCAATATTCAATCATCTCAGTGCGTCCTGGAAAATCCTTGCGAAAAACTTCCATGCGCCAGGGAGAGATGATTTTAAGCTCTGGAGCCAATGCCGCATATCCGAACTCAAAGCGCACCTGATCATTTCCCTTACCGGTTGCACCATGAGCGACTGCATCGGCGCCCTCACGCTTTGCAATCTCCACCTGAGCTTTGGCAATAAGCGGACGCGCAATCGAAGTTCCCAGTAGGTACTGCCCTTCGTAAAGAGCATTTGCACGCATCATCGGAAAAATGAAGTCACTGGCAAACTCTTCGACAAGATCCATTGTATAATGTTTGGAAGCGCCGGTCGCTTTGGACTTCTCGTCCAAGCCATCAAGCTCTTCTTCCTGCCCAACATCGGCCGCAAAAGTAATAATCTCTGCCTTAAAGTGATCCTTTAGCCAACTGACCAGGACAGACGTATCCAAACCTCCTGAGTATGCGAGTACAATTTTCATATGCCTTACAGGACTTATATTTCGAATAGATGAACGCAAGACGGAAAGCCGGAAAAATACCTCAAAATGATTTGACTATTAGAAGGCTCTGCGTTTTCAGCAGAACTCTGCGGTTAACTTTTTATGGTACAGCTGTGATTTAAAGATCATTCTCTTCTCCCGGAAAACCTTTCAGAAATTCCATTTCAGGAAGAGTTATACGAGCTCGGGAGCCTTTGGAACCATCGCCTTCAACGGTCGCGCGGCCTTTACCCTTATGCATTGTTATTCGATGTCCGGAAACTTTACCCTGATCATCTGTAAGGACTGCATTGCCCTCAAGCACGACTTCACCTTCCAAGGGCTTAATGGTAGCTTTGTCAGCGGTGGCTTTACGACCATTTTGCTCAAATACAATATTCTCGTACGCACGAATGGTTCGAACCTGCACCTGCTCGTCATCGTCCGAATCATCCTGCTGATCAATCAGGATTACGTCCATGCGATTGCAAACCGCTTTTAAATTGGTTCCTTCTACTGAGACCGAATCTTTAAAATTAATTAAGTAATGGTTGGTGTGCTCAGTCATAAGCAGCGTTTCTGCTCTCACAATCGTTTCGCTTTTAGCGATTGCGGCTTCTTCGGGGTTTGCTTCCTTAGACTCAGATGTTTGCGCCTCTTTGGTAAATTCTAAATCTTCCGCACCCAAATCCGGAAGCTTAGGTAGAATCACCTTCACAAGATGATCCGCAGAACCATTGACTACAGCCATGCCCTGTTGCAACTCCATGGTATCTCCGGTGATAATTGCCTGCTCACTCTCAACCTTCGGGCTCCCGTATAATACCGCGTGTTCTTCCTTCGGATAAAAAACAGCTTTATCGCAGGTTACCACCTGATTTTCCTGCTCGATGTACACAGAACCTTCTCCAGTTACCCGAACCACCTCACCAAGACGAAACTCATCCTCCGCGTTTTCACCAGATGTATCCGATGCCGCATTACTTGCCTCACTTCCTATTGTCGGATCCAGATATAGAGTCAGATTATCTGTCCGCACCCGCATTGATCCGGACGTCACCTCAACGGATCCTTCGAAATTAAACTGATTTTCTGTTTCGAATTCCTGCATACTGATAGTATCCGCAAGCACCACAGTTTCCTGGCTTGGCGATATGCCTTTAGCAACACCCAAACCTCCAGCCTGCGAAACGATCATCTGCGCACGTCCAGATTCTTCACTGCTATCGACAATCAACACCCCTTCCCTACTGCGAATGAGACCACCGCTCACATAAGCTCCTGATGTCTTTATACTGGGATTCCCCCTAAATTCCGCACTTTGCTCACGCAGCGAAAATTCCGCTTCTTCTGCCTTCAGAACATTACCTGCCTGCGCAATGACAACCTGATCGGTTGCGATGATCTTATCAATTGAATCAAACTCCAGTTCTGCCATTGAAGTATCTTCCGGGTCTTCGCTCTCAGGTATGTCAGCAATTGCAACCAGCAACTCACTATTCAGCTCGGTATCATTGGAAACAACCTTTACCGAATCAGTAAATTGGAAACGATACGCTTCTGGCGTCGTTTTAAGCAACAGACTACGACTGAAAATTTCCGTCAAACTCGACTCCCCCGTCTCTTCAGGCGCCCTGCCCGACAGCATACCGGCAACCTCCTGTGAAAACTCAACTGCAACATCGGATTTCACTTCAATCTCCTTTTTTGTGCCGTCCCACATCCAGCCCACACCGGAAACCTTGAAATTTGAGCCGACAATTTCAATGGAGCTATCGGAAATCGCACGATTTTCTTTAACGAGCAAGGTCGCCTCCGGACTGTCAATTTTCATTTCAAGAGCCTTACGCTCATCCCCGGAATAAATGCTCAGGGACATCTCTTTGACGCGAATCTGCTCTTCACTGTCATAAATACCCTGGCCGCCACGCAATATCCATTGGGCATATCCGTCTTCACTAAATCGAGGCAACCGAAAATCCAGGACCGGATCATTCGGCACCATTTGTGCCCGCAAAACGCAAATACATACAAGGCAACCGGCTAAATAAAGTGAAAAACCGCGCAGCATAAAAGAATACATAAAAGAACCTCGGTAACGGGCCTGGGTTCCAAAGAAAAATTAAGCATCGTTTTGCAAAATCATTTTTGCCCTGCCTCTTTCTTCGGCAAATCTGTCTTGATATGTAAATCACGCAGTTGCTTCGCTGTAGCAACGCCCGGACTCGAAGTCATCATCTCCTGCCCCTTCTGATTTTTCGGGAAAGCAATAACATCGCGAATACTGGTACGCTGCGTCAAAATCGTCACAAGGCGATCCAGACCAAATGCAATACCACCGTGCGGCGGAGCGCCGTATTCAAATGCCTTGAGCATATAACCAAAACGACTTTCCACCACATCTTTGGGTATCTGCAACACATCTTCAAAGACCTTTTTTTGCAATTCCGGCTGGTGGATACGGATGCTGCCACCGCCCAATTCGACACCATTCAGAACAAGGTCGTAATGCTGACCACGCACCGCTTTCGGATCAGAGTCCAACAATGGTATATCCTCAACTACAGGTGAGGTAAACGGGTGATGCGAGGAGACATAACGTCCCTCATCCTCATCAAATAACATCAAAGGGAATTCAATTACCCACAAAAACTTGTACACGCTCGGATCAATCGTCAACTTGCCACGTTTCACCAGCAACTGAGCTGCATCCAAACGCACACGCCCCAATATGGTACAGGCACGCTCCCACTCACTCGCCGCAAAAAACACAATATCACCGTCTTCAATCCCCAAAGCCTCGGTCAACGCAGTTTTTTCCTGCTCTGAAAAGAATTTCACAATCGGAGACTTCCACTCGCCATTCTCGCATTTGATAAAGGCAAGTCCCTTTGCCCCCAGCGTCTTTGCAGTATCTTCAAGCGTTCGCAACTCTCCCTGGGTAATGTCAGCCAGACCTTTGACGTTAATGGCCTTAACAGCCCCTCCCGACTGTAACGCACCCGAAAAAACCTTGAATCCCGACTGCGCAAAAATCTCGCCACAATCCTGCAATTCCATACCAAAACGCATATCCGGCTTGTCCACACCGAAACGGTTCATCGCATCGAAATAACTCATGCGCAGAAAGGGCGTCTCCAGCTCGACACCGATGACATTCTTCCAGACCGCAACCATTAAACCCTCGATCAGGCTATACATATCCTCGCGATCAATAAACGACAGCTCGATATCCAACTGGGTAAATTCCGGCTGACGGTCCGCACGCAGATCTTCATCACGAAAGCAACGCGCCAACTGATAATAACGCTCAACACCAGCCACCATCAGCATCTGCTTATACTGTTGCGGTGACTGCGGCAAAGCGTAGAAGGCGCCGGGATTCATTCGACTCGGCACCAGAAACTCACGAGCTCCTTCCGGTGTGCTTTTAAAAAGCATAGGTGTTTCAACTTCGATGAACCCTTGATTGTCCATATAATCGCGCACGGCACGGCTGGTAGCATGTCGCATTTTCAGCATTTCAAGATTGGTCGTACGCCGCAGATCAAGATAGCGATAAGTCATGCGCAAATCTTCACCGACCTTGTCCGCAGAATCATCCATCGGAAACGGCGGTGTCTTCGAGACATTCAATACCTCAATATCCGTAGCGTATACCTCGATCTCTCCCGTTGCCAGTTTCTCATTCGACGTACCGTCCAAACGCTCCTTAACCTTGCCGGTTATCGAAATCACCGACTCCGGCTTGATCGAACCAAAATGCGATTCCAGGAGTTTGTTAGCGGGATCCAGAACTACCTGGGTCAACCCTTCCCGATCGCGCAGATCGACAAAAAGAATACCTCCGTGATCTCGTGCAGAATCCACCCAGCCACTAAGAGTGACGGTCGACCCGGCATCTGACTTCCGGAGTTGTGAGCAGCTATGTGTTCGCTTCATCAGAATACTGTGAATCAGCTTTCACAGTTGAAACAAGCATGAAAATTTCAAATATGGCCTCAAAGGCAAAAAAATCGCCAATCAGGAAACATTCGATTACTTTATTCGCTACAGGATATAATACCTCGAAGCTTGATTCATTCAAAATTTTAAATCTTTACTTCCCTGCTAATCAAAGACCGGAAGGCACGCTGGTACCGAAATCAGCGGTACCGCTTCCATCAGATGTTTCCTGGTTCTCTGAATCACTTTTTTGAGCAGTTTTATCCGAATTCTGCACATTCGAATTCGCTGAAGAGCTTGATTTGGATGCAGGAGTCGACGGCTCGCCGAGATCTTTGGACTGATTTATCTCAATCTTGCCATTGGTTTCATCACTAGCGCCGATTTCAAATTCTTCAAAACTACGCCCGAAGCCAGTTGCTGAAGTCGTCGCCTCCACAGGAGATGATCCATTTCCCGATTTCCCGGAACCGGACATTTCGCCATCGGTTGCAGCGGCCCCTTCGGATGCTGCTTCGGATGAGGATTTGCCACTCTCACTTCCTTCGCCACTCTCGCTTTCTTCACCCTCTTGACTGCTTTCACCCTTTTCACTTCCTTCACCGCTTTCATCGGTTCCGTCGTTTCCAGCGCCTGAAACATTCGACCCAGTCGCAGAAAAACGCCCATCGAAGAGATCAGGGTCCGGCGCGCCGCAAAGCATGGCTGCACAGACGAATGTCAAAATTCCACTGATCAGAAGTTTTAAACTCATAATTTCTCCGTGCAGATTATTTCAATTCCTTCAGGATTTAGACTTTTGCTTACTTTTACTTCGGTTTCGACAGGCAGATACTTACTGCGTGTGCCTTTAAGCGTGTAAATATCCGGATAGAGCTTGATCTCTTTCTCTTTGAAACGCTCCGGAGCAAATACTCCGATCAGACTGACATATGTTTTACCATCCGAAATAATGCGCACATTTATCGGCTCTCTTTGTGCGGCCAATTCAGTGCGGATGCGCTCTTCTTCATCTTTCTGCTTGAAGCTTATAGTGCTGGGACGGCTCTTGATAGCTTCGTTAAAAAACTTTGTTGCTAGCGGGACACGTCCCTCAATCAAATAGTTTGCGGCCGATTCAATACTCTTGTTGTAACGAATATTTGCCAGGTAAAGGCTAGATGTTTTCTTTATCCCGGCTTGTGCTTCCTTGGATTTGGGATCCAAAGCAATTGCTGCTTCATAAGCTGTCCTGGCAGCGTTGTAATTTCCAGCTTTCAATGAATTGTAGCCTGTCTCCAACAGGGTTTCCATCTGCTTTTCTTTCTTTTTTGCCTTCAGTTGATTCAGGCGTTTGGTCGTCTTGTTATCTGAGCGAATGTCGTTGGCTTCCTTTAACGCAGCGATTGCGGCAGTCAGATCACCTTCCGCTTCAGCAACACCAGCCCGCTTAATAATTGCTTCGCGCTTATCCTCTGCAAGGTCTGCTTCGATACCTTTCCGTTCATCCAGCAAGAAGGAATTGCCGGGATTTTTCGCAATCAAATCATTGATCTGAGCCAGCGCCGCTTCATTCTTACCGGCTTTGCGTAAAGTACTGATAGACTCCATTTCGTTCACAATCACCTCCAGCGCTACAGCCTTTGACAATCCCTTTTGAGCGGCAGAATTGGACGAATCAATTTCCAATACACGTTCAAAGGAAGCTCTGGCAGTGGCAGGATCAAACTTGGACAATGCGCTTTCCGCCGCTTCCAGCTTTGCCTTAACCTGCTGGACGGCTTGCTCCTTCAACTCTTCAAGGATCTTGATTACCGTTTTGAAGCGGCGAATGCTTTCTTCAAATTTGCCTGCTTCCATATCCTGCAATCCTTGATTGTACATACTCACCGTTTCATCATAGGTATTTTCAAACGCTGTCTTCAGATATTCATGCTTTTCCAGCTCTGCATATGCAGAATCATTTAGCTTGCGAGCCGACTCGGCAAACTCAAGTGCATCCAATCGAGTTTCAGCCGTCGAAACGACGTCTGCATAGCGCTTTCTGGCTTCATCCACGTCCCCATTCGAAAGCTCCTTGTCCGCTTCTTTGAGATCTTTTCTAAGTGCGGACATGAAATCAATCTGCACATCACCCTGACGCAACGCATCCGCCAAATCTTTATTTACCAGTTCTTCTGCCTTTTCAACAAGCTGACGAAGCTCGAAATCAATGACCACTTCGTTGCGCTCCCCGGAATCAGCAGAACCATTCTGACTGCTATCGCCGCCGACGTCATCATTCTTTTTAAGAATAATCAAAACAACTATTGAGATAGCTATCAGCAACGAAAGCAAAGTGGCGACAATAATAACCGGTACTTTATTTTTCATAAGCGTATAATGTTTTAACAAGCTATAATCCTTTTGGAAGTATCGAAACTGTCACTAAATGGAAGATTTGAAAAGCACTTAATCCCAGACCGACGTAGCCGGAACCAATTTCAAATCCCAAAGAATCTGTTCATGTTTTTGGCACAGAGTTTTAAATTCGACGTTCAACTCGGTTTTTCGACAGGATCTACAGAATTTATAGGATAGTGTATTAGGGTTGGAGCCAAATCAGTGAAGTGGGCAAAGCAAAAAGGAAGAAAAAATGAAATTAAATAAACAATTTTGAATTTCTTTTTCGTATATAAAAGACGAGGACTCACTCTGAGCCCCAAGAAATTAAATCTAAACTTATGATCAATAGTGGAAGCAGCAGCAATCTCGGTTGCCAACAAGCCGGTAGTATCGACTCCGTTACGCTCCGCCTTCACTCTGTGAATACCCTTTACATTGGCAGAAAGAAATGAATCGAAGTCGCAGACTCCAGGAAGCAATCGAAACCATAGGAAAAGAATTTTTCTCTGTTTATCCTCATGTCCCACATTCATGGAACATCGGAAGTGAGGGCTTCGACCTAAGCATCGAAATGGAAAGTGAATCAGGCTTTAGCATTTTTTTAGACCTCATTGAATACGAAGCAGTTATCTATTGTGGGTGTATGCATCAGCATGTTTTTTGGCCGGAAGAAGAGAATGCCGATGACTACGCAAGAAGAATCTATGGAATGATTTATGATTACCTGACCACTGAGACACGTCTTCGTGAAGTCTACTCAGGAAAGAATCCTCACAAGTATGTAATCGAGCAGCGTGTTGATGGAAATTGGGAAAGCGAAGAGGAAATGGGGCTTTTATTCTTCAATTATTTCGGAAAGAAGTCAGAGAAGTTCTACCAGAACGACATTTTACCACCTAGAAGCAACCAATGCCAACCAGCCAGCCGATAGTGGCAACGGCTAAAGCCGCGCCTACCTTCGACGATATAGAAAGAAACAAATAGAAAGTTCTACATCACAGATGACACCAATTAACACCGATCAGAAAAAAAGAGAATCAAAAATCGGTGCTCATCGGTGCAATCGGTGGTTAAAAAAAATAATAGAATGAAAGGAAAGGCACATGGACAGTTTGGAAGACTTCGACCAAACCCCGATCTATATCCAGACAAGCTAGTCAATGCGAGATCGCGCGCCAGGACTTCTGAAAAGAATTTGAACCTTGCAGTCCATAGACTTGCATGACTACTCTCTAAATTGAATAAAGGAAAAAACTATTTTGAAAAGCGTTTCCAAAAAGATTCTTAAGATCATTGATCAGATATTTTGGACTGATTATCGGATCAAGTCACATAATAAAAAAATAGGATTCCATGATCCAGCGTATAAATTTGGAAGGAACGAAATTGCATTCGTTCATGTTCCCAAAAGTGGCGGGACCTCACTCCACAAGCTCTTAAGTCAAGATGACCAGTCGAGATTTGTTAGCTTGAATATGCACCGCCCTATATCTCGATTTTGCAAGCCACAAGAATACAACTACATTACGGTAATTCGTAATCCTGTAGAACGTGTATGGTCTATATTATCAAATGGTACTGAGAAATCCTTCAGGATATCCATATAAGCGATTTGCTGATAAAGGACTTGAGTGCTTTCTTAAGCATTGCTTTGAAGTAAGGAACATGGCTTGTCGATACTATTCGGGAGTAGTAGAGAAGGAACCAAATGCCACAACACTTGATATAGCCCTAAGTAACCTTAAGAATTTTCTTTTTATAATTCAGTTTGACCATTTTCAGGAAGAAGTGAGCAATTTTTGTTCAGAATACAATATTCCAATGAGTTCAA
>CAZTSB010000101.1:0-20880 GCA_964616435.1 uncultured Puniceicoccaceae bacterium | reverse complement strand
CGGGCCTTGTCCTGCGAAGCTTACAGAGCGAAGCGGGGACGGTGCTGCGCTATACCTGCTACATATTTGAATTGTACGTACCCTTCCGAAGCTTGCCTTCGTTCAAAAATTATTTACACCTTCGGTTTGTGTTTACACCATATGCGTGAATTTTTGAACGATAGTGAATGCCGTCTACAAAGTTTTAATGTTTTTTGCACTGGGGGCAGTCCTTTGTTGGAGTGTGTTTTTTTTGTCAAAGAAGCAGCATGTGGATTCGGTTCGGGTGATTCAGGCAAATGTTACCGACAATGATCCAGATGCGGAGCAGATGAATCGTTCAGAGCGGTTGATTGAGACTTCCAGTGCGTCGTATCCATTCGGTGCGATTCCAGGCGAACAGATAATTCATTTTTCGAACCGGGAGGATTATCTCAGTTATTTAAATACCTTGTCAGAGTTAGGCCTTAGCCCAAAGGGCAGAATTGATTCTTTGCTGGCAATTCGTGTGAGCGATACAATTCTATCTCAACTGAACCCAGCCACATATGGTGGACAGGAGCATTTTTCCTATCGAATCGAGCAACCACTACCGCCTGCTGAGCTGGATCCGGAACTCCTCTCGAGGCTGCATGCTTTTGGCGCGTCTGCCGGGGCAATCATCGGTGGGGAATTTGAAGGTGATGGATCAGGTGTGCTGGTTGGCATATTGGATTCGGGAATTGAGGCCCATGCATATTTGGACGGATTGAATATTGATTCAGTCGATCTGACCGGTAGAGGCCTTTCGGGCCTTGGTTCTGGTCATGGTACTGCAGTCGCCTCAATCATTGCAGGAAAGGAAGGAATTGCTCCGGCTGCTGATCTGCTGGTGATCAGAGTGTTGGATGATCAGGGTGTTGGCAACAGTTTCGATCTTGCAACCGGTATTATTTATGCAGTCGATCAGGGAGTGCAGGTGATTAACCTGAGCCTGGGATTTTATCAGAATTCGCAGGTGCTGCGGGATGCGGTTCAATATGCGCAGGCGCAGGGCGTTATCCTGGTTGCAGCAGCAGGGAACGACGGCTACAGCCAATTGTCATACCCAGCAGCGTATCCGCAAGTACTTTCAGTCACCGCAGTTGATGGTCGCGGGCGACAAGCAGTATTTCCAAATCAGTCTGAAGCAATCGACTTTGCAGCTCCTGGAGTCGGTATTTTTGCGGCTGATGAAGATGCGGATAATCAGTTGTTTTCAGGAACGTCTGCCGCAGCGCCTTTTGTGACTGGAACATTGGCGGCGCTGCTTTCGGCGGATTCGACGCTCAATGCTCAGCAGGCAGTCGATTTGTTGGAGCGGTATCTGGACGATGCTGGAGCGGCCGGTACAGATCCAATCTACGGCGGTGGACTGCTAAACTGGGATCGACTGCGCGAGCGAACCACAAAAGATGTAAATGATTTAGCGCTTGCGGATATCTACTTGCAACCGGATGCTATGCCCGGAACGACAATGCCAATCGAAGTAACCGTTCAGAATCGCGGCACAGCTTGGATGTCTGTAGCAGAACTTACGGTTTTGGTTGGCGAATCAGCGCCTCAGGAGTTTACCGTCGGAACCTTGTCGCCCGGTCAGACAACGACTCGAAAAATACATGTACAAGTGCCAACGCTACAGTCTGGCGAAATGTTACAGATTGCAGCGCGAGTACTGACTGAAGATGCCTCTGATGATGTGCGCCCTGAGAATAATACGAAAGCAGTCTTTTTTAGACCGACTCAATAATGACAAAACGAGCGGTTTTTATCACTGTGAAAATCTTCAATCAGGAGACTGTTGATGCAGAATGAGTTGAACGCTGGGTAAAGGTGTTTGTGGATTTAATCGCGCGATATGAAGAGCCGGAGAATATACCAGAAGAGCAGAGCTACCGAAGCGAATAGCTGCAAGGATGCACCTACATATTGATCCTCCTGATAGCGATGCAAAACATTTGAGGTGTCATAGAGAATCGCAGCACAGGCGAAGATGATCATTGCTACGGAGAACCACATCCCCAGATTAAAGCCAAAAAGTGCTCCGCAGATAATCGCTCCGATCGCTACAAAGCCACCAACTGTCAAAGCGACTCTGAGGAAGGAGAAGTCTGCACGGGTGATAAAGACCGTTGCGGTCAGACCTGCAAAGAGGGTCAGCGTCATGATGACTGCATTGGTCAGCACATCCGGACTGCTGTAGTGGACTGCGATGTAGAGCAGGGGAACAAAAATGAGCGCTTGAGCGGCTACGTAAAATCCCAGTCCGGCGTACTGTGTTGTTCTGGAACTACTGACTGCCATTGAACGGGCCATCCATCCGGCAATCATAAATACGCCCAGAAATCCAAGCCAACCCACAGAGCCAGTATTAAAGACAAGTGAAGCTATTTGATCTGCCAGGGGAGTGCTGAAGATGGCTATTTCCAGACCGATAAATGCCAGAACAGCGCCAGCAAGGTGCAGGTAGGTTTTTCGGATGAAAGTTGCCTTAGCGTCTCCGCCAGCCTGAGCAACGGCAAATGGATGGGTACTTTCTTGATTCATAAGGGTTTATATTTAGGGGTTATGGGTTTAATAAAAGATTTCAATAAAGCGACTCATCCTTCTTTTGACAAGAATTTAGTTTGTTGGCAAGAGCCGAAGCCGTTGCTGCCATTGCCCGGCAAATTCTGAGTCGTTGATCTGTGCTGCGTAGCTGGAATATTTTTCTGTGTGGCCTGCGGTGTGTGCTTCGATTGCCAGATGATAAGCCGCTTCGGCTCGTATGGATTCTGCAAGCGTGTTGTCAGATGTAATCGCGTCGAGCTGAGCAAGTCCTTCTGCGGTCTTGCCTGTGGAGTAGAGTGCAAACGCTTGTCCGATTCGGGCACGGCCAGCTAAAATGGGTTCTTCAAGCACTGAAACTGCCTGCGTGTAAAACTCGAGCGCTTCTTCGTAGTCTTTTTTTTCGTAAGCTTTATCCGCGATTCGGAGTGCGGCAAATCCGCCGAGCGCTTTGTCGGTGTGGGTGCGGGCGAATTCAGCTAATGTGCCGTTTTCATAAGCTTCTGAATACTCGTCCCGGAGCGCGGCTTCTGCTCTTTCTTTTAAAATGCGCATGCTCTGATAGCCGACAATGACTAGCATTAAGGCGAAGATACAGCCGATTAGAAAACTTTTGTTTTCGTTCCAATAGATATTTACACGATCCTCAAAAGAGAGAGAGGCGGAGTCTTCCAAGTCGATGAAATTGCGTTCGTCGACCTGCTTGTCGTCCGGCAGCAGTGGATTCTTATGTTTCTTTTTAGGTGGGTGGTTCATGAAATAAGCAAGCGGTTTGGCACTGAAGGTTTCAGGAAATATAAGCTTTGGCTAGCCAAAAACTACGGTCTTGTTGTTATACACGAGTATGCGGTTGTCAAGATGGAGGCGTATGGCTTGGGCAAACACCATTTTTTCCAGGTCTTTGCCTTTGCGAATAAGGTCGGTCACTGAGTTCCGGTGATTGATTCGAGTGACGTCCTGATGAATGATTGGGCCTTCATCTAGATCGGCGGTGGCGTAATGAGCCGTGGCTCCGATTATTTTGACTCCGCGGGTGTGTGCCTGGTGATAGGGTCTTCCACCTGCGAAGGCCGGCAGGAAGGAGTGATGTATGTTGATCACCGGGAAGTTAAAGTTTTTGAGAAAGTCTGCTGAAAGTATCTGCATGTAACGTGCGAGTACGACCAGACGAATTTCATGTTTGCGCAGGATTTCCAATTGCTGTGCCTCGACGTCCGTTTTGGTTTCTCTGCTGACTGGCGTGTAGTAAAAGGGGATATCGTAGCGTTCCGCCTCTGGCTGCAATTCTTTGTGATTGGACAGGATGCAGGCAAGTTCGCCATTCATCTCGCCGGATCTGAAGCGCAAAATGCTGTCGTGAAAGCAGTGGTCGAATTTCGATACGAAGAGTGCGACTTTGGGTTGGTCGGATGATTGGGCTACCTGAACGGTCATGCCTAGCTCTCCGTGGGCAAACTGTTCAAACGAGTTGGCTTCTTCGTCTGCTTTTCCGGAGGAAGGTGTCCATTCAATTCTTTGGAAAAAAATATTTGCCTCGTGATCCTGATGCTGGTCAGCGTGAATGATGTTGCTGCCACGCAAGAATATCCAGCTTGATACACGGGAGACAAGGCCGGGCTGATCTGGGCCATGGAGTAGGGCAATGATGGACGGATTCGTAGTCGGTTTCATGGTTTGAAATAGTTATTTACGATTCACTGGCTTTGGTCAGATTCTGGTTGGCGTTTGGCTAACTTCGGGCCGGATTTGCTTCGTTGCTATAGTCTTGAATAGATCGGACTTTGTAACCTTTTTCACGAAGTGCCTTGATTCCATCGACGGCTGCTGAGGCGGCGGCAATGGTGGTCATGATGCAGATGTTGTGCTTTACTGCTTCAGTGCGAATCCTGTTTTCGTTCTGCCGTGGTATGGTGCCCTGAGGGGTATTGATGACTAACGAGACTTTATTGCTTTTGATCAGGTCAATTATATTCGGACGTCCTTCGCTGAGGCGGCAGACGCGTTTTACCTTGATGCCATTTGCTTCGAGCAGTTTTCCGGTACCGGCAGTGGCAATAATACTGAATTTCAGTTCGTAAAGTCTGCGGGCAATTTCGAGCGCCTGTGGTTTGTCGCTGTCTTTTACACTGATAAAAACATCTCCTGACTCGGGAAGGGCAGGTTTGGCAGCCATTTGTGATTTTGCAAATGCTACGCCGAGATCTTTATCGAGGCCCATGACTTCACCGGTTGATCGCATTTCTGGGCTTAGCATAATCGGCGCTCCCGGGAATCGGTTGAATGGGAAAACGGATTCTTTAACCGCCCAGTAGGGAGGGATGATTTCTTCGGTAAAGCCGAGGTCTTCGAGTGTTTCACCTGCCATGACGCGAGCGGCCAGTTTTGCCAGCGGTACTCCGATCGCCTTCGATACAAAAGGTATGGTGCGGGAAGCGCGTGGATTGACCTCTATGATGTATACGTCGTTATCTTTGATCGCGAATTGAATATTCATCAGGCCGATGACGTTAAGCTCTTTGGCGAGGGCGTAGCTTGCCTGACGAATGTTATCAAGCATTTCGTCGGAAAGGGTATGCGGAGGCATGACCATTGCAGCATCTCCGGAGTGAACTCCGGCAAACTCGACGTGTTGCAGCATTCCACCGATGACCGTAGTTTTGCCATCGGAGATGCAGTCGACGTCCAGTTCGTAGGCATCTTCGAGAAACTTATCCAGAAGTACGGGAGTGCCGGGCGCTACATCAAAGACTTCGCGGATGATTTTTTTCATCTCGTTCATGTTGTAGACGATAAACATGCCGCGGCCACCGAGCACAAAAGAGGGGCGGAGGAGTACGGGGAATCCGATCTCACCGGCGAGTTCATAGGCTTGCTCTTCGGCGTTGGCGATGCGGTTGTCGGGCTGTTTGAGACCGATACGATCCAGGATGTCGCGGAAAAGGTTGCGATCTTCTGCGGCATCAATCATTGATGGGGACGTGCCGATAATGTTGACGCCGTGGGCCTCAAGTTCGGTTGCAAGATTTAGCGGTGTCTGACCACCGAATTGTACTATCGCGCCTTCACACTGGTTCTGATAATAAATTTCGAGAACGTCTTCCAGTGTGAGTGGTTCGAAAAATAGTTTGTCAGAGGTATCGTAATCGGTTGAAACGGTTTCGGGGTTGGAGTTCACCATAATGGTTTCATAGCCGGCTTCACGGAGTGCGAATGAAGCATGCACACAGCAGTAGTCGAATTCGATACCTTGGCCGATACGATTCGGGCCACCGCCGAGAATCATGATTTTCTTAGTCGTTTTGTCGTGTGCGATTTCGTTTTCAGCCCCGTAGGAAGAGTAGTAATAGGGTGTAAATGCTTTGAACTCGGCAGCACAGGTGTCGACCAGCCGGAAGTTTGTCATCAGCCCTAGTTTTTCCCGGCGTTTGCGCACGGTTTGTCGGTGAGAGCCTACAAGATCGGCGATCAGCGCATCGGAAAAGCCTGCTTCTTTGGCGGTTTGCATCAATTCATGGTCCAGTTTCGCCAGGCTTCGTTGACTCAGTTCGATTTCGATTTCGACGATCTGGCGCAGTTGGCTGATAAACCAGGGGTCGATGTTGCAATAATCGTAGATTTCTTCGTCAGACATGCCATTGAGGAATGCATGCCGCAACCAAAAGACACGTTCGCAGGTTGGCACGGAAATGCCCTGATGGATTGCGTGAAGGTTGGTAATTTTCTTGCGGAATTTTGGCGGGCCATCAAAGCCTTTGGCGCCTATTTCCAGTGAGCGCAACGCTTTCTGAAACGATTCCTTGAAGGTTCGGCCAATGGCCATTGCCTCGCCTACGGATTTCATCGCTGAGGTTAGCGTAGTATCGGTGCCGACAAATTTTTCAAAGGTAAAGCGCGGGATTTTGGTAACGACGTAATCGATGGTTGGTTCGAAGCTTGCCGGGGTTTCACGGGTGATGTCATTGCGGAGTTCATCGAGACTGTAACCAACCGCCAGTTTTGCTGCGATTTTGGCTATCGGAAAGCCGGTTGCTTTGGAGGCAAGCGCTGAACTGCGCGATACGCGCGGATTCATTTCGATGACGACCATGCGGCCGTTTTCGGGATTCACCGAGAACTGTATGTTTGAGCCGCCGGTCTCAACACCGACTTCGCGGATGCAGGCAAAAGAGGCATCTCGCATTAACTGGTATTCCTTGTCGCTTAGCGTCATCGCCGGCGCTACGGTTATCGAATCACCGGTATGGACGCCCATCGGGTCAAAGTTTTCGATGGAGCAGATAACAACGCACTGATCCTTGTGGTCGCGCATGATCTCCATCTCATATTCTTTCCATCCTAGAAGACACTCTTCAACGAGCACTTCAGTAGTGGGGGACATTTCGAGGCCGATCTGGACCATCCGTTCATATTCTTCCCGATTGTAGGCAATACCACCACCGGAACCTCCCAAGGTGAAACTGGGGCGAATGATGATAGGGAAATCTTCGATGATTTCATCGGCTGCTTTAAGCGCTTCAGCTAGGGTATGCACCGTCTCAGATCGTGCGACATCGAGACCGATTTTTACCATCGCCTGCTTGAAAACATCGCGCGCCTCACCTTTTTCAATAGCGGCAGGGTTTGCGCCAATCATCTCGACGCCGTACTTCTCAAGAATACCTTCATTGTGAAGGTCCATGGAGAGATTGAGGCCGGTTTGTCCGCCCAGAGTCGGCAGCAGTGCATCCGGGCGCTCACTGGCAATTATTTTGTCCAGCGTGTCCACAGTAAGCGGCTCAATATAGGTAACGTCGGCAAACTCTGGGTCGGTCATAATGGTTGCCGGGTTACTATTGACCAGGATTACCCGGTAGCCTTCTTCACGAAGCGCTTTGCACGCTTGGGTGCCGGAATAATCGAATTCGCAGGCCTGACCAATAACGATTGGCCCTGAACCAATGATCAGAATAGATTTAATATCGGTGCGTTTTGGCATAAGTTGGGCAAAGCGTGTTTTTTTTAGATTTTCATGCAAGCAAGAAGAATGGACAAGCTTGCATAAAGTTTAGGGTATGCACGTAGTTGTAGGCAGAGCCGTAACGGAGTTGTCATATCCCGTTAGCTTATTCTTTGGTTTAGTTGGTACTGAATCCATTTTAGATCTCTACGTAAATCTAGCATCGCTGCAACTTTAGCTATTTTATCTTCGATTAGGTAATAAACCGCAAAAGGAAAACACTTAGCTAGCAGGCAATAAAATCCATAGCGAATAGGATGAATCCCTGCAAATAAGTGTAATGAATCAATCTCCGCTAAGATACTACTCCTGAAATACTGGCCCATCCAACTCTCTATTTCTTTCAACTAAGTTCCTTTCGCAACTTATCCATTGTGAGCCAATCGGCCTTTCCGGACTCAATCATTTTTTCTATTTCTGCTATGCTCATAAACTTCAATAAATTTCAATAAACTTAATATACTTTCGTCTCTCAAGTTTTTTTCTTTCTGATGCTCGGAATTGTAGAAATCGTTCAGTGCCTTGCATATTCTCAATCAGTCTCAATAGGCACTTGACAGATATACATTTTATAAACTTCTTAAAAGGTTTTTTAATGATTTAACCATATATCTATGAAACCTACGTATAATCCTTCAAAAATAAGACGCGCGCGCAAATTCGGGTTCCGCGCACGCAATGCTACTCGAAGTGGGCGTAAAATACTCGCTGCACGTCGTGCTAAAGGGCGCCGTAGATTAGCTGCTTCTGTCAGGTATCGCTAATAGAGGAGTTTTTGTGGGGCCATGGGCGTTCCGACTCCAAAACGTATACGCAAGGGAAATGATTTTCTTGCAGTCCGTTCCCAGGGCAAAAGTGTATTTTGTGAGTCGTTTATCTGCCAGTACCGTTTATTTTCTCAAAAGCAAGCCGTTGTTCATCGATTAGGAGTTATTGCATCACGTAGAGTCGGGAATGCGGTAAAACGCAACCGAGGAAAACGAATTGTCCGTGAGTTGTTTCGCAGGCATGAAAGCAGGCTCCCGTCCAATTGTGATATTGTAGTTATATTAAGAGCAAACTACATAGATTATTCTTTTGCAGAGTTGGAGTCTTACTTCCTAAATGCTTGTTCTGTTATTTCCAATAAGTCAAAGACTTGATCAATAGAAGAACCCGTAAAATGTGTAAAAAATCCTCTGAGCCGGATCTGCAGAATGAGGCAGTGATACTTCGTCTGTGGCGTCCTGTATTATCGATTCCTGTTCGGTTAGTGCTTCTGTTTCTTCGCATTTATCAATGGGTCTTTTCACCGCTCAAGCAGTTCTTCTTTGGGCCGTCGTGTGGTTGCCGTTTTCAGCCTACATGCTCTTGTTATGCATACGATGCGTTTGCACATTTTGGGCTCTGGAAGGGATTTTGGTTTACTTTGCGGCGTCTTTTGCGTTGCCATCCGTGGCATCCTGGTGGATTTGATCCCCTTCATGGTACCAATCATTCAAAATAGATAAGTCGCCGATATGGTTTCTGAGTAGTTTTAGATGGACAAAAAAAATACAATTTTAGGCATTCTTTGTCTTCTGGCAGGTGTTGGTTTAATGGTCAAACAGACTGCCGACATGCGCAGTCAGCAGCTTGAGCAAGAGGGAACTGCAGAGCAGATGCTGGACAGCTCCCAGGAAAAGCAAGCAGCCTCAGCTTCGGAATCTGAAGCGTTCGAAGCGGCCTCACTTGACGAGGTTTCCGAGAGTGTCTTAGGTTTGCTGGCTGAGCCGGTGGAATCGATCGAAACCGTTTATCCGGAGGTCGACGAAAAAATCATAACGCTTGCCAATGAGTTCGTTGAAGTTGAATTCACAACTACGGGTGGTGCAATAAAATCGGTTAGTTTTCTGCAAACCAAAAAAGGCAGCCGCGACACTTACGTTTTTAACGAAAATGGTTTCTTGCCGGCTTTAAGTCTGAGTCTGGCTGGAAAGGAAAGTGATTTGCAGGCATTCAATTTTCCGTACAAAATTGAAGATCAGTCGACGCATTCGATCACCTTTGCCTTTGATTTTGGAAAAGGTATTACACTACGGCGTATTTATTCGCTGGCGGAGCCAAATTCCGATCAAGATCCGTACAACATTCAGCACAAGACGACTGTATACAATGAAACTGAAGTATCTCAGGCGTTTTCTACACTGTATTTTAATCTTGGTACGGCACATTCGATTTCAGAGAAACAGCCACAGGCTCATCTAAATGTTGGCTACTTTGACGGAAATAAAGCCCGATTTACTGCAATTGATAAATTAGCCGGTGGTGGTTTTTTAAGTTTTCTTGGCTTTGGCAGTAGTGAACCAATTGATAAGCTGGAAAAAATAGTTCGGAGTGAGTGGATTTCGGTGAAAAATCAATTTTTTGCAGCCATTCTTTCTTCAGATATTCCCGGTCATGAACTTTTTATCTACAAGGTTGATTTACCTGCACTGGAAGATGGGTCGAAACAGCGGCCAGGTATTTCGGCAACTGTGGGCTATGATTTCGGGACGGTTGCCGCGGGTTCGACTGAATCAGTGGACTTTGATTTCTATGTTGGGCCAAAGGAATTCAAGCGCCTGCAGGCCATGAACAACCGGCAGGACAAAGTTATGCAATTCGGCTTTTTGGGCACGATCAGCAAAATACTTCTCTCATTTATGTACGGGATACACAAATTTGTGCCCAACTGGGGTTGGTCCATTGTGATCATGACTATCTGTATCAAATTGTTATTCTGGCCTTTGTCGGCGAAAGCCAGTCGCTCACAGAAACGCATGGCTAAGATTCAGGAGCCGATGAAAGAGTTGAAGGAAAAGTACAAAGATAGCCCGCAGAAATTCCAGAAAGAGATGCTTGAGCTGTTTAGGAAGCATCAAGTGAATCCCGTGGCTGGCTGTCTGCCAATGATAATTCAAATGCCAATTTTTGTGGGGCTGTTTTATATGCTGCGTACCGCTTCAGAGTTGCGCCATGAATCGTTTCTCTGGGTCAGTGACTTATCAATGCCAGATACTTTGGGATATGTTGCTGGTTTTCCAATAAACCTTCTGCCTATGATCATGGGGCTTACTATGTTTTTTCAAATGAGTCTGGCGCCGGTCTCACCGACTGCCGATCCCACCCAGCAAAAAATATTCAAGTTTCTGCCCTTTATTTTCCTGATCTTTCTTTACAACTTCTCATCGGGTCTTGTTCTCTACTGGACTGTACAAAATCTTTTGACAATACTTCAGCAAAAGTTGATAAATCGTATGCCAGATGAGAAGGCGTTAGACTCGGTAGCACCTGTTGATACAAAAAGTCGAAAAGGTTCTAAAAATTCGTCTGGAAAAAAGTCCCGAAAGAAACATTAAATTTATTGTATCAATCTAAAGTTCATACAGATTTTAAACTATGTCAGGACACAGTAAATGGGCCACAATCAAACGTGCAAAGGGTGCTGCCGATGCCAAGCGCGGTAAACTTTTCAGCGTTCTCAGCAAGGATTTGACTCTGGCTGCGCGAGCAGGTGGAGGCGATCCGACGGCAAATCCGCGGTTACGCACAGTTATTGGAAAAGCCAAAGACGCGAATATGCCGTCTGACAATATTGAGCGTGCGATCAAGAAAGGCACAGGTGAGTTGCCGGGTGTCGTCTACGAAGAGATCGTTTACGAAGGTTATGCGCCCTGTGGAGTCGGATTAATCGTAGAGGTTACAACAGACAACAAGAACCGCTCGGCATCTGAAGTGCGGAGCACTATGGGTAAAAACGGGGGTAACCTTGCTGGCGTTGGTTCCGTGGCGTTTCAATTTGATCGTGCCGGGCAGTTTATCATTGATGCGAAACAGACAGATGAGGAAGCGTTAATGGACGCAGTTCTGGAAGCCGGTGCCGAAGACATTAAGAACGAGGGGGATTATTTTGAGGTCATTTGTCCGATGACTGATTATGATGCGGTTTCCCAGGCCCTGAACGAACGAGAAATTGAGACCGAAGAATCGGATCTGGTCTATCTTCCCAATGTTCTTGTGCCGATTGAGGATAAGGAAAGTGCCCGCAAAGTGCTGCATCTGATTGAGGTGTTGGAAGATTTGGACGATGTCAAAGCAGTGCATTCCAACATGGATCTTGCAGAAGGCGTTTTTGAGGACGCATCATAAAATCGACGGGTGTTGGTTTTTTTCTAACATAGCGCGTGTTATGGGGCTTAACGATCCATCGACATTCTTCCAAAAAAGTACTTGCTAAACTGCACTAACCCGCCAACTCTAAGGTTCTAATTTTCGTTTTAATCTTTAACTTCATCAAAGTATGCGTTGTAAATTACTTGCTATCATTTTAATTATAGCCTCGGCATCTGTTTTCACTGCTTGTAATTCAAGTTCTCGCGCAATGGCCCCCAGAGAGACAAATGTTTTGGGCATTATCAAGCATGAGCCACAAAGCTATGCTCACACCGGCCCAAACAATTTGGCTATTCACACGGATGAGCTTTATGCACGTAAAGATTTTTCCGGTAACAAAACCACCTTTCTCTGGGGACTGGTTTCACTCAAAGATTACTAGTACAATCGTTCGCTTTCGTAGCGATCAATCGCCATATGCCTTATCCATTGAAGGCAACATGCTTTCATATAGGCTGCGCGCTACGATGAAGTGACATGCGGATATTACTGCGTTATGATGCACTAGCTACTTCCGGCTCGTCCTTTTCAACCTTCAGGTTGTCGATGATAAAAGTCTGCCGTTCAGGTGTATTTTTACCCATGTAAAAAGCGAGCATCTCTTTAATGGTCATGCCCTTCGGAATAATGACAGGGTCGAGGCGAATGTCTTTGCCGATAAAGTGGCCAAACTCTTCCGGTGATATTTCACCCAAACCTTTAAATCGGGTGATTTCGGGCTTTGGCTGACATGCTTCAATTGCCTTTATCCGCTCTTCCTCGTTGTAGCAGTAGTATGTTTCTTTTTTATTACGTACGCGAAAAAGAGGTGTTTGGAGAATGTAAAGATGGCCCTGCTTGATTAATTCAGGGAAAAACTGCAAAAAGAAGGTGATTAGCAACAAGCGGATGTGCATGCCGTCGACATCTGCATCCGTGGCAATCACAATGTTGTTGTAACGGAGGTCTTCGAGACCGTTTTCGATGTTCAAAGCATCCTGAAGCAGGTTAAATTCTTCGTTTTCATAAACCACTTTTTTGGTCAGTCCGAACGAATTAAGGGGTTTGCCCTTAAGTGAAAAGACTGCCTGGGTGTTGACGTCTCTGGCCTTGGTAATTGATCCGGAGGCAGAGTCGCCCTCAGTAATAAAAAGGGTCGATTCAAGGCGTCCGTCTTTTTTTGTGGCTAGATGGGTTCGGCAATCGCGTAACTTTTTGTTGTGAACCTTGTTTTTGCGAGCGCGTTCTTTGGCCAGCTTTTGGATGCCTTTCAATTCCTTACGATTGCGTTCGGATTCCTGTATTTTTTTTAACAGAACATCTGCAGTTTCCGGATTACGATGTAAATAGTTGTCGAGTGCCTGCTTGACGAAATTATTTAAAAAAGTACGCACGGTTGGACCCTTTGGACCCATATCCTGCGAGCCGAGCTTTGTTTTGGTCTGTGACTCAAATACTGGTTCCTCGACTTTTATGGCAACGGTAGCGCAGATGGATGTGCGAATATCCACGGCATCAAAATCTTTTTTGTGGAAATCTTTGACGGTCTTAACCAGAGCTTCTCGGAAGGCCGACAGGTGAGTGCCACCCATTGTAGTGTGCTGCCCGTTTACAAAGGAGTAATAATCCTCTCCATAGCCGTCATTGTGCGTAAATGCTATTTCTACGTCTTTGTCATCTAAATGAATGATTGGATACAGAGGCTCCCCGTCGAGTTTGTTGCTCAGTAAATCTTTAAGGCCGTTTTCCGACTTAAACTTTTTGCCATTGTAAACAATTGTCAGTCCACGGTTGAGATATGCATAGTTCCAGAGCATGTCTTCGACATAGTCCTCTCGAAAGCGACAGTTGCCAAAAATTTCAGTGTCGGGATCAAAGCGGAGGAAGGTGCCATTGGCGGCATCATCGGAAATTTTGTCCTGCTTGTCCTCATTCAGGACTTCGCCTTTTGAGAATGTGACTGAGCGGGTTTTGTTATCTCTGAAGGCTTGCAACTGAAATTCCGAAGAGAGTGCGTTGACTGCTTTTATGCCGACACCATTCAGGCCTACGGACTTCTTAAACGCTTCAGAGTCATATTTCGCGCCGGTATTGATTTTAGAAGCACAGTCTTTTAGCTTACCTAGCGGAATGCCGCGACCGTAGTCACGCACTGAGACACAAGTGCCATTAATCGTTACTTCGATGCTTTTACCATTTCCCATGACAAATTCGTCAATCGAGTTGTCAATTACCTCCTTTAGCAGGATGTAAATGCCATCGTCGGGAGATGAGCCGTCGCCAAGCTTGCCGATATACATGCCGGGGCGCATTCGGATATGTTCTTTCCAGTCAAGAGAACGGATGCTGTCTTCAGTATAATTTGCGGACATGAGCATGAATCTGAGCATCGAAGTCCGAACATCCAACTTCGAATTTCATAAAAAAGAAAACGATCCTTGTCAGATCGTCTGTTTGATTTTTGGAGTGGTAGGCCGTCGGGGACTCGAACCCCGAACCAATTGATTAAAAGTCAACTGCTCTACCGATTGAGCTAACGACCCGTATTAAAAAACTGAAGATCGAACGCGTGCTGGCTATGTTTGTCAAGTTTAGGAAATTATTTTCTACAGATGTTTTTATGGGAACAAATTTGATTCTGACTACTCTTATACGGGTAAGAACAAAAAAAATTATGAAAAGTGAAATAGCCTATCAGGACAATTTGCTGGTTGAGCGTATAAAAAACGGTGACGATTCGGCATACAACGACATGGTATCGCGTTATTGGGATCGCATTTTTGCTCGGGTCTTTAATCTGCTCAAAAATCAGCAAGATGCCGAGGAAGTTACTCAGGATGCTTTTATACGGGCACATCGTGGTCTGAAGAATTTTAGAGGAGATTCCTCATTTTCAACATGGCTGTACCAAATAGCCACAAACCTTGCCCACAATCGCTATTGGTACTGGTTCCGCCGCAAACGCGATCAGTCTATGTCATTGGATAAGCCGCTTACTGCAGAAGGGGATCTAACGCTTCAGGACGTGATTCCCTGCAAAAGCGAAAATCCTTTTGAGGCCACTGTTACGCAGGAATTTGTAGACCAGGTTTCTGCCTGCATGGACGGTCTCAGTGAAAAGCATCGCGAGGTACTGGTTTTGCGAAATGTGAAAAATTTGTCCTACGATGCGATCTCTAAGAAGCTTAATATAAGTGTGGGCACAGTTAAGAGCCGCATTGCTCGTGCCCGCGAAAATTTACGTGAGTTGATGGGAAGTGATTTTTCATGAACGAATCAAAATTTGAAGAACTGGTAAATCTCTACTTTGATCGGGAAATTTCCGGTGTAGAGCTTGAATACCTGAAAAAAGAATTAGTTGCTCGAGCTGACCGCAAGCGTGAGTTTCAGATTCGTTACCGGCTGCATCAGGCAACGTGTTCCGCACTTTCAACTGAAATGGTAACGGTTTCCGAGGAGGGGGCAGCGATCGCTCAAGCAACCGGTCGTTCAAGGTACACGTCTTCCCTAATGCTGAGTTTAGGAATGGCTGCCTGTTTTTTAGTTTTACTGACTACCTCAATCTTGATTATGCGCGAGTCGGCAAGTAATCAAGATATCTTTATTGCTGAAACTTCAAATACACCTGGTGAGGTACGCTCTATAGAAAATCAGGAAACGGATTTGCCGCTTCAGGGAAGTTTGTCGTCACAGTTGCGTTTGGCCGGGTTGACTCCTGATCTTGTACCTTCCAAGCAGAAACTGAGCCGTGTCGATACAGAGGCTCTGCGGCAAAGAGCCGCAAATCTTCAGGGGATGATTAAGCAAATAGATCGTTATAAACTATATTCTGCAATGCCTGAGCAGCCGCTGGTCGAGTCACTTGATCGTACCTATGAAACATCTAACACTTCCTGGTCGATGCCGACGGGCTTTAAAAGTTCTTTGGCTAGCTTTAGATAGTGCCTAAAGACAAAAGGACAGTTTTACCTGGGGTCGCCGGACTCCTGTCTGGCGCCACGTTTGAGAAGTCGCAGCCAACCATTGCCTTAATGTTTTGCCAATATGCTTCAAGTCCACAAGCGTAGCGTCCCTGGCTGCACGGGGATATACCTGCTCAGTTACCTACTTGACCGTAGCAGTAAATAAATATTGCTTTAATGAAAACAACAATTGATTTGCCAGATGAGATTTTGGAACGTAGCAAAATCGAAGCAGTCAGACGACGTACGACCTTTAAAAAGCTAGTGATTGAAGGTTTGGAATCCATCTTAGGTGAGCAATCTAAAAAAAGTGTTCCAATGGGTGCATTGGCTCGTTTGAAACGAGGGTACCACTTAGGTTCTACACCTCTTTCGCGGGAAGAATCTCATGAGCGTTGAATACTTTCTTGATACGAATATTCTTCTTTATGGCTACGATCTTGATGCACCAGAAAAGCGTTTGATTGCTTAAGCGCCTGATTATTAGAAGCTAATTCTTAATTCCTAATTCTTCATTTCCGATTTAGCTCATGAAAGCGCCACTTTAACGAGCGCTTCTACGCTGGCATCTGCAGGCAGTTGGCCAGAAGCTTTGCGGACTAGTTTTTCGGCGTCTGCAGGTTTGTAACCGAGTACAATGAGGCTGGTCACGGCATCCTGACGTATGTTTGATTCGGCATTGATCGAACTTTGAAGTGGGTGTGAACCTGACGAGGAGCCACTGCCAAGACCGACTTTGTCTTTAAGTTCAATAATGAGTCGTTCGGCAGTTTTTTTACCAATGCCCGGACACTTGGACAGTGCGGTAATATCAGCATTTGCAATGGCGTTGCGCAGGTTTTCGACCGACATGCGGCTCAGGATAGCGATACCGATCTTTGGCCCGATTCCGGAGACTTTCTCAACGAGCAATCGGAAGAAATCACGGTCACCTTTGTCAGCAAAGCCGTAAAGTGATGCGTTGTCCTCGCGATAGACGGCGTGTATGAACAGTCGGCATTCGCCGCCTGCAGCAGGTACTTTTTCTGCGGTAGTTACTGGTATGTGAACTTCGTAGCCTACACCTCCAACATCGAGGATGACCATGAGCGGAGCGCTTTCGAGAACAGTTCCTTTGAGATGAGCTATCAATGAATGCAGTATTGAAGGTTAATCAACCAGTCCGAGAACGTCTTCCATATTATAAATTCCCGGAGATTTATCGATCACCCAATGGGCTGCTCGCAGGGCGCCTTGAGCAAATATTTTACGGTCTGTCGCACGATGGGTAAGCTCGATGCGTTCACCTTCGCCGCAAAAGTAAACGGTGTGTTCGCCGACAATGTCGCCTCCGCGGATTGCATGGACGCCGATTTCTTTTTGGGGGCGAGCGCCAACAAGACCTTCCCGCCCATGGACTACGTTGTTTTTATCCAGATTGTAGGTGTCACGAAGTATTGTGATCAGGCGTTCGGCAGTGCCGCTGGGAGCATCTTTTTTGTGGTGATGATGCATCTCCAGCACTTCCGGTTCAAAGTGTTTGTTCAAGATGGTTGCTGCTTTTTTTGTCAGATAATTCAGGGTGTTTACACCCACTGAGAAGTTGCCTGCCCAGACCACGGGAATTTCATTTTCAATAGTATCGATAATTTTCTTTCTGGTCTCGTCGCTATGACCGGTCGTGCCGATAATTAGCGGCAGCTTATTCGCTACGGCAAGTTCAGCAATCTCCAGAGTGACTTCCTGGACGCTAAAGTCGATAATGGCCTCACATTGATCAATCTCCTTTGACAGATCATCGTCGAAGTCGCATGAGGAAACAATTGTCGTGTCATTGGACTCGGCAATATCGGTGATTGCAAGGCCCATGCGACCGCGTGCGCCGTTGAGAAGTATTTTCAGAGCCATTTTTTTCTAGCTGGATTTTCGGATATTCAGATAAGTTTAAGATCTGCAAGTACGTTCTCCAATACCTTGCGTGTACTGTCTTTGAGACTGCTTAAGGGAAGCCGCACTTCATCGGATTGAATGATTCCTGCCCGCATCAATGCATATTTGATTGGCACTGGATTTGGCTCGATGAATAGGGCTTTGAATAGAGGGAAGTACTTTAGGTATGTCTTTCGAGCAGTTGCGTAATCGTTTTCATTGGCGGCTTTTACCATTTTAACCAGTGGTGCCACTACAAGATTGGAAGCGACACTGATTACACCGGTTGCACCGGTAGACATAAAGGGAAGTGTCAATCCGTCGTCACCACTCATGACGGTAAAATCGGTCCCCAGCTTGCGTACATATTCAATGACCTTTTCACAGGATCCCTCGGCAGCTTTCATGCAGCATACATGTGGGTGTTTTGCATGTAGGCGCGCGGTTACATCTACAGAGATTTCAATTCCACAGCGCGACGGGATGGAGTAGAGAACAATGGGCTTCTCTGTTGTTTCCGCAATAGCGCTGAAATGTTGCAACAGACCTTCCTGATTTGGCTTATTGTAGTAAGGTGCAACAATGAGAAAGCCGTCTGCGCCGGCTGCTTCAGCTTCTTTCGTCAATTGAATTGCCTCGTCTGTTGAGTTCGATCCGGTTCCGGCAATGACGGGCACTTTGCCACCGGCGGCGGCTACCGTTGCACGAATCACTTCAATGTGCTCATTGTGACTTAAGGTTGGCGATTCTCCAGTGGTGCCAACCGAAACAAGGCCGTCGATGGAACCTTCCAGTTGATGGGCTACCAATGCTTCGAGATCTTCATAAGCTACCTCACCATTATAGAAGGGTGTAGCCAAAGCGGTAAAAACACCTGAAAATTGATTTGTACTCATGGTATATTCCAGAAGAATAAATTGATATATTTAGTACCTTACTTCATTTTAGAAGGTCGATATTAGTTTGTTTATTCAATAGTAATTTTTATATTTAGCTAATCTTTTTTAATTATATGGAAGCACTAGAAACACTTCATGGACTACTTGCTCTGGCAGTCGAGAACAAAGCCAGTGACATACACATTAAATCAAACAGCCCTGCCTACTTTCGAATAACCGGCAGTTTGGAAGCGGTCGAGATGGATGCACTTGCGCCGGAAGAAGTGTATGAATTTGTTAAACAGACGATACCTCGTCAATTTAATGAATCATGGGCGAAAAATCATCAGATCGACTATTCATACAAATTACCTGACGTTGGCCGTTTTCGCGTAAACGCTTTTTTGCAGCGAGGGTTTCCAAGTATGGTTATGAGATATGTACGTGACAACCCGCCTACGTTTGCAGAACTGAATCTCGACACCAAAACACTCTCTTCAATTTGCAAGGAGAAAAACGGCATCGTTATCGTGTGTGGCCCTACGGGTTCGGGTAAGAGTTCAACGCTTGCTGCCTTTATTAATCACATCAACCATAACTATGATCGCCATATCGTCACTTTGGAAGATCCGATTGAATATGTTCACCGGGATGTAAAGTCGATTATTAATCAGCGTGAAATCGGTATCGACTGCCCGGACTTTAGCCTGGGGATACGCTCTGTTTTAAGACAAGATCCGGACATAATACTCATTGGCGAGATGCGTGACTACGAGACTTTTGAGACCGCTTTGCAAGCAGCAGAGACCGGGCATCTTGTTTTTGGAACGCTGCACTCTTCAGATGCTTGCCAGGCGGTGCAGCGTCTTTTCGAGTTTTTTCCCGAAGATCGGAAAGGGTTTTTACAAAGTCAGCTTGCAGGCACATTGCGTGCTGTTGTTGCCCAAAAGCTAGTACCTGCAATAGAGGGTGGTGGCCGATTGCCGGTAATCGAGTCATTTGTGCTGGATCCAGTCGGTCGCAAAACTCTGCGGGAAGGCAGTTTTGATAAGATCGAATCAGTCATCGAAGCTTCTGAAATGAATGGTTCAAAGACGTTCAACCAGGATTTATACCGACTGTTGAAGGATGGCTTGATCTCTAAAGAAGATGCGTTTAATTATTCGCCGAATCCTCGTCAGCTTGAGATGAATCTTAAGGGCATCTTCCTGAGCAGTGGCGCTATTGTTAAATAAAAAATTAGTGTGCATTGCCTGATTATCGGCAAAGTCTGGCCAGAGCCGGATTCAACAGCGGCTGGCAGAAGAGTCCTGAATATAATTCAGGCACTTCAGCTTGCAGGCCATGAGGTTACCTTTGCCACGGCTGCTCAGCAAACCGGGCAGGGCCTTGATCTGGAAGCGCTGAATGTGCCAGCTCACTCGGTCCAGCCAAATGATTCAGCCTTTGATTCCTGGATTGCAACCCTTGATCCCGACCTTGTCCTGTTCGATCGCTTCATGATTGAAGAACAGTTTGGGTGGCGGGTTGAAAAAGCCTGTCCTATGGCTTTGCGTGTTTTGGACACAAGTGATCTTCATTGCTTGCGGGAGGCGCGTCGGGTTCAGATTGAAAATGGCGAAGCATTCAATGTATACAATGATACCGCATTGCGCGAAATTGCCGCGATCCATCGCTGCGATCTGACGCTTATAATAGCCGATTATGAAGTAGAGTTGCTGATCACAGAGTTTGGTATTCCTGAGCATCAGGTTGCTTATTTGCCCTTTTGGCTAGAGGTCGATGAGACTGAGTTTAAACCATTTGAATTACGTCAGGATTTTATGATGATCGGCAGTTTTCTCCATTCGCCCAATGTCGATGCGAGCCGCTGGTGCAAGCAGGCAATCTGGCCGCTTGTTCGGGAAAGGTTGCCGCAGGCAGAGTTTCACTGTTACGGCGCTTATGGAGACGGCTACAAGGCGGAGCTTCATGACCCGGACAATGGTTTTATTTATAAAGGGCGCGCTGAAGACGCACTGTTCACTATGCAAAATTATCGCGTGAATTGTGTCCCTCTTCGATATGGAGCCGGGCTGAAGGGTAAGGTTTTTGATGGATTTCAGACAGGGACGCCAACTGTAGTGACCTGTGTTGGCGCTGAAGGAATCGTTGGCAATGAAGAGTGGGGTTGTGCAATTACCGATGATCCTGAGGCATTTGCCGAAGTCGCAGTTACACTCTATACCGATGCTGAGGTCTGGACAAAGACGCAGGCGTGTGGCAGACAGATTGTCCAAAAGCGGTTTGGTGCCGATAAGTGGTTACCGCGATTACCGCAACTGATCGAAGCTGCACGAGTCGACATGCAGGAAAACAGGAAACGCAGCTTTACCGGACGTATGCTCAGACACCACCAGCACCGAAGCACGGAGTATATGAGCCGCTGGATTGAGGCGAA
>CAZTSB010000100.1:0-13480 GCA_964616435.1 uncultured Puniceicoccaceae bacterium | reverse complement strand
ACTGTTGCCTCCCAGCGATATCGTGTAATTCGAAGGTTCGGGGTCTCCCTCGCCCTCGATGATGTTACCAGACTGGAGCGTGCCGCCATTGATTACAAGCCTGGGAGAACCAGGAACATACCAGGTGCCTTCAATACGGGCGTTTTTGTTTAAAGCGGCCGAATCAGCTTCGAGCTGATAAAGATCACCGGCAAGCAGGCCATCTACTTTGGGCGCTTCGCGCGTGATTGCGCCAGTTAACGGAAGATGGCTCAGGAACAAGCCTAAGCCGACAAGTATGTATCGAGCATAAGGTAACATATGGAGTATTTGGGGGATAACAAAACGTTGAGGGATTAACAGCTTTTAAACTATGCCGTTAATTTAAATGATCTACTCGTAATGACTGCAAGTATTTTTTTAGGGTGTGATTCAAATTTGTAGCAACATGTCGAATAAAAAAAGGTAGCGCGGGCGTGTCCTCGCACCGCACGAAGGTTCGAACGCATTATACCAAATCTAAGAAGGTCTGAAAGATTTACTCATTATCCAAATCCTCATCGAAATCGCAATCGATTTGGATTTCGATGAGGATTTCGAGTTTGGATCCATAGTCGCAAACCTTCCTAGAGGTGGTATTACACGACGCAAGTGCGCACCGGGCCGTGTCCTGCGAAGCTTACAGAGCGAAGCGGAGACGGTGCTACCCTACCGAACAAAACCATTTTACCACGCAGAAACACTGAACGCTGAGGAGACGCTATTTTCTAACGTAGAGATACTATGTCGCTACGCTCGGGTACGATGGCGATTTGGATTTTGATAAATGAGTAAATCTTTCAGACCTTCTTAGATTTGTTGTTAGTCTCTGTCAAAATCGTCATCCACCGAAGTCAAAGCTATGGCATTGCGCCTGCTGACGCATCCAGTGGTCTGTTAATACCAGCGCTGTCATTGACTCGACAATGGGCACCGCGCGTGGGACAACGCACGGGTCGTGTCGACCGCGGCCCATGAGTTCGGTCTCGTTGCCTTCTTTGTCGACGGTGCGCTGACTTTGGATGACCGTGGCAGTTGGTTTGAAAGCCACGCGGAAAACGAGTTCTTCGCCATTGCTGATGCCACCCTGAACGCCGCCGGAACGATTAGTCTCGGTGCCGATTTTTCCATTTTTGTTGACGAATATATCGTTGTGTTCAGAGCCAAGCTTCAATGTTCCTGAAAAGCCGCTGCCGATTTCAAAGCCCTTGGTCGCCGGGATGGAAAGCATGGCTTTCGCCAGGTCGGCCTCAAGCCGATCAAATACCGGTACACCGAGGCCGGTTGGCAAGTTGCGGACATGACATTCGATAATGCCGCCGACAGAATCGCCTTTCTTCCGAACGGATTTGATGCGTTCGACCATTTTTTCCGCTGTTTCAGGATGCGGGCAACGCACGGGACTGGCTTCTACTTCTTCCAGTGTCGGAAATTCGGTGAGTGCAGGCATTTCAATATCCTGTATCCGGGTGATATAGGCGCGGACTTCAACATCTCCGGCCAGTTGCAGGATTTTTTTTGCAATGGCTCCGGCAGCTACGCGTCCAACTGTTTCACGGGCAGAGGAGCGACCGCCGCCTTCATGGTTGCGAATGCCAAATTTAGCCTGATAGGTGAAATCTGCGTGTGAGGGGCGAAAGGTATCTTTCATTTCCGCGTAGGCAGAAGGTCTTTGATCGCCATTGGGCACATAGATTCCAATCGGAGTGCCAAGAGTAAAGCCTTCGTAGACGCCGGATACGATGGTTGCGCGATCGCTCTCTTTGCGTGGAGTGGTTATGTCACTTTGACCCGGCCGACGCCGGTCCAGCTCGAATTGAATATCTTCAACTGTCAGCGGCAGCCTTGGAGGACAGCCGTCAATGACGACGCCAATGCCGCCACCGTGGCTTTCACCCCAGGTAGAAATGCGAAAAAGTGTGCCGAAAAAATTTCCCATAAACGTATGGATGGTTATTAAGTGTGAAATTCAGGTGAAGCTACCCTGATTTTCGGAAATAATAAAAACAAGAGAGAGAATGCTTCACCCGACTAAAGTCAATCCCCCGGCTATGCGTACTTTTTTACCAGTTTTGTGAATTCGCGGAAGTCTGGGTGTGTTGCAGCACCTAGCAAACTGTAAAAGATGGTTTCCGCGGGCAGCACATTGGCGTCCATTGCAAGCAGTTGTTTAAGCGCTGGTTCTCGATCCTCGAGACGGCGTTCACCAATACAGTCTGAGAGCAGGGTAACTCCCAGGTTATCACCCAGGGCCTGAACGGCGGTCTGGTAAATGCAAATCGTGGTCTCGATCCCCAGCAGAAGCAGGTGATCAATCTGGTTTTCGTCAATCCAGCGGTCGAGCTCTTCAGTTTCCATTGCAGAGAAGGAATCTTTGGCTAGTATGGGTGTGTTCTTCGGCAAACATTTCTTAATGCTGTCCGTTGTGTGCCCCAGCTTTTCCGGAAGTTGTTCAGTGACGATAATCGAACAACCCAGTAAAGCGGCTGATTCGATTGCAAAACAAGTGCGCTTTAGCAGATGTTCGTGGTTGGGAATCACTTTCAGAAACGCGTCCTGAAAATCGATCAGTAGAAGGCCGAGATGCTGTGACGGATGGGTCATTTTCTGAACCTTGGATATTGAACCCGGATTATGCAAACGAGTTTTCCAAAAAGTATTTCTAGATCGTAAATTGTTGGGATTTATCACATTTATAATTCGAGATTGACTCAGATACCAATAATTTTAGATTCAACATTAGAGTTTTTAGCAAAGCGATCCTATCCCCTTCTTCATTGATTCTCAGGCTTCTTAACACTTCCTCGGATAAATTACCCCTGCTGTCATAGCTGTAAAATGGAACTCATTCTGACGAAAACCGAACCACGCTAAATTTGATAACAACTCACTCCTTTTATTAATGCCCAAGCGTCACCAGCCAAACCGCGAATCTGTCACGACCATCAATCGCGACGGCTCTCGGTTTTTTCTACATCCTGCGGATGTAGATGGTTTTTTCACACGTTTTCGACGACTTTTTGCGCTGCTTTTGGTCGGGATCTACCTGTCTCTGCCGTGGATTCAGATAAACGGTAATCCGGCTATTTTTCTCGATGTCCTAAACCGCCGATTTCACTTACTGGGGCTCACATTTACCGCTCAGGACCTTTGGCTCGCTTTCTTTTTCATTACCGGACTCGGATTTTCGCTGTTTTTTGTCACCGCACTATTCGGCCGTCTCTGGTGCGGGTGGGCCTGTCCCCACACAGTTTTTCTGGAGCATGTCTATCGCAGGATCGAGCGTTGGATTGAAGGAGATGCTCCAAAGCGCAGGAAACTGGATCAGCGGGCTTGGGATGCGGGCAAGCTCTTCAAACGTGGTCTCAAGCATGGACTGTTTATTATTATTTCGTTGATCATTGCTCACTTCTTCCTGGCCTACTTTGTCTCGATCCCGCAATTGTACAGTTGGATGCAAAGCAGCCCTGCCGAAAATTGGGGTGCCTTTGTTTTTGTCTTTGTTGCCAGTGGACTCATCTATTTCAATTTTGCCTGGTTCCGTGAACAGCTTTGTCTGGTCATCTGTCCCTATGGACGTCTTCAGTCGGCGCTGATCGATGATGATTCGATTATTATCGGCTATGACGCAAATCGCGGTGAACCTCGTGGCAAAGCAACGCAGACCGATGTCGGCGACTGCATTGACTGCAACCGTTGCGTCCAGGTCTGCCCGACAGGTATCGACATTCGTCAGGGCCTGCAGATCGAATGCATTGGTTGTGCGAATTGTATCGATGCCTGCGATGCGATCATGACCAAACTCGATCGTCCGAAGGGACTGGTACGCTACGATTCGCAGAACGGTTTTGCCGGCAAAAAGAAAAGCATTCTGCGTCCAAGAATTGCGCTCTACTTCGTGCTCATGCTTTTCGGCGCAACCGCCATGACACTCTCAGCGATGCAGCTACGGAGCGCAAACATGTCCCTAGTTCGCATGACCGGCATGCCGTATTTTCTGACAGAGACCACCGTGCGCAACCAGTACGTAGTCCGTGTGATCAACAAAAGCGCCGAGTCCAGAGTATTCACCATAAAGCATGCGATCGAAAATCAGAACCAGATCTACGAAATAAAAGGCATTGATGATGAAATTTATGTCGAAGGCATCAGTGAAGAGACGCGCCCGATCGCGCTCCTGGTGCCCAAAGAAAGTTATAGCGGACACTTTCCCGTGCAATTTTCCCTGATTGGATCGGACGGACAGACGATCATGACCCGCGAAGCTGAATTTATTGGCCCGGACGCTCGTCTGCTCAAACAGCAGGAACTGGAATCAAATGGCTCCATCGACTAAAAAAACCTTCACCTGGTCACTCTGGATTCCCGTGATCCTGGCATTCCTGCTGGTCAGCATCGCATGGTTCACCCTCATAAAAATTGCCCATAAGAATCCAACTGAAAGCGTGCCGCTGGAAACGGCTACAGAGTAAAGTCACACGATCGCATTAGGAGCTTTGAGTGAGTGCATCCGATTCCTCCTTCTCTAAACGGCGCACTTCGAGAACGGCTTTCAGCAACACCTTTTTCAAGGCTTCCATACCTTCATCAGATACGCAGGAAATGGGATATACCGGCTGGTTCATCTTTTTCTCGAGTAACTTCAGATTATCCGGTGCATTCGGCTCGTCCATCTTGTTGGCAGCAATAAAAATCGGCTTTTTGAGCAAGACCGGTTTGTACAGCTTTAGCTCGTTAAGCAAAATACTATAATCTGCGATTGGCTCACGGCCATCAGTGCCTTCCATATCGATCAGAACCAGCAGTACTTTGCAGCGTTCAATATGCTTTAGAAAACGATGTCCGAGGCCTCGATTATCACTTGCGCCTTCAATAAGTCCGGGGATGTCGGCAAGCGTAATGCGCTCAAACTGATCCGGGTATTCCAAAACGCCAACCGTGGGAAAAAGAGTCGTAAAAGGATAGGCTGCTGTTTTCGGATGGGCATTGGTGAGCATATTCAGGAGAGTTGATTTGCCCGCATTGGGAAATCCGACAAGGCCAACATCTGCAATGGTCTTCACTACCAGCCTGAACTCACCTTCTTCTCCGGGTTTGCCCAAGGTAAACTGACGCGGAGTCTGATTGGTGGAAGATTTGAAGGTCTCATTCCCCTTGCCTCCCTGACCGCCTTCAAGAAGAAGGACTGGCTCACCGTGTTTTAGAACTTCGGCAACTACCTGATCCGTCTCTCGATCAATGACAACGGTACCTTCCGGCAACTTAAGCAAAATATCAGCGCCATTGGCCCCATGTTGCTGGCTGCCGCGACCGGGCTCACCGTTCTTTGCTTTCCAGTTGGGTTTAAAGTGATAGTCCGTCAAATCCGCGACATTGGTATCGGCAACGATATACACAGCGCCGCCGTTTCCACCATTTCCACCATTTGGCCCGCCTTTGGGCTCATACTTACCTCGACGAAAACTGACACAGCCATCACCGCCGTTGCCTGCTTTGAATTGAACTTTTACCTCGTCGTAAAACATACCTGTTTCAATTTGTCCTTTAGTTCAATTGCAACCCCGTATTACTAACAAATTACAAAGCGTCTCCACTGCTTGACTTGAAGTCGACCAAGAATTTACATGCGCTCATGTTAAAAAAAGACATTGTTGCAGTCATTGATGTTGGCAGTAACTCAATCAAATTACTCGTTGCTCAGAAAAGCGCTGAAGGTAAGTCCTTTGAAAAAGTATTTTCGAAGACCCTTGAAATCCGTATCAGTGCAGGCATCAGCCATCAAAATCATGAACTGACCGAAGAAGCGATGCACATAGGCAGCCAGTCTATTGCCGTACTTGTCCACCTGGCAAGAGATCATGAGCCAAAGACGATAAAGATAGTGGCTACGAGCGCCGTCCGCGATGCGATCAATGGTCCGGAATTTGTAGAACGGGTGAACAAAGCCACCGGTATCCGATTGGATATCTTATCCGGTATTGAGGAGGCCACCTACATCGGCAAGGGTCTTCGCTGTGATCCGCTAATCGCCGGTATGGAACACTTCGTTCAAATGGATATTGGCGGTGGAAGCCTTGAGCTTATTAGCCTCAGTCAGGACTCCATACAGAAAGTCTGTTCTCTGCAACTTGGAGCCGTACGCTTGACCGAAAAATTTGTGCCGGATCGCACAGTGGCAATTAACTCAGCAACCGAGACAATCATCCAAAATCATGTCCTGGAGTCTCTCAAAACCAGTGAATTCAACTTTGAACCGATAACGGATCCCATGACTGTGACCGGCGGCGCATTCTCTGTCATCCGTTCAATTTTGGCTGCACAAGCAGTCGATGAAACAACCGATGCGTCACCTGTCCTCTACAAAAAAGATATCACCCAATTAAAAAAAACTCTCTGCCATTTATCCTTGGAAGAACGCAAAGCCGTGCCAGGGTTACCCGCAGAGCGGGCCGATGTTATGCCAACAGCGCTTATCACGATTGATACCATTCTGGAGCGTTCCGGCCGTGACACCATTATCCACTCATTCTACAACCTCCGCTACGGAATTGCCGCTGAACTTCTCGTCCAGCTCTGACGATTCGACGTTATAGCTAAGCCTAAAATTATTTGAACAGACTGTGCATTGGGTAGCGCCGCACCGTCTCGGTGCGCACCAGCGTCGTGTGAGCCAAAGCGTCCGAACATTCGATGCGGTGCGAGGACGCACCTGCGCTACCTCTTTACCAAAGAAAGGACATCATTTGGATGTAAAAGTAATTTCAAGCTTAGCTATAAGTATTCAAATCCATCCATCAAAACGGATGACACATCCAGTCTTCCGCGCCTTCAATGCCGAGCGTTGTCCGTAGCCGCCAGGCGATCACCAGAGCTGCCACCAATGCCACTGCACGCTGAATCCGAGGCAACCAGCTCGATCGCGTCTTTTGGCTAATTTTGAAAAACTGACTCTGAGCTAACCAAAGCAAAGGCAAAGTACCCAGGCTAAAGCCAACAGTAAATTCAATCCCCTTCCACACAGAACCTGAAAACATCGCCAGACCAAACATAACGTAGAGCGGACCGCAGGGAAGCAGTGGACTGGCAAAACCGATCCATAAAGCAGCTACGGGCTTTGTAAATTTCGAGAATTTCAAAGTGCAGCGCCGATACACCTGCCCCAGCCACTGAGGCTTGGGCAGAAATCGATCCAGTCGAAACGCAACTCCCATAAAAAAAAGCACCAGCGCCCAGGGAAGATAATTCAACCAGGAGTCCTCCATGTAATGGAGGACCACGCTGCCAAAAGCTCCCGCCAGACCACCGACCAGGGCATAGCTCAACATTTTGGACAGATGGTAACAGGTAAGCACCAGTTGCGGACTCGTTTCATCGCCACGTCTAGGCGTAAACGCACAGGCGAGCGGTCCGCACATAGCCACACAGTGTACGCTGGTCACCAATCCTGCAATCATGGCAGTGTAGCCATTGTAAACTGCATGAAAGTCAAACACACCCAATTTACATGATTCAAATTTCGACGTTCAATATTGAAAGTTCAACATTCCTCAAGGCTTACTAGATTCCTCAAGGCTTACTAGAATGCACCCATAGCGTCCTCCTTACCCTCATTTTCGATCTTAATAGAATTTGATTTTTTCTTTTTACTCTTTGCTTTCAGACGCTTGCAAAACTCTTTATACTCCAGGATTTCAAAGCGACCGTCAAAATGCTCGACCAGGGCAGTTGTCGACTCCACCCAGTCACCGGAATTCAGGTAATGCACATCACCGATCATCTTATCTGCCGGTGTGTGGATGTGACCACACATAATTCCAATGCACTTTTTGCGCTTTGCAAGCAACTCTACTTCCTGCTCAAAATCGCTGATGTAATTGACCGCACCCTTCACTTTTGCCTTAATCAGTTTACTAATCGAAAAGTACTCTTTACCACGCCATGAACGGTATTTATTGTAAACTCGATTCAAGCGCATCAACGCCCTGTACCCGATGTCACCAAGAACTGCGAGCCACTTTGTTTTTTGTGTGATCGCATCAAATACGTCGCCATGCACTACCAGATAGCGGCCTTTCTCCGTTTCATGAATATACTCATCCACTATGGACAAACTGCCAAATCGCATGGGTAGAAAACGCTCCAGTATGTCATCGTGGTTACCACGCAGATAAATGACCTCGGTTCCTTCTTTTTCGACTCGTTTCAATATTATCCGTAAAAATCGCGTATACTCTTTTTTCCAGACACCCTGCCGTTTAAGGCTCCAGCCATCAATAATATCACCGTTGAGTATGATACGCTCCGCAGAGACATGCTTGAGAAAGTAATTTACCTTGGAAGCCTGACAGTTTTTCATCCCCAGATGAATATCCGAAAGGACAACTGTTTTGTAGTTGAGCGTCACTTTTTTCATTTCGAGTGCTTAACTTGGTTTCAGGTTTATTTGATAAAAATCAAGCTTAATTGAAAACCAATTATCCGAAGGTTTCATCTCTTTCCAACACACCGGGCAATCTTTCATTTGACAGCAAAAACAAATAATCCCTGCATCATTCGAGATAATCAGAACAATTGATCCGACAGAATCTATGAAAAGCATGACAGGATACGGCCGCGGCGCTGCCATTGACACAGAAAATCGTTTGCAAGTCGAAGTTGAAATGACCTCGGTAAATCGAAAAAACCTGGACGCTCAGGTATCTTGCCCGCGAGACTGGAACGGCCTCGATCAACAGTGCAGACTCTGGATTAAAGACATCTTTCAGAGAGGGCGGCTGAACATTCAGATAAAAGTTGAGAGCACTGAAAACATCCAATCCGGTTTGGAGTTAAACCCCGAAAGTATGGACAAATGCATTGAACAGTTCCGAAACTACGCAGAAAGCCGCAACATTGATTTTCAGGTAAACAGCAGCCTGCTTCTGAATCTGGCAAAAGCACTCAGAGAAAACACAGACATTCCCGACTGGCGCACGCTCGAAGACACAATTCGATCAGCCTTTAACCAAGCTTTAACCGAATTGGATGCAATGCGCTCCAGAGAAGGCAAAGCACTTGCCAATGATCTTACGGATCGTATTCAGACACTTGATTCGTTTTGCAAACGGATTGTGGAACATGCTGAAAATGCCGTACCCAACTATCAAACAGCACTCCTGGCTCGTCTCAAACAATTGCAACTGGAACTGGATGTTGGTGATGAACGTGTTTTGAAGGAAATAGCTCTCTTTGCCGATCGTTGTGACATCAGCGAGGAATTGACGCGACTCAACAGTCACCTTGAGCAGTTCAGCGAATTTGTTCTCAGCAAAGGCTCCATCGGCCGCAAAATGGACTTTCTCTGCCAGGAAATAAACCGTGAATTCAACACCATCGGCAGCAAAGTAACTGCAATCGAAAGCACTCGCATAGTCATCGAAGCTAAAAATGAACTTGAGCGCATACGGGAACAGGTTCAGAACATTGAATAAAACATAAATTATGTCAGCGGAAATTACTACCAGACCAGGCCCCTTTGAGCCCGTTATCCAATTTTCCATTTATGCAGACAACAAGGTTGGACGCTTGAATGAAATCATTCGGCTGCTCTCCAACCATGAAGTGCATATCATGGCGCTGTCGATTCTCGATACGACTGACAGTTCCATCATTCGCATTATTACCGATTATCCGGATGAAGCAAAAAAGCTACTGAAAGAAAACCAATTCTCATTCGTTATGAGCGACCTCGTCGCTGTAGAACTGGTCAGCACGATTGAAATCGAAAAAGTAACCCACGCACTCGTACAGGCAGAAATAAACATACACTATATCTACCCATTCATCTACCGGCCCAACAACACCTCGGCGCTGGCAATCAGCCTTGAAGACAACGAACTCGCCGCCGAAACGCTCACCCGTCATCAACTGAAACTTCTGGGACAGAACGACATCACCCGCTGATATAGTCTATACTTCAGAAAAAAGCAGGCAAAACCAACCCTGCTGAAAACAGAATCCCGTAGGCAAGAACTACCTTTGCAGAGCCTTTGAGCACATGTAGAAAGTCTCCGGCGCTTTCTGCAAACTCCAGACGCCGCCCCAAAACCAACCCGCAGGCAACCGGCAAAATTGCGAACAACACCCAGACGCCGTATCCAACAAACCAAAAATACAGGACGGCAGCTCCGGACAATAAAACCGAAACAAGATATTGTATAAGGGCAAACCGTCGCCCGAAGCACACGACCAGAGTACGCTTTTGCGCTGCACGGTCCTCCTCAAGATCACGATAATTGTTAACGACCAGCAGATTGTTCACGAGCAACCCACAGCCGATCCCGAGCAGCAAAGCATCGCGTGAGATCGTCCCCACCTGCACATAGTAAGTACATCCGACGGCAACCAGACCAAAAAACAGCACCACAAATACATCGCCCAGACCATTGTAGGCCAATGGATACGGCCCACCCGTGTACAACCATGCACAAGCCACACTAGCCACTCCGACAATCAACAGCCACCAACCACCAAAAGGAATCAGCCCCAGCCCCAAACAAAATCCGATTGCCAGCACCAGAATCGTCGCCTGTCGCATCACGGCAGGCTTTATCAGACCGGTCGCCACTGCACGACGCGGCCCCAGACGCTTCTCCGTATCAGTCCCCTTGATACCATCAAGATAGTCGTTGGCAAAATTCGTCCCCACCTGCACCAGCAAAGCAAAGAGCAGACAAATAATTGTCGGCAGCCAATCAAAGTGACCCTCTACATACGCCAGACTACTTGCCAACAAGACCGGCACCAAAGCTGCCGGCAAGGTTTTCGGTCGAGTCGCTTCAAGCCATATAATCAAGGAAGACATCCAACCACTTAAGCATTAAAAGCCTACAGCATGCAAGCAGTCATACAAACCGGTATGCCGTGCATTTCCCATATTTTGTATTTGATTCTTCAAACATAAAAACCATTAAGAAAATCATCAAATCATAAACATAATGGCAGACAACTCTACAAACACCACCATCAGCGTAGCACATGGGGACGGCATAGGTCCCGAAATCATGCAAGCGACCCTATCTGTGCTTAAGGCCGCAGGCGCTCCCCTTGAGTTCGAAGAAGTCAAACTGGGACTGAGTGTCTATGAACAAGGCAACAGTTCTGGTATCGACGCCACGGCCTGGGACTCGATACGAAAAACAGGCATCCTGCTCAAGGCACCCATTACAACCCCTCAGGGCGGGGGCGTGAAAAGTCTAAACGTAACCCTGCGTAAAACGCTCGGACTGTTTGCCAATGTTCGCCCAACACAATCGTTCTCGCCCTATGTACCAACAAACTTCCCGAAAATAGATCTGGTAATCGTACGGGAAAATGAAGAAGACACTTACGCAGGCATAGAACACCAGCAGACCGATGAAGTCACCCAGTGCCTAAAGCTCATCTCAAGGCCCGGCTGTGAGAAGCTTATACGATACGCCTTTGAATTTACGAAATCTCAGGGCAGAAAGAAGCTGACCTGCATGAGCAAAGACAATATCATGAAGTTCACGGATGGACTTTTCCACAAAGTCTTCAATGAAATAGCCGAAGAATACCCCGATCTCGCTACCGATCATATGATCATTGACATCGGAGCAGCACGACTCGCGGCAAATCCCGAGCAATTTGATGTGATTGTTGCACCAAACCTCTACGGCGACATCCTCTCCGACATAGCTGCGGAAGTAGCAGGATCTGTTGGGCTCGCAGGCAGTGCGAATTTCGGTCAAACCGCAAGTCTGTTTGAGGCGATACATGGTAGCGCACCGGACATTGCCGGTCAGGACATTGCGAATCCTTCTGCCCTGATCCGCGGGGCAAATATGATGCTCGTACATCTCGGATACAACCAAATTGCCGAGACCATAGAGAACGCCCTTCTCAAAACCATTGAAGATGGAATTCACACCGCTGATATTTACAGTAAAGAGTCCACAGAAAAAGTAGGCACTCAGGCATTCACTAAAGCAGTTATTGACCGACTGGGACAAAGCCCGGAACGCCTGCCTGTCAAACAATTCAAGGCAAGCGCAAAAATACCGCAGACAGACAAGCAATCATTCGACAACTCAGGCCGAAAGGCCAAACAGCTCATGGGCATAGATATTTTCCTTCACTGGAACAAAGATTCACGTGATCCCAACGTACTGGGTGCGGCCCTGGAAAATGCGGCAACTGATCCGCTCTTTCTCAAGATGATTACTAACCGTGGAGTCAAAGTATATCCGGAGGGACTTAAAGAAACCTTCTGCACGGACCATTGGCGTTGCAGGTTTCTAAACAAATCAACCGAGAAACCCCTGAAATCCGACGATGTCATTAACCTTCAACGCACACTCAACGGGAAAGGCTTCGACATCATCAAGACCGAAAATCTCTACAGCTTTGACGGAAAACGTGCATATTCGCTCGGTCAGGGTGAATAGCACATTTAAGCATCATAAAAGCTCCTATTTAAAAGGCCGAGCATTTGCCAACGCTATTTTAGATGACTGACTAGCTAACCGTTAATTATGTCAGGTCGTGAACTTTCTTATCTGGCTCCCTAAACGCTTAAACTAATGTCGACCGCCTTTCATATACTGGGTTCCAGCAGTAGCGGCAACTGCTCGCTTTTGCGCACAGAAAACAGTACGGTTTTAATTGATGCCGGATTTTCGGGGAAACGCATCGAACAGATGCTTGCAGGTGTTGGTGAGTCGCTCAATACGATTGATGCCGTTTTTCTCACACATGAACACAGTGACCATGCCCAGGGCATCCGGGGACTCTCCAGACGCGCTGATTTACCTATCTTCGCAAATCGTGATACCGCCGAAGCGGTGCAGCGCAAACTCAGTAAAGAGGCAAACTGGCACCTATTCCAGACCGGAACGACTTTCAGGTTTCGCGACATTGACGTAGGCTCTTTCACTGTTCCGCACGATGCCTACGACCCGGTCGGCTTTACCTTTCACTGGGGCAGCGAAGACGACCTGATTTCACCACGGCGAAGTCTGGCCTGGATTACAGACCTTGGATATGTGCCGGAGTACATCAAAGAATACATAAAGTCCGTGGAAATACTTGTTCTTGAAGCAAACTACGATGAGAATCTCCTGGAAAGTGATACAAAGCGGCCCTGGTCCATAAAACAACGCATACGCGGACGGCATGGACATCTTTCCAACAACGCCTGCTATGAAACTGTAAAAAGCCTGAATGGTCATTCAGCCATTCAGGAAGTCTACCTCGCCCACCTGAGTCGCGACTGCAACACCGTAAAACAAGTGCAAAACAGATTTGCCGATATTGTTAGCGATGCCTGCAATTTCACGATACATGTCATTGATCCCGAAATGAATACCAAAGTCCCGGTAAAGTCGATGAACCGGATAGTAGATCCAGATTATTCATCAATGCCTTCCTGAGTGAAGCCGCTTGCGAAGAAGCTTAATTCGGT
>CAZTSB010000099.1:0-21266 GCA_964616435.1 uncultured Puniceicoccaceae bacterium | reverse complement strand
CTGCCCATGCCATCCGAATGATGTCATCCGTTCCGGTATCAAACTTTTTTCTAAACTGCTTAGCCATCTAAATTCATTTCTATCTGATTGTTTTCTGTTTTCCTTGGACGTCTGGGACGATTACGGCTATCCGAACTTTTTCGACTACCGTGGCGCTGCATGACTTTTTTCGCATAATGCCAATAGTCGTCGCATTTTCGCAATTCTGCAAATCGCGAACGCGCATGCCGCACAGCTTCTTTGTGATCAACGATCGGCAACGGATAGTCCTTCCCCATCTTGCACTTTGCCTCAGACTGTTTTAATTGTGGCATCTTCCAAGGTTCGTGTATCTGTACATCGAGTACGGAACAAAGCTCAGGCACCCAGCGGCGGATAAAAACACCGTTCGGGTCATGATCCTGTCCTTGTTTGATTGGATTGTAGATCCGCAGAGTATTGATTCCAGTCAATCCACTTTGCATCTGTATCTGCGAAATGTGTATGCCCGGCTCATAATCAATGAACTGACAAGCAAGCCAGTCTTTGAACGAGCGCCAGTCGAGCCACAAATGATACGATGCAAAGGATACCAGCATTGCCCGCATCCTGAAATTGATCCAGCCGCGAGCTTTGAGCGAGCGCATACAGGCATCGACAAAAGGATAGCCGGTAAGGCCATTCTGCCATGCCTCCAAGCGTTGGTTTGCACTTTCATGCTTACTACGCAAATCGTCACAGGCGCGATTAAACGCATGAAATTCAATGGCCGGTTCACTCTCCAGCTTTTGCATGAAGTGACAGTGCCAGTGACAACGCGATAAAAAAGCGCGTGCGGCGACTTTAGGCAAGGGCTCCCCTGCTGCCGCACGTACATCCTGTACCGCTGTGCGCATAGAAACACAGCCCCAGGCCAGGTAAGCGCTCAACCGAGAACAGCTGTCATAGGCCGTATTCGGACTGCTCATCTCGCGATGATAGCGATGTCCACGACTTTGAATAAAGCTGTTTAACATTTCAATGCCTGCTTTTTCTCCGCCCTTTATATCTATTTCTCGTGGATTTTTTTTGAGATTGAGATCAGATGTGGTCGGGATTAAAGACGGTTTTAGTCCATCCGGACAGGACAGACCTTGCGTGACATCTACCTGAGGCTCACGCATACGCTGTTCCCATTGCCTCGACCAGCCATCTCGATCCTGCAGGCGACGCACCACCCCATTCTGAGGCAGTTCAACAAAAGATACACCTTTGGAATCCGCCCATTTCATCACCGCCTGATCCCGTTTGTAGGTAATTGCATTTCCTGTCTCTTCGTGAGCCCAGAGTTTTGCAAATTCATATCTCTCATAGAGGGAATCCAACACATCGACCGCACTGCCCTTCAACACCTGCAATTCGGCGCCTCGTTTAGACAGGGAAGCTTGCAGATCAAGCAAGGCCTCACGGATGAACTGCCAGTGAAGCGCATCAAAATCAGGAGCTTCAATGACTTCCGGTTCGATAATGTAAACGGGCAAAACAAGCCCTGATTGCGCAGCATTGGCAAGAGGCCCATGGTCGTGAATTCGTAGGTCCCGCTTAAACCAGACACACTGTATCGATTTGCTCATAATGATTATCGACTCTTTCGGCAACGCTCCGAGCAGTAAATGACAGCTTCCCAGCAATCAACCCACTTCTTGCGCCAGACAAAGGGGCGTTCACAGACAGGACACTGCTTCTCGGGTAGATTTTGTTTTTTAACGGTTTTACCGGCAATACGCATATGGAAGCATCGCAAAAGGTTTTCATTTCCTTTCAGATTATCTTCGATTTGAGAGCAATAAATACAGTATCCAACAAAAACGTCGAAGAGTCTGCCGATGTGATGCTGTTGTTCTAGGCCGTATGGAAAAATTGTTATTTGACTGCCTACCAACTCAGTGGCGATGACTGGGATAAGGAGAGGGAATAAGTCAAAAACCTCCGGCAAATCCGGGAGTTTACCCAAAATTAATTATAATTGGCCGATTTGGTTACTCTTCCAGATTTGCTTTTGGATAAACACTCGCATAGCGAGTTGTTAAGCTACTCTTTAGACGGCGCCACGCAGGCATACAGCAGGAAGAGCAGATTCACTCCGGGCAACAGCAGCAATAGGGAGAGATAAGCCTCTTTACCCATGTCTCGCAGACGCTTCAGCAACTGCATCAAACTCGCGAGTTTGCAGATTAACGCAATCACTATGCTACAAAAAATACCTAAAGTAGCGAATTCACCATGATGAAAGCTGTGGGCAAAATAAGAATAGGCAATGTAACTAAAGCCCATGGCGCATAAGGAGAGCGCAATTATGCGAACGACAAAGGTCATGCGGCTGATTCGACCCTCTGAACTGAGAAAGCTGGTTTCCATAATATATGAAACGAATGTAGTAGTTAGCACCTTACTCTTTTAAAGATAAAAGGCTTGTCCACTAAAAATTGCCCGCACATAGTCCGCAATCGTGTCGTATTTTGTTCGATTATTCTTTATCATCTGGGTCATCTGCAAGTTTTGCCAAGTCCTCAGAGCCGCCTTGCCTGAGCTGAGTTCGCTCGAGCCTATTGAGTTCGACGAAGCATCTCAACGTCTGATAGCTCGTGGAGACGCACGGCTGGACTTTCAGGATACCCGTATCAGCGCTGATCGCGTCAGCTACTATCAGCAATATGGTCTCGCAGACGCATCCGGCAACGTTGCCATCATGAAAGAGGGCTATCGACTGATTGCCGATCGGCTGAACTACGAAACTCAGGAAGATATTTTTTCCATAGATACACTGCGTACCGGTCAATGGCCGATTTACGTGTCCAGTGACAATGGTGGAGGCACGGTTGAACATACTATTTTCAGAGACATTACCGTCTACTACGGTGAACCCAATTTTTTTACGCCCAATGTGAATGCACGCAAAATGGAATATCTCGACGATGAAGGCGGCACCCTGAAACTCGGAACAACCACCTTCAAAATCGGCAATGTCCCATTTTTAATGTTACCGGGGTATACCCACAGAGTAAAAGGTGGCTTGCCATTTTTCATTGATACGGACTTTGGTAACCGAAGTGAGCTTGGCACCTACTTTCAGACAACCACCTTATTTCCCGTAAATTCGTGGCTTCGCCTGGGAGCCAATCTGGACGTATACACCAAAAGAGGCATCCTTGCAGGACCCACGGCGCAGTACGCTTACAACTCAGAAACTCAGAGAATCAGCGGCGCATTGAACACCGGGTATCTGGATGACAAGGACGATTCTCCCAATGACATAAATAACGAACCAATCGAACCCGATCGCGGATTTGTGGAATGGCGTCATCAGCACCACATTGGCGAACGGATCAACATAACCGCTTCCGCAAGCTATTGGTCTGACTCGGAGGTAATGCGGGATTTTCGTCAGGACTATTTTAGAAACAATCAGCAACCGGACACCTTTGTTGAGGGCGTTTACGCCGGCGACAACTACCTTCTTTCAGCCTTTGGAAGATTTCGTCCCAACGAGTTTCAACTGATTCAGGAACGTTTGCCAGAGGTACGCTTCGACCTGCTTCCAGTGCCCATTTTCAATACCGGCGTCTATCATCGTTTTTCTACCAGCTATGCATCTCTGAGGGAAGACTTTGATTCTGTCGTACCAACCATAGTTCAGGAGAGCCAATCGGATCGATTTGATATCACCTACCGCCTGGAGCGTCCGACCGCACTCGCTGACTGGTTGTCATTCACCCCACTGGTCGGTGCGCGTTTCACTCATTATGAAAATCAGAAATTCGACTCACAGATCTTCAGCGCCTTTGGCATCGATTCTGACACTTCATCCACGACTGACGGCTCTGCTACACGAGAAATTTACGAACTCGGCTTCGACCTGGAGGCGCGTGCCTACGCCACCTACTCGACGAAGAACCGCACCTGGGACGTAAATGGTTTGCGGCATTTGGTGCGGCCGATTTTGCGTTATCGCTACATTTCCGACCCTGGTTCAGAAGGTGAAATTGCCCCGATTGACCGTGCCGCATTTAACCTCAATCGACCATTACTGGACCTCAGTGACATGAGAAATATCGATACTATTTCCGAAACACACCTGGCTCGGCTTGGCGTTGAAAACCTTTTCCAGACACGTGCCAAAGACTACGGTTCACAGACACTCGCTGCATTGAATTTTTACCAGGATATTTTATTTGAGCGGGGCACTCGCTACGATGGCGACAAAGAGGACACCTTTCATGCAACATGGATAGAGCTTATTTTGACCCCCGCCCCCTGGCTTAAATTTGATATCGCCAGCCGATTTAAGACCGAAAGCGCCAAACTTGAAGAGTTACGCTCGCGGACCGTGCTAAGAAGCGGTGAAATATGGGAGATCGGCCTTTCAACAGATTTACTGCGAAATCGTATCGACCAGTTTCGAATTGATTTCATGTGTCGGGTAAATGAACGTATTTCTCTGATGACAGATGCGCGCTATGATCTGGAAACCAATCAATTCACCAGAACCGAATTTGCTCTTGCAACGAAACTGAACAATACATGGACGATCATCTATGCGATTATTTTTCGCCAGGATGCTGTTCGGGAGGATGATGTGCAACTCTCGGTTCGCCTGAATCTTGTCGATCTTTAATAAGTGCCATCATGGAAGAAGCGCTGGCTCCAGTAAACAACTTCGCCATTCGGCTTCCCGTCTTCGAGGGGCCACTCGACTTGCTGCTTTATCTGATCCGGCGCAACGAGATCGATATTTATGATATACCTATTGAAAAAGTCACCCGACAATACATCGAAATTATCAAATCGATGGAAACGCTCGACCTTGAGATCGCCGGTGAATTCTTTGTTATGGCTTCAACGCTCATGTACATCAAGAGCCGTATGCTTCTGCCCGCAAAAGACCAGGGCCTGAACCACGATACTGAAGACAATGTTGCCGATCCACGCTGGGAACTCGTACAACAACTGCTGGAGTATAAGAAATTCAAAGAAGTCGCCGTACAGATAGAAGATTTAATCCTCATCAATAACGACCTGATCGCCCGAACAGGCCCTCAAGATGCGATCAATATTAAAGATCGCCCGCTTAAGCCAGTCGACCGCAGAGATCTGTGGAATACATTTAACCAAGTATTGAAGCGCTTATCCGAGCGCATTTCAACCGGTGAAATCCATGCCGAGCAAGTTACAGTTGCTGACCGCATGGAGTTTGTGATTAAATATCTCAAAGAAAAACCGAATTTCCTGTTAACCGAACTCTTTGAGCAAACAACCACACTCAACACGATCGTTGCGACATTTCTGGCCGTCCTCGAATTAACCCGCCTCGGGGAATTGCAAATTTACCAGGATCAGGCATTCGCCGATATCCACTGCAAGCGCAACACAATTTAACATTCTTATAACAAAAGCACTTGCTTAAGATTCACCGGCTTAATATACAGACTTGCATAATTTGATTGTAAAAAACAGGTAAAATGAGTCAAATATCCAACAATCCTTTCCTTGAAGGTAGCAAACAAGTGCCGGATGAAGAAGTTGCCGCGGTCGCTAAAGCGCTGGCAGAAGAGGTAGCCTTAGTACGTGCCAAATCCGGCGCAATAAAAGAAAAAGCAGCACGAGCAAGAGCCGAAAAAGAAGCTGCCAGAAAAGCAGAATTGGCGAGGATTGAAGCAGAAGTTGCCGCAGCTCGAGCCCGGATGATCAAAACAGTCGCCAGCATTCCAAAGGCCTCTCAAAGGTTGACGATTCGCCCTGCCCCACCACCAGATTCTGAAGCCTCAGTATTAGGCTCCGGTGAAGTGGTCACCTCAAGCTCAGGCAAGTTTTTTTCATCGGATAATCTTTGGGGCATGTTAAGCCTTACCGCCGACGTCGCTATTGCCCTGGTTGCAGCCGCATTCACATTTCTTATTTTCAAAGAAATGTGAATCTCTCGTAAGTTTAACCTTATTCAGACAATTCCAACCATCTTGATTTTCAAAGAAAACAAACTTGCTGGAGGGCGGTACGAACAACAGCATCCGAAGGGTGACGGCAATCTTCGATTCGTTTTGCGAAGAAACGCTTGCCTCTCCTCCGAACCCTGAAGTTCAATCATTGAATAAAGCCGCTGTTTTGTGCTGAACTCCGTCAAATGAACCATTAGTAAAAAACACCAGCGCAGCCCCGTCAATCAGCGGCGCCTGAACCCGCATCGCCTCCATAAACAATTCATTGCTGTCAAAGGCGGTAGCCGTACAGCCTCTTTCAGACAACACTTTTGCGATCTTCTTTGTGTCCAGACGCTTATCTGCCGCTATCCGATCCGCCCGATGGACTGCACCAATGTAAACAACATCCGCAAGAGCAAGCGCCTCAGTAAACGCTTCCTGAAAAATGGCCGTGCAGGAAGTGTTGCTTCGCGGCTCAAAAACAGCAATCAACTCTCGATTCGGATAAGCAGCACGCATTCCCTCCAAAGTTCCGGCGATTGCCGTTGGATGATGACCGAAATCCTCCAGTACAACACAACGCGAACCAGCATGGAGGACATCCTGACGACGCTTCACTCCGTTGAAACTTGAAAGCACTGAAAGGTCGAAACCTACCGGCGATTCAAAATCGCTTGCAAATGCAGCAGCAAGGCCTGCCATTGCCGCATTGCGAGCGTTGTATAACCCGTGTTGCGACCATTCTACATTTGCCCAGTGGGTTCCTTTCCAGATAAGGTCAAAGCTTGCACCATCCTTCCCATCTTTGAAATCGGCAATTAGCAGATCATTCCCGCTGCCGGTCCCAACCGTAATCACCTGAGTCCAGGACGCAGGCAGAAGCTCTTTGATGTTCTTATCATCCCCGTTGATAATCGCAAAACCTTTGCTCGGTATGATTCGCAGAAAATGCCGAAAACTGCGTTGAACATCCTGCAAGTCTCGAAAAATATCAGCATGGTCAAACTCAAGATTGTTCAACACCGCAATCTGTGGCCGGTAGTGAATGAACTTACTACGTTTATCGAAGAAAGCCGTGTCGTATTCATCCCCCTCAAGCACAAAAGGCCTGCCTCTGCCAAATCGTGCCCCGCCCGGCAGGTCCCGTGGCACACCACCGATCAGCCAGCCCGGCTCAGCCCCTGACCGACTCAGCAAAAAGGCAGTCAGTGTGGACGTTGTTGTCTTGCCATGCGTCCCGGTAATCACAACCGGGCACCGCCCAACCAGAACAGTATCGTGAAATAACTGCGGCAATGAAATAAATTCGACTTCAGACTGATTAAGCAACCACTCCACCTCAACATTTCCTCGGCTGATAACATTTCCTACGACCACACGATCCGGCCGCAACTCGGCAAGCCGATCCGCATCATAACCATCAAACACTTCAATACCGGCATCGGCCAATACATCTGACATCGGAGGATAAACGCCGGTATCGGAACCGCAAACTTCGTGCCCTTGCTCACGCACCAACAAAGCTGCATTGCCCATAGCAGTCCCACAAATACCCATGAAATAAATTTGCATCCAGCAGTTCTTCTAAGATTTAAACCAAACTTCAAGTCCGAATCAAATGTTGCATATCGAAGATTAAACCCGGATTATACGATTGCACAATCCGGGTTTAATCTTCACCGTTTGGTGAGATTGATACCGAAGTAAAAATAACCGTATTTTATCGACGCTCCCGTAATGCCTCAATTCGACTATAAAGCTCGCAATCAAAATGGATCCACTGTAACCGGAACCATTGAATCGGCAGATCGTCGACAGGCCTCACAACGTCTCAGAGAGCAAAAACTCAGCCCAATCACTCTGAAAGAAGCCAGCGCTTCGACGAAACCCAGTTTACTGGACCGGTTCCGCGAGAAAACCAAATCACTGAAAAGCCACCCACCCAAGACAGTTTCCAAAGAAGTCCAGGTTTCGCAAAGTAGCGGCACTCCAAAGCGAGAACGAATCGGCCTTGCATTCCTCACCCGCTTGCTCGAACTGCACGCCTCAGGACTGCCGGTCGGCGACTCAATCCGCATTCTCAGCCAGCGTCTCAGCGACCCGGAACAGAAACAACTCGCGTCCACAATCTGGCGTGACCTCAGTGAAGGCACCACTCTGGCAAACGCCTTGACCCGTCAGTCCAGGTATTTCTCTAATTCGATCACATATGTAATTGAAGCCGGTGAAGCAACCGGCAATCTAACGCCAATCCTACGCAAAGTGATCGACTTTCTGGAAGAAAAGCAAGCCATCCGCCAAAAAATGATAGCGAGCATGGCCTATCCCAGCTTCATCTGCCTGGTAGCCTTCGTCGTAGTGATTATTTTCCTGACAGTTCTACTGCCACAAATTCAAAACATGCTGGATCGCCTGGGCGGTGATATGACCTGGAGCGCTCAGATCCTGATTGACGGCTCACAATTCCTGATTCAGTTTGGTCCCTTCGTGGTTATTGCTTTAATACTCGGCATACTAGCACTCAATCAATGGCGTAAGACAGCCACCGGGCGACTGAAGACAGATGGATGGATACTGCGAGTACCACTTATCGGCAGGATCATCTACTACTCCGACCTGTTCCAATCCGGCAACCTGATTAACACCCTGCTTGAAAGTGGGATCAACACGACTGAAGTGATGCGCCTCACCGAACGCACCCTGAAAAACACGAGCTTACGCGAGCGCTTCAACATCGCCCGCACCCAGGTAAACGAAGGGCTATCGATCGCTCAGGCGTTCAAGCGTAATCACTTCATGCCCGACCTTGCCATTGATATACTTACAGTCGGCGAGAACACCGGCAACCTCGTCCACAGCATGAATGAAATCACCAAAGGTTTTCGCAACGAGTTAACCACACGCCTGAATCTGCTGACCAACCTGGTTGCCTCCGGCGCCCTCGTCTGCGCCTTTCTGATGGTTGCCCTAATCGCCATAGGCATTGTCACCAGCGTCTTCCAGGTAAGCAAGACTCTGTCCGTATAAATCACCAATCATCTGTTTCCAATGGATTACTTATTAGATACAACCGAAGTGCGAGTTCTTGGCTCGCTCATTGAAAAGCAAATTTCAACGCCTGATTACTATCCACTTACACTCAATAGTCTTCTTGCGGCCTGTAATCAAAAAACCTCCCGTAATCCGGTAACAGATTATGATGAAAAAGAAGTTATGTCAGCCATTGACGGACTCTGTGAAAAAGAATTCGCAGTTAAATTGAATGTCGCAGGTTCGCGGGTAGAGAAATTCCGCCATCGAATGAGTACATTCGCAGAACTCAGCGATAAAGAGATGGCCCTCCTGTGCGTACTGATGTTACGTGGACCCCAGACAGTTGGTGAGTTGCGTCAGCGCAGTGAAGGACTCTATCCATTTGTCGATCTGGCAGAGGCCAGGGAAACACTAAAAGGGCTAATGGAATTTGAGAACCCGGAGCCACTGGTATTGGAACTGCCCCTGGAGCCAGGCCGTAAAGAAAAGCGCTATGTACATCTTTTTAGCGAGATTCCGCCGGTTAACATATCCACAGAGTCAATTGTTTCATTACCGCGAACGAGCCCCTCACAAGTGCAAGAGAAACTGGAGCAACTGGAACAGGCTTTCGGAGAATTACGAGAGGCGCAGGAAGCAATGAGTTTGGAAATAACAGTTATCAAAGAGCAATTTGAAGCGTTTAAGAAGCAGTTTGAGTGACCCCGATTTATAGTCATCGACGTAACGCACCAGCAAGGAGTTGCTTTTCGGGACAACAGTGGCCCACGCAGAGCAGTTGAACTTCTGGGCTTTCGTTTGTGCAGAAGCGTAATTAATTAAAAATCCTACCGTTCTGCCACTGCCAGCGATACAGCATACCGGGCATCCGGACCCTCTGTGCACGAAACTCAGTGTTGCGTGTCCCTTAGCAACACTTCTTCATAAAAACTCCTCCAAAAACACATTCGGTTTTTTCCATTATTGACAGTTGATTACGGAAGTATGGTAAGCATTGTTTCCTAAGAATGCAAAAATCGCGTATAGTCATAACCGGTGTCGGGCTCACTTCACCAAACGGTAATACTCTTGAAGATTATCGAAAGAACCTCCTTGCCGGAATTGCCGGTATCAGGACAATCGATATGCGCTACATGGGAGAGGTTCCTGCCGGCGTCTGTGATTTCGATACAAAAAAGTATCAGACCCGCAAAGCACTCCGCGTTGGCACACGCGCCGGAAGCATTGCTATCTATTGCGCCCATGAGGCCATTGAAAACTGTGGCATTGACTTCGAGCAATTCGACAAGAGCCGTATCGGAGTTTATATCGGCACCACAGAACACGGAAACGTGGAGACTGAAAACGAAGTCTACAACATCTCCAAGTTTGACTACGACACGCGCTACTGGACTCATCACCACAACCCGCGCACGGTTGCCAACAATCCGGCCGGCGAAATCACCATTAACATGGGAATTACCGGGCCTCACTACACCATCGGCGCAGCCTGTGCCGCCGGTAATGCCGGTCTTATCCAGGCGCTGCAGATGTTGCGTCTGGGCGAAGTTGATCTCGCTCTCGCAGGTGGTGTCAGCGAAAGCATCCGTACCTTTGGAATTTTCGCCGGTTTCAAAAGCCAGGGCGCACTGGGTTCCCATGAAAGCGGGCCTAGCAAAGCAAGCCGCCCCTTCGATAAAACCCGCAACGGTATCGTCGTCAGTGAAGGTGGCTGCATTTATGCGCTGGAACGCCTTGAAGATGCTCAGGCGCGAAACGCCCCGATTATTGCCGAAATTGCCGGTTACTGCATTAACTCTGATGCAAAGGACTATGTGCTGCCCGATCCGGTTCGTCAGTCGGAGTGTATGCACGCAGCATTAAAATCCGCCAACATGTCGCCCGAAGACATTGATATTGTCAGTACACACGCCACATCCACACCCATGGGAGATATTCAGGAGTGCAAAGCAATCAGCGAGGTTTTTAATAGCAGTCCAACGACCTATATCAACAATACCAAAAGCTTTATTGGCCACGCAATGGGAGCCGCGGGCGCACTTGAACTTGCCGGTAATCTACCCTCTTTTAAGGATGCTATCATACACCCGACAATCAACATCGAGGAACTGGACCCCCAGTGCGCATTGAAAAATCTTGTTGTCAATGAGCCACTCAAGGTTGACGAAGTAAGCGTCATCCTCAACAACTCCTTTGGTATGCTAGGTATCAATTCCGCACTTATCGTCAGTAAATTTGAAAAATAAGCGGTTGATTAATTGCATACTCACTTTAAACCACCTCTAGTTTTAGACATGACAGAAGAAGACGTAAAACAAATCGTTATCGACATCATTGACGAGATCGCCCCTGATGAAGATACCTCTAACATCGATCCCTCAGTCGCCCTCCGCGATCAACTCGATCTGGATTCCATGGACTTTCTGGATATCGTCATGGAACTTCGCAAACAGCACAATATCGAAGTGCCCGAAGCCGAATATCCACAGTTGGTATCTCTGGATAGCTGTGCCGCTTACCTGACTCCAAAATTCAACGCTCAGTAAACTTTATTGAACGTTCGATGTTCGAAGTTCAAAGTTCAAAGTTCGATGTCATCATCATCGGCGCCGGCATGGCGGGTCTAGCCGCCGGCATACGTCTGGCGCTTGCAGGTAAACAATCGCTCATACTGGAGCGACACAACGCCAGCGGTGGGCTCAACTCATTTTACAGCATCGACGGACGCAAATACGATGTTGGCCTGCATGCAATGACCAATTTCGTGCCCAAGGGAACCAAAGGCACCCCACTCACAAAATTACTACGTCAGTTGCGCATCCCCTACGACGCCCTTGACCTTTGCCCGCAAAATGGCTCGCGCATTGCCTTCCCTGGCTGTGACCTCCAGTTTGACAACGATTTCGCCTTGCTGGAATCCGAAGTCGCCCGTGTCTTTCCCGCGCAGATTGACGGATTTCGTGCCCTTGCCGATGAAGTACGTACGCTGGATGCTTTTAATCTCGGAGCAAAGTCGGTCTCGGCACGACAGGCAGTGCAGCAGCATATCAAGGATCCACTGCTGGAAGACATGCTGTTCTGCCCGGTCATGTACTACGGCAGCGCTCAGGAACACGACATGGACTACGGACAGTTCGCGATCATGTTTCGTTCGCTTTTCTTCGAAGGCTTTGCCCGCCCCTTTGACGGCGTACGCGTAATCATTCGACTCCTGCAGGACAAATACCGTTCCCTTGGCGGCATTCGCAAGATGAAACACGGCGTCAAAAAGATTCATACGCAAGCAGGCAAAGCTTCGGCAGTCGAACTTGACAACGGCACTATACTGACTGCCGACAAAATAATTTCGACCGCAGGCGCTGTTGAAACCGCGCGTCTCTGTGACGACCAGTCCGCAGACGCAGACAGCAGTAATATCGGCCAACTCAGCTTTACCGAAACAATTACGGTTCTGGACAAGCAGCCTGCCGAATTTGGCTGGGATGACACGATCATCTTTTTCAATACCCGCGAGCGCTTTCACTACGCCGGAGTGAAAAACGATCTGGTAGATCCGACCAGTGGGGTCATCTGCTTTCCAAACAACTATCAGTACGGCAACGACCGTCAGCTAAACGAAGGTTTTCTGCGCATCACTGCCATGGCCAACTACGATCGCTGGTGCGCACTCGAAGAGAGCGACTACATGGCTAAGAAGGATCACTGGTATGAAGAACTACAGAACGTGGCGATTAAAATTTTACCGGAAGCAAAAAACGGCCTTAATCTCAACGAAGCACGCATCGCCAAAGACATGTTTACTCCACGAACTGTAAAAAAATACACCGGACATCTGAACGGCGCCATTTACGGAGCACCGAACAAGATCAAAGACGGGCGAACGCACCTTGAAAACCTCTATCTCGCCGGAACTGACCAGGGCTTTCTCGGCATCGTTGGAGCCATGCTCAGCGGCATCTCAATGACCAACCTGCATATCCTTCAGGGTGATTGATAGGTTTTTGCAACAAATTGTAGTCGAATCACTTTAGCCTTTTAATATCTTCAACAAGATTACTCAAATCAGACTCAACAATCCCCCATACAACTTTTGAATCTATGGACCAGGAAGACTTACCACTGTTTGAATATTCGACGAAGAAGCCACAAAACTCAAGCCAAGGAAAGCCTACAATAAAGAGCGAACGCCCCTTCAGTAAATATATTGTCTATGTAGATGAGAGTGGTGACCATAGTATGTCCTCAATTGATAAAAAGTATCCCATATTTGTCCTTGCATTCTGCATTTTTCACAAGGGCCACTACGGTGAAAAAATCGTTCCGGCGCTCGAAGCCCTTAAATTTAAATACTTCGGTCATGATCAGGTAGTACTTCACGAGCATGAAATTCGTAAAGAAAAGGGAATTTTTCGTATCTTTCCGAATCGCGAAGCAAAAAATCAGTTTTTAAATGACCTTACTACAATCGTAAAAGAAAGTAATTTCATTCTAGCTAGTTGCGTAATTGAAAAGCAACGGCTACCAGAAATACCTGATAATCCCTACCACATCGCTCTGATGTACTGCCTACTCAGCCTATACGACTTTCTTGTTGAAAAGGGCGAACAAAGACACTTGACGCATGTCGTCTTCGAGTGCAGAGGCGCAAAGGAAGATAAAGAATTGGAACTTGAATTTCGCCGTATCTGCGGTGGTAGCAACCCTCGAGGGCTTCAGTTGCCTTTTGAAATTTTATTTGCCGACAAGAGAGCGATGTCATCCGGCTTACAGTTGGCCGATCTTGTTGCGCGTCCTGTGGGGCTCCACATATTGCGACCCGAGCAACCAAACCTCGCATTTGATTCATTAAAAAAGAAGTTCTTCTGTAAGGGAGGTCGTTCGAAAGTGGGCAAAGAATATGATGGCTGGGGCCTTAAAATCGTACCATCCATAAAAAGCGAAGGGCCTCGATGAAACTCACCGAAACCCCAACGCCGACCGGGCACTCCCAATCCATTTAAATTGCAAGAAAACAAAATTTTCTCAGACAGCAACTAAATATTTTAGAAAACTCAACTGAGCCCAACTAACGATTTTATTACCTTACTTTTAAAATCCGTTCATGTTTGGCAGATTTTTGTATTCAATGTTCGACGTTGGTTTCGGCTTTGCCGGCTTGGGTTCATGTACACCATCCTTGGATCTACCGTAAGGTTGAACTCAGATAAAATTATTCAATAAGAATTTGCAATAAGTCCGTTAGGATTATTTTGAGATTGTGTAGTTAATTTTTCTTACTTAATAACCAATCACACAAATACATCACTTATGGATACAATCACTGCAATAAGCGAGCGGCGCGCCTTCAAACACTTCGATCCGAACCATCAGATGGACGAAGCTGAAATCAAACAACTTCTGGAACTTGCCCTGCTGTCACCCACTTCTTTCAACATGCAAAACTGGCGCTTTGTAGTGATTACTGATCCGGAAAAACGCAAGGCAATCCGCGATGTCGCCTGGAATCAGGCGCAGGTAACCGAAGCTTCCATCCTGATTATCCTCTGTGCAAATTTACATTCTTATGAAAATGGCGCACGCTACTGGGTCAATGCACCGGAGTCTGTTCAGAAAATACTGGTGCCCATGATTGAGCCCTTTTACAAAGACAAGCCAGAGCTTCAGCGCGACGAAGCAATGCGCTCTGTTGGCATTGCGGCACAGACCTTAATGCTCGCCGCCAAATCCATGGGCTATGGTTCCTGCCCGATGATTGGATTCGATCCTGTAAAAGTTGCCGAAATCATCCGGCTTCCAGAACACCACGTTATCGGCATGATGCTACCCGTCGGAAAAGCGATCGAAGAAGCACACCCGCGCGGCGGTCAACTTGCCTATGACGAAGTCGTCATCCGAGACAGTTTTTAGTTTTACTTTCACAGTCATCCCATAGGGATGCTGTGGATAGTTTTCTTAAAACGTCGCGGGAGTCCTTTGCAGCGACCGGATGGGCCGAAGCCAACCATTTTTTATAATCTCAGATCATCCCTATGAGATGACTGTGAGTTGTAATTTAAATTTGTAGGATACTGGTAAACGAAACACTTGGCCGCCCGATAGTTGTGGGAATTCAGATTCTTTGCTTTGTGCATTCAAATTATAGCGAAGCAATCCTATCGGAAAAATCATGGAAAACTGGACTGACCACTTTCTGGTCCTCACGGTTTTGGAAAGATGAAAGTTTTTTAATAAAGATCTCTTTTTATTCTTGAAAACTTTCATTAATTATTGAAAGTTCAGTAACAATGAATAACTCTGAATTTCAAGCAATCCGTATGCAGTTTATCGCACAGTGGGGAACGCTGGGTAGCAGTTGGGGGATCAACCGTACAATGGCACAGATACACGCCCTGTTGATGGTCGCTGTCGAGCCGATGCATACAAACGAGATTATGGAGGAACTGAAGGTCAGCCGTGGGAATGCTAATACGAATCTTCGAGAGCTGATTGGCTGGGGATTGATTCAACGCATTGCCTATCCCGGAAACCGCAAGGAATATTTTGAAGCAGAGAAGGATGTGTGGACGATGTTCTGCATTATTGCCCGCGAGCGTAAGCGACGTGAAATCGATCCGGCGCTTAAGCTCCTTCGGAGTTCGTCCGCAAAGGAACTAAATCCTAAGGATCCGGCGCAGAGTCTTTTTAACCGTCAATTGACCGAACTGGCTGATTTCGTCTCCAGCGCGGATCGCATTCTCGGAAAAGTTGCGGGTTCTGAGAAGAACAAGGTAATGCCGTTTTTGCTGAAACGATTTAGCTGATAAAGAAAGAACTATGATGAAAACCCAACTCAAACATCCCAAACTTGTAAAATCCCTACAAAAGGCACACTCGGCTGAAAGAGCCGCCAGTCTTGCCTATATCGGTCACGCCGCCTCTTTGCGCGATCCTGAAGCAAAAGCTGCTATTCAGCAAATAGAGCGGGACGAATGGGAGCATCGGCGGGTGGTTTTAGAGATAATGCGGAAATATTCGATTTCTGTATCTAAATATGAGGAAGTAAAATTCTACGTTATCGGTAAACTGATTGGTTACAGTTGTTTTCTAATCGGTCGTTTCATGCCCTATTTCTTTGCTGGAAAGCTAGAGAGCGGAAATGTATGCGAATATTTTGTCATGATTCAATATTTTCATGATCTGGGAATTACTGAGCATGATTCCGCACTCTACGAAATGGGCGTAAAGGAAAGAGAGCATGAACTCTACTTTCAGGAAGTTATAAAGGATGCAAAATGGTTACCTTTGTTTGAGAGGATTTTCAATTGGGGAACAGATCACAGCGCCAATGATGTAGACCTTGAAGACCTTTTACCGGTGGAAGAGGGTAGTCGCTATTGCAGCAGCCACGGTTTAAAAAAGCCTTCCAGAGGTAAGTCATCCTAAGCCGGAAAGTAAATTTATCAAACTGAAGATGAAACCAAATAGTAAACAATGGAGCTTAATTGGGCTGGTTGTGGCTTTGCTTATCACCAGCATCACTTATCGAATTATCTCCGGCTATGGCCATTCACATAGCGGCTTAATGTTTGTCGGTCTACCGGCAATTTTATCGGTGCTGCTAATTTTATCCAACTCAAACAGTGCAAGTACATCTGGCCAGGTGTTCAAAGGCGTGACACTATTTTTACTAATGATGGGGATTCTCGCTTGGGAAGGTTTGATCTGTATCCTGATGGCAGCGCCGATCTTTTACCTACTTGCATTTACTGTTCAGTGGATCGTTTCACTGATTAAGAATATCTCCCGGATGTATAGTTTTGCAGGTGTACTAATTGTATTTTTGGCACTTGAAGGAACGCATCAAAGCCTCGAATTAGATCGTAAAAATAGGGTAGAAATTGTTCGGGTCTTTGAAATGGGTGAGTCCGAATTACTGGATCAACTGTCTAATGCTCCGGATTTTAGCCTGAGTGTACCTGCGTTTTTTAGAATGGGATTCCCGACGCCCCTAGCTTGCCAGGCAGAGGGATCTTTTCAGGAGGATGATGCGGTGCGTTATAGGGTGCGTTTCACCGGACCAAAGGATTTTGAGAATGAACTCCATGTTCATGCAACCCGAGTTGCTCACAATGAAATTGAATTTGATTTCGTTGAAGACAGCACAAAGATCGGCAGTTGGATGACTTGGGAGAAAGCCTTTTTAGAATGGGTGGTTGAGGAAGAGACAGTCATTGTCACTTGGAGTGTTGTATTTCAACGAAACCTTGACCCTTACTGGTACTTCTCACCGATCCAAAACTATGCGGTGGGTCTTGCCAGCAATTATCTACTAAACACTTGGACGCATGAACCGAATTGAACTTATCGAACTATCTGTTCTTTACCTGCCAATTGCACTGGCAGTCTTCTGTTGGCACTACTTCAAACCTGTCGTTAGGACGCGAGGCGCACTTCTGTTAAGTTTCCTTTGGAGCTTTATCGCTATTTTCGCCGTTAACCAAGTGGCCTTTTACTTTGATTGGTGGGACTATGCGGATGTTGGTATTTCCTACAAAAGACTACCCCTTTCAGTATGGCTGGGGTGGAGCATTTCATGGGGAATTGTTGTTCCTCTTTTACCGATCAGAGGAAGTGCACTTTTATTACTGGCACTGGTCGCAGATTTGTTACTGATGCCATTATTAAAGCCATTACTTATATTGAAGACGGGTTGGATTTTGGGAGAATTACTGGCCTTGGTAATTATCATCATTCCTGCCGTTCTGGTTTATAAGTGGACTCTTTTGCAACGATCAATCAACAAGCGAGTCACGATTCAGGCGATTATCTTCTTTTCTTTGGTTGGGTACTTTCTACCGGATTTTCTGCTGAATAGCTTTTCAGGGCTCTCTTTTTCCTTACCTGAAGTATCACCTTTGGTTCGTGGTATTCAGTTGAATTTACTATTCTTCTGGATCGTTATTGGGATCAGTGCAGTCAGAGAATTCATTCAACAAGGGAAGGGCACTCCGATTCCGTATGATCCTCCACTAAAAATGGTGGAAAGCGGGCTGTACGCCTATATTTCAAATCCGATGCAGTTAAGTACCGTCGGTGCTTTATGTGCCTATGCCTGGCTACTGGATTTCTGGGGCTTATTGGGTGCAGGGATTATGGTCATTGTTTATTCACTCGGCATTGCGTTACCCTCTGAAAATAAAGATCTGACAGATCGTTTTGGCGAGCGTTGGCTTGTATACAGACGAGGGCTTAAGCCATTTCTTCCCGTATGGAATCCTCATCTGAATCCATCTGTTGCACCTGCAAAAATCTATTTCGAGAAACGCTGTCAAACCTGTAATTTTCTAGGGTGCTGGCTAAAAAGTAAGCAACCTAAAGGGCTTGATTTTGAGGATGCAGAAGCCTACTGCGGAGGTGCTTTAGAACGGTTGACTTACATACAAAATGGCGTCTGTTATGAAGGCGTGCGTGCATTTGCCCGAGGGTTGAACCATGTAAATTTGGGCTGGGCGATTATTGGCTGCTTTATCCAGTTTCCTGGTATATCCCATATGCTCCAAATGATTGCTGATGCAGATATGTTTGGTCGTACGCATCGAAAACAGACGACGTCCGAACTAGCGGTAAAACCACGCTAATGGGTCGGGCGTCGAAGATGGAGTTCAGTCCACGCAAGTACACAAGATTCATCACAGTCAGTTAATCCTATGGGATGGCTGTATTTTACTTTGGTAAATGGATGATTGGCAGGAAATGCTCCGTCATTGCCGCACTTTGGATTTGGCAAAATGGCGACTCGGCTTGATTGCTTAACCGTCTGACTATTAGAAGCTAATTCCTAATTCTTAATTCCTAATTCTTAATTGTCGATTTAAGAAGTTAATGCCGCTTTGGTAAGCCCTTCGCATTGTAAACAGTCTTTTTGCGCTGGCGCTGCTTCGGCTTGTTTTTTGTGCTACTGACGGCTTTATCGAGATGTTTCCCCGACTGGAGCATTTCGATCTGATCGCGTATCGTCGCTGCTTTTTCGAATTCAAGTTTCTGCGCAGCTTCAAGCATTTCAGTCTCCAATTCGGCAATAACCGCTGCAACATCGACATCGCCGGACTCGGCAACCATGAGGTCGCTGTCTTCGCTCTGCTCATACCTTTTTCCGGGAGCTTGCAGGCTCTCGTCAATGCCGCGTTTTACGCTGGTGGGTGTGATACCATGCTCGGCATTGTAGGCGAGTTGCTTTTCGCGGCGCTTTTCGGTCACTTCGAGCGCCTCTTTGATTGATGTCGTCATTTCGTCGGCGTAAAGAATAACACGGCCCTCTTCATGGCGGGCTGCCCGTCCGGCAGTTTGAATAATGCTGGTTGTGCTGCGTAAAAAACCTTCCTTGTCTGCATCAAGGATAGCGACCAGAGCAACCTCCGGCAAATCCAGACCTTCACGCAGAAGGTTGACGCCGACTAGCACATCAAATTCACCAAGTCGCAGTCGACGGAGAATTTCAACGCGTTCAATCGCGTCGATGTCGGAATGCAGATATTCGACCTTAAGATCGGCTTCGCACAGATAATCCGTCAAATCCTCAGACATGCGCTTGGTCAAGGTAGTTGCCAGTGTGCGATGGCCCTTCTCTGCCGCCGTCTGCACTTCACCGATAAAATCTTCCACCTGCCCTTTGATAGGCCGTATTTCCATAACCGGATCGACCAAACCTGTCGGGCGGATCACCTGCTCAGCCACCACCGATGAAACGTCCAGTTCATGTTTCGCAGGCGTCGCAGAAACATAGATTACCTGATCGGTAATAGATTCAAACTCTTCGTACTTCTGCGGACGGTTATCCAGCGCTGAAGGCAGTCGAAATCCATACTCGACAAGACGCTCCTTACGGGCACGGTCGCCATTGTACATGGCATGTACCTGCGGCAAACTTACATGGCTTTCATCGACAAAGAGCAGGAATTCATCCGGAAAAAAATCGATCAGGCAAAAAGGACGCTGCCCGGGCTTTCGACCTGAAAAGTAGCGGGAGTAATTCTCGATTCCGGTGCAAAAGCCCATTTCCTGAAGAAGCTCAATATCATACTCGGTGCGCATTCGGATACGCTGGGCTTCCAGCAGCAGGTTATTCGATTCAAAATAAGCAACACGCTCCTCCAGCTCGGCGCGGATCTGCGGAATCGCTTGTGCAATCTTTTCCTTCGAAGTCGCATACTGCGTCGCTGGATACAGATGAAAGCTTTCCAGACTATCTCCGGTCTCCCCGGTTAGCGGATCCAGCGTACAAATGCCCTCCAGTTCATCGCCCCAGAACTCTACGCGAATCGCACTTTCCATGTAGGCTGGAAAAATATCGACGACGTCACCACGCACCCGAAACGTACCACACTTGAATGCGATGTCATTGCGCGTATAAAGAATATCCACCAGTTGCTCAAGAAACGCATCCCGCGAAATTTCCAGACCAGGCTTTATCGGCAGCATCATCTCTTTGAAGTCTTCCGGCGAACCCAGTCCGTAAATACAGGAGACACTGGCGACGACGATAACATCGCTGCGACTGATCAGCGAGGAAGACGCCGCGATTCGCAGGCGTTCAATCTCGTCGTTGATGGACGAATCCTTCTCAATATAGGTATCGGTCTGCGGAATGTAAGCCTCGGGTTGATAGTAATCGTAAAAACTGACAAAATACTCGACTGCATTTTCCGGAAAGAAAGTTTTGAATTCCGAATAAAGTTGAGCGGCCAGCGTTTTGTTGTGCGAGAGTACCAGCGCCGGTCGCCTCACCTGTTGGATGACATTGGCCATCGTAAATGTTTTTCCCGATCCGGTCACGCCCAACAGCGTCTGATACCGGTTGCCCGCCTGCACCGACTTCACCAGAGATTCAATTGCCTGCGGTTGATCGCCCTGTGGCGCGTAGTCACTGTTTAGTTTAAAATCCACTTGATAATAAAACCGAAAGAACCCAAAGGAGCAAGCTGAAGTATCAAACTAAATTGCGTGAAGTCATATTGTTCCTATTCGGCTTTCAAAGTTTGAAGTTCAATGTTCAATCAGTTCGCATACCGGCAATTTTCGCATGTCAACAATCGCACTCCCCCAGGACAGGCCAACACCAAACCCGGACAACAATACGCGCTTTGAAACCGACATGCTCAAAACATCCCGTAGCTCTTCGCAAAGTGCAAATGGGATGGATGCAGAGCTTTGGTTTCCAAAACGCTCAACCGTTTTCATTGGCACTTTTACAAAATCGATTTTAAGACGCTTGGCAATGTTCTTAAGGATGTAGCGATTTGCCTGGTGAAACACAAAATAATC
>CAZTSB010000098.1:0-26724 GCA_964616435.1 uncultured Puniceicoccaceae bacterium | reverse complement strand
AACACTTGGAGTACAACACACCTCTTTTTATACTTTCAACTCACGATTTTAGGATAAACAGACTGAAGCGAAAGCGGAAGTTATCAAGCTTGGACTTGATATCCACAAGAATCAGTATGTTGTCGTCCAACAAGCTGACGGGCAAACGCCCATGAAGCTTAGAAAAGGGCCATGTCGTTAAGTTTATAGAGGTGGAAAACGGAGCAGACATCCGTTTCATCCAACGGATGCTCGGCCACTCCTATTTGGAAAGCATGTAGGAGTACACGCACGTGAGCGTCATGCAGCTAAAGAAAGTCCATGAGTTGACGCATTCAGCCGAAAGCAAAGGGAGCTTGAACAAATCAAAAACAATGCCATGTTAAACACTATGAACGCAGCAGAAATCATCCAAGAAATCGAACGTCTTCCCGAGAGTGAAAAAGGTAAGGTCGTTGAATTTATGCGCTACCTCCCTAACCAAGATACGCTTGAAGCAATGGAAGAAGCCAAACACCCCGAAAAGCTGGAGAAGTTTGATTCGGCTGCGGATATGTTTAAAAAGCTCGAAGTAGAATGTTAGAAGTTAGAGCGACGACCCGATTCAAGAAAGAGGTCAAGAAGGCAGCACGTCAGCAAAAAGACATGCGGAAGCTGGGTGAAGTAATTGATTTGCTTCAAGCCGGAGAACCTCTTACCCAGCATAATCTTGATCATGCTTTGACTGGCAATTATGCAGGGCACCGGGAATGCCATCTGTCTCCGGATTGGCTGTTGATCTACAAAATAGAAGGAAGTATGTTGATTTTAGTGCGCACGGGCTCGCACAGCGAACTGTTTCGCTGAAAGGCAGAATGGGGTCAGTCCAAGTTTCCATGATATTTCAATCTTCAGCTGCTTCTGCGATATTAACGCACAAGCCGTCCTTCCCGATGGCGGAGACAAACAACACTCCCTGCATAGCCGAAGTCGAAAAGAGCGAGTGCGCAGCCTCGGGCTGTCAGGAAGCTGTCACATTTTCCACCATAGTATTCAATATTGATGCTGGAAAACGGAGCAGACATCCGTTTCATCCAACGGATGCCATGCTCGGCCACTCCTGTTTGGAAAGCACGGAGGGGTACACGCACATGAGCGTCATGCAATTGAAGAAAGTCCACAAGTTGATGCACCCGGTCGAAAGCAAAGAGCAAAAACGTCACTGTTTACTCCAATTAAATCTAAATCGGCAATGATTGATTTGAAAAGAAGTCAGGGGTAACAAAAAGATTTGCTTACACTGAAAAATCAGCGTTTGGTCTGCATCAATCCGCGTCAATTTGCGGCTAATTACAATAGAAAATTAGTAAATGAAGTTTGAAAATGTAGCGATTGAGACGCTCGACTATGCACTGCCGGATGAAGTATGGACTTCGGCAGACGTTGAAGCGAAACTGGCTTCGACTTATCAACGCCTGGGTCTGCCTGAAGGGCGTCTCGAACTGATGACCGGAATCAAAGAGCGTCGTTTCTGGCCTAAGAGCACACGTCCTTCGGACGCTTCTGCCAAAGCAGGTGAAGCGGTTCTGGAAAAAACATCTTTTGAGCGTAGTGAAATTGATTTGCTGATTCACGCGGCAGTCTGTCGAGATCGGCTTGAGCCGGCCACCGCGGCTTATGTTCACGGGCTGCTTAATTTGACTGGCAGGACACAGATATTTGATCTCTCAAATGCCTGTCTGGGCTTTCTGAATGCGATGGTGGTTGCCGGGAGTATGATCGAGTCAGGTCAGGTTGAACGAGCACTGATTGTCTCCGGTGAGGATGGTCGACCTCTGGTTGAAAACACTTTGCAGCAGTTGTTGAATCCTGAACTGACGCGCAAAACAATTAAACCGTTCTTTGCCAATCTGACAATAGGCGCTGGTGCGGTCGGGGTAGTGCTTTGTCATAAAAAGTTGATATCAAAGGCCTGCCCGTTATTGACTGCTGCAGCTGTTGAAACGGACAGTTCGGCGAATAAGCTCTGTCAGGGGGATAACGCAGGTGATGCATTGGAAATGCTGACGGATTCCGAAGAATTACTGGTTGCCGGCATACAGGTAGCAAAGCGGGCCTGGAAACGGTTCACTGAAATAACCGGCTGGACTGCGGAAACGCCGGATTGCATTGTGACGCATCAGGTTGGCAAAGCGCACTCCCGGGAGTTGTTCAAAGCATTGGAACTCGATCTGGAAAAAGACTACACAACATTTGAGACGCTCGGTAATGTCGGCTCGGTCTCTTGTCCGATTACGCTTGCCCGAGCGATCGAAACAGGTGAATTCAAGGCTGGACAAAAGGCAGCACTGCTGGGGATTGGTAGCGGTTTAAGTAGTTTGATGATGGCTGTTGAGTGGCCATTGTGATAAAACTGAAGATGGGGTGCAATTCAAATCCGTAGCAGTGTGAAGTAAGGTACTAATTCCAAATTCTTAATTGTCAGGCCGGAATATTTTGTTCTACATAACTCTATGCAAAAAATATTGTTGTTTTGTTTAATCAGTGTAACCCCATTACTTGCGTCTCATTCGATTGAATTGAAGAATGGCAGTGCAATTCAGGGTGAGATCATTCTGGAGCGGCCGGACGCCTATTATATCGATCTGGGCTTTGATCTGATGGCGGTGCCAAAGGATGCAGTGCTTAGTCTCAGTGAGACTGATCTTCAGGATGGTGAGACGGTAAGTACTGTTCTGTCGGATAATCTCTATCAGGTGTCCGAAACCCGCAGCGATCAACCGATTCGTGAATGGGCGGATCAGTTGGGGGAGGCCGTTGCATTAATCCAAACCCCGACCGGACTGGGCTCGGGATTTGTGATTCACGAGGATGGTTATGTTGTCACAAATGATCATGTGATTGCCGGAGAGCATCGGATATCAGTAACGATCTTCAAAAAAGACGAACGCGAACTTTCAAAGGTGAATTATGGTAATGTGCGGATTGTTGCAACCAGTTCGGAGTTGGACCTGGCTTTGCTGAAAATCGAATCTGATTCGGTCGAGACTTTTGATTTCGTGACTCTGGCATCCGGAGACAATGAGGTTCGCGACGGGCAAACTGTGTTTGCAATCGGTAGTCCTCTTGGGTTGGATCGAACGATTTCCGAGGGGATCATCAGTATTGCAAATCGGGTGATCCGGGGGCGTCTCTACTTGCAGACGACGACACAAATCAATCCGGGAAATTCGGGTGGGCCGTTGTTTAATCTGCGAGGCGAAGTAATCGGAGTGAATAACATGAAGATCGCAGCAATTGGCGCAGAGGGGTTGGGATTTTCGATTTCTTTGCGCGTATTAAAATCCTTTCTTGATAATCGTGATGCCTATGCTTTTGATCCACGTAATCCGAATACGGGCTTTCTTTATCTGAGCCCGCCGGAAGTTAATACAAATCCCTAATTAAATAAAAACGAAGTCTATGAATTCTCGTACAAAAAAAATACTTTTGAAGTTTCTGCTTACACTGTTCTCCGGTTCAGTTTTAACAGCAGTGCCGTTTCAGCAAATAATCGGAGAGGATGTCGAGTTTTTTGTCAGCATTCGCAACATCACCGAGTTGAGAGAGGACTATGAAGAGCATCCGATGGTCGAGATTTTCAAGGATGAGTCTTTGAGGGAATGGTTTGATGATTTTGGCGATTTTGACGTCACTGTGGAGATGGACCCACACGATTTTTTCGAAGAGATGGAGGATACCTTCGAGCTGAGTGGAGACGAGTTTTTTGAATTGTTCCCGGGGCAGGTAAGTCTGGCGTTTTACAACATATCCGATCAGTTAATGGAAAAGGATGAAGAGATTGAATTTGTCTTTATGGCTGAATTTTCCGGGGATGCGGAGAAGCTTGATGAGTTGATGCGGATTCAATTTGAGAACAACGCGGAAATGCACCGGAAATCCAATCCGCTTGCAGAGCATGAGTTGATAGAGGAGACGTTTATGGGAGAAACTCTCTACTTCGACGAGGCCTTTGATGGTGAGAAAACGTATGCGGAAGATGGTTATGCCTTGGTGGATGGTATATTTATACTGGCGGCTCCTGAGAGTCGTTTGCGCGAAACCGTTGAAGTCATTAAAGAAGGTGGGGAAGCTGCCATTTCCGATTTGGAAACCTATCAGCTTTCGCGTGACTATTCTAGTGATGATAGCGATGTGGCTTTCTATGTGAATTTGGCAGAATTAATGCCACCGCTGAATTCCACACTGGGAGACTTGCCGATTTTCAGTGTCCTGGGGCTTGCCGGTGTCACTCCGGATAGCCTGAAAAGTGCGCTTTCACTGGAATCCATGCAGGGGATGTTTCTGGATTTGGAGATGGTTGAAGACGGTATCCTGAGCCACTATGGTATTCTTTACAGTGAAAAGGCTGGCTTGCTGAGTCTTTTTGAGCACGTTGAAGACGATTTTCCGGAAGCCCGTTATGTTCCCGATAACGTTTTGGATAGCTCGATTTCACTGTTTGATTTAAGCGCAATGTATCGTAGCCTGGAAACTATTCTGAGCACAGCGAGTCCCTTTGTTATAAGTATGGTTGATATTCAGCTGCAGAAAGTGCAGACAAATACCGGAGTTGATTTGCGTGCAGCCATGCTGGAAAATTTCGGTAAGGAGATTGTTATGTTTTCTGTTTTAAAAGAAGATGCTTCGAATGCTGCCGAAATGCTTCAAGCGGATCAGGTTTTTGTAATCGAAATCAAAGATACCGAGGCGTTTGGCCAGGCAGTTAACGCGATTCTTGACAATGCACCGGCTGTAAAACCGTTGATCGAAGAAAGCACATACGAAGGCGAGACCATTTACAGCATTGTAACGCCAAACCAACCATCAGGAACGCAGATGGAAATCAACTACACGATCACGCGCTCAAAGTTTATATTAACGATTGGACATATCAGTCTGCTGCATAACGTGCTTTCGGAAATAGGTGAAGACGGTGACGGGTTTTGGCAAGATCCGGATACAATAGCTCTATTTGAACGTATAAAAGAGCCAAATCCGGTAGGGCGTTCCTACCTGGATCTGAATCAGATCATTGAACCGCTTTTTGAAGTCCTGGCGGTTGCGAAAAGCCAATTTAGTGACGCCTCCGAATCAATGAAATCAGTCGATGTCCCCAAAAGTTTGAAGGGTTCCTGCCGTCTTGCGGTTGAAGCAAATGAAGCTCCCGGCGCTTTGTTCTGGCGAGCTTTGATTGTAAAAGGCGAGGGTGAAAAATGATTCTTGCCTGGAAACCAATGTATCGGTGCATTCGTGGTTTTTTCGGGCGCGTTCGGCGTCTCTCCCTTACAAGCTTTCAGAGTTTACTCAATTACAGTGTACTGATCGTCGCCGGAGCGTTGCTTAGTTGTGAAGCAATGGCCTTGTCTTTTTCCGGGCCGGAAGTGCTTAAGCTGGACTGGAGCACACGTGCACTTAACGTCGGCGACATGGATGGCGACGGATTGAATGATCTGGTTGTCATCAACAATGACACTGCAAAAATAGAAATACTGTATCAACTGGCTGAAGGTGCGGATGGAATGAACCGAAAGCGGCAATTGAAACGAAACCGTTGGGAGCCCGTACTTGAAGATGCACGTTTTGAGAGTGAGGCGATTGCGATTGGATTTCCTCTGTTCGATCTCGCGATTGGTGATTTGAATGGAGACGGCAAAAACGATCTGGCATACACGGGCCGGGAAAGTCCTCTGACGGTGCGCTTCCAGGGGGAGTCGTATAGCTGGACGGAAACGGAAGAATTTGGCGGATTTGAGGCGCTTGGCTGGACGGGTGCTCTGGAAATCGCTGATATAGATGCGGACGGTAATGCAGAGCTGATCGTTATTTCCGCGGATGGGCTGAGAATTATTGAATTGGGCAAAGACGGCAATTTGCATGAAAAGGGGGTTTATTACATTTCCGGTCAAAATCCGTTTAATTTAAAAATTGAAGATGTAACTGGCGATGGCCGCCCGGATGTAATTTACATTACTGCCGATGGGAAACAGTCACTGGTGTTACGCGAGCAGCTTGAGGAAGGTGGATTTGGGCCGGAGTTGCGGTTCTTGCTGGATCGTCCGGTGCGCTCAATTCATGTGTTGCCGCATGCAGGGAATGAAACGGCCTCGTTTTGTTCAGTCGATTCTCGAAGTGGTAGTCTGGAGTTTTTTAATCTTGAGCGGCAGCCTGTTTCCGAAAATAAGGAACGGCTCCTTTCAGAACAGCCAGAGGTGTATCCCATTTTTAAGAAAGGACGTTCAGCGGCAAGTTATGCAATTGGCGATCTGAATGGTGATAGGCAGGAGGACTTGCTGGTAGCCAATCCTGACAAGGCGGAAGTGGTACTCTTTTTGAAAGAGCCTGGCTATTTTCATTCACCTCAGACGTTTCCAAGCTTCTCGGAGATTTCTTCGATGTCGTACGGACATTTTTTTGAAGGTGACTCAAGTACAGTCGTTCTCCTTAGTGTTGGAGAGCACATGATGGGAATGAGCCGGATGAGTCCGGAAGGGCGTATGGAGTTTCCCCGTCAGCTTGCTGTTGGAGAGGGAGCCCCGCTGGTATGTAGTGCAGTTAATCTGGATGGGGATGACTACGATGAACTTGCGCTTGTAAGTGAGGTGGACAATACAATGACTTTGATCTTGGCTCAGCCTGCTGATCGAGGAAATGCAGACACTGAATGGATCGAGATTTCACGTGTTGAACTGGAGGATGTGAAGCGTAAACCAAACGCGATCCGTGAGGTGGCTATATTTGAAGAAAATCGCCGTGGACTCATGGTTTTTGTGCCCAGAAAAGCACCGGTCTTGTTATCTGTTGAGGATTTTGAGAACATGAAATTGAAGACTTTCGCTCAGGAATCAACGGTACGGGAAAGCCTTCTGGAAGATGTGCAGCCTGTGCAGGTCAGTGTGTTGGATGTCAATGCAGATGGTAAAAATGAGTTGATTGTTGGCCAGGCGGGATATGCGCGGGCGTTACAGGTCGAGGGTGAAACGCTCGAAATGGTCGATCAGTTTAATGCGCGCCGAAGTGAAGATACGGTTTCGGCAATCATTCCTTTTTACGACAAGGGCAGGATACAGCAGCTTGTATTCTATGTTGAAGAGTCCGGTGAGTTCCAAATCATCAAACGGAATGCCGACGGTGTCTTTCGCTATGATTCATCAATTGATGTCGGTAAAATTGAGTTGAGCGATTGGTATCAACTGTCGGGTTTTCAGGATGAAGGCGAATTCATCTTCGCAGGAAAAGATCGTTTCTGGAATTTGAATAAGAGGGAAGATGTATGGGCGCGTGTGGTTAAGAGCAGCTACGAGACCCATCTTGAGGACGTATTTTATAACTTCGTCGAGGGTGCGGATTTTGACCGGGATGGCGCTTTCGACTTCATTGCAGTCGATGGACAAAATCACATAGTTGAAATTCTGTCACAGCAGGAGACGGGGCTGGAAAGCCAGGTATACTGGGAAATATTTGAACAAAATCTACATTACCAGGGTCGCAACGGCAGTAAAACAGAGCCAAGACAGGTAGTTATCGCCGATCTGACGAATGATGGAAAAATGGACTTTGCCTTTCTTGTTCACGATCGCATTTTATTCTATCCACAGAAGTGACGATATTTCGGAATCAGGTTTTTATTTGGCAAACACAGAACAGCGGGAAGTTATTTTATCGGTCTTGAAGGAAACGGATCGACCGCTTACTCGCGAAGAAATACTTACCTATGGTAGGGAACGATTGCCGCGCCTCGGCATCGCAACAGTAAATCGTGCTATCCGTGAAATGACCGAGAAACTTGAAATCGTCGGCATTGAATACCCTGGTCAGCCCAGACGCTATGAATTGCCAGTTGGCAGGGAGCACCCTCACTTTATCTGCTGGATGTGTAATCGAGTATTTGATTTGCCAGCGTCCATGCAGTTGCCGCCGATAGAGGTTCCGGAAGGATTTGTAGTGACCGGTGGTGAGATTGTTTACTCGGGGACGTGTGCAGAGTGTTCAAGATCGGCGTGAGATTCACAGAGTGCGGCAGAGCCGCAAACAGCATCGAATACAAGAAACGAGACGATAGTATTACGAATTAGCTAACTTAAAAAAATTTGAGTTAGCCCAATTCCACCAGTTTGGCAATGATTGCCTTCTGGGCATGAAGGCGGTTTTCAGCCTGGTCAAAGATAATGCTTTGTGGGCTGTCGAGTACCTCCTGACTGACTTCTTCACCTGCGTGGGCGGGAAGACAGTGCATAAAATAAGCATCTGGTTTTGCGAGGTCCAGAAGCTGCTTGTTGACTTGATAAGGCTGCATTTGTTTACAGCGTTGTTCAGCTTCGGCCTCATCGCCCATGGATACCCATACGTCGGTGTAAATTACATCAGCGTTTTCAACCGCTTCTTCAGGATTGCTTGTATAAGTGAAATTGACTGGCAGATTGTCTGCCTTGAGTTGGTCGACTACCGCCTGTTTGGGCTCAAACCCCTTTGGTCCGGATACCACTAGTTCCATGTTGAACAGGGCGGCGGAGAGAATCCATGAGTTAGCCATATTGCAGGCGCTGTCACCGAGAAAGGCGACTTTTTTTCCTTTGAGTGAATTGATATTGACCGAGTCGGGTGAGAAGCGTTCCAGAAGAGTAAAAATATCAGTGTATAGCTGACAGGGGTGATTAAAGTCGGTCAACCCGTTGATGATTGGCATTGTTGCGTGCTTGGCAAAGTCTTCGACAATAGTGTGTTCGTAGGCGCGGATCACAAGACCATATAGATAGCGTGATAGCACCCTGGCGCTGTCTTCAGTCGTCTCGCCGCGGCCAATCTGTGTCTGATTTGAGTTAAGCACAACCGGATATCCGCCGAGTTCGTGGACACCAACTTCAAAGGAGACGCGAGTGCGGGTGCTACTCTTGTAGAACAGCAGACCCCATGACTGCTTTTTCAAAAGATTAGGTGCATTTAGGCGATCCTGTTTGAATGATTGGGCAAGGGAGAATACGGACTGTGCCTGCTCGAGTGTAAAATCAGTAACTTTCAGGAAATGATGCATTATCTTCGATATTTAAAATTTAAAATTCACTGTGTTCGTAAGTTTTGAAATACACCGTCAAGAATACGAACACTTTGGGTGAGATCTTTCGGTGTGGCGGTCAATGCCGGTAATAAGCGTATGGTGTTGTGCCCGGCAGGTACAACAAGCAAACCCTTATCTCGTGCTGCAGCAGTAACTGCCAGTTTGTCTACATTTAGTTCGAGGCCGACCATGTAGCCGATACCACGCATGTCGACAATATATTGCGGATATTTATCGATCAGATTGCGAAGTTCCTGATGCCAGGTCACGCTGTTGGCGGTTACTTTTTCGAGGAGTTGCTCGGTTTCAATGATATCAAGCGTGGCATTTGCAGCCGCGCAGGCTAGGGGATTGCCACCAAAGGTCGTGCCGTGTGAGCCGGGTTGAAACAAATCTGCGTAAGCTTCTGCGACCCAGATCGCTCCAATTGGATAGCCGGCGCCGAGTCCTTTGGCCATTCCAATTGCATCCGGAAGAACGCCACTTTTTTCAAAGGCAAAAAAGTGGCCGGTACGGCCGATGCCACACTGCACTTCGTCAAGCATGAGGAGTACTTTTCGTTCTGTGCAAAGCGCTCTCAGTTCCTTGAGGAAATCGGGCTCTGCTGGAAAAATGCCGCCCTCGCCCTGGATGGATTCGATAAAAACGGCAGCGACGGAATCGTCGATCAGGCGTTCAAAGGTGTCGATCTTATTAATTTGCCCGAATCTGAACCCTGCGAGCATCGGATGGAATCCACCCTGAATCTTTTCCTGAGGTGTGGCTGCCATGCCGCCAAAGGTACGTCCGTGAAAGGCATTTTCAGCAGATACGACGACATAGCGTTTGGCTTCTTCACCACCGGAAAGCTGCCTGCCATGCAAGCGTGCAAGTTTGAGCAGGGCTTCGTTAGACTCCGCACCACTGTTGCAAAACAGGACGCGGCCTAGGCCTGCTTTTTTGGTCAGCCGATCTGCCAGTTTCTGTTGTCCGAGTATGCCGTAGAGATTGCTGCAGTGCGCAAGCGTAGCGGCTTGTTCCTGAACAGCTTTGACCCACTTCGGATGTGAATGGCCAACGGCGGTAACAGCTATGCCACTGCCGAAATCTAGGTAGGCTTTGCCGTCAAAGTCGTAAAGATACACCCCTTCTCCCCGCACAGCATTGAATGCCGGTGGACCATAGTTTTTCATTAGAGAAGGGTGATGCTGCATTGTAAATCAGTCGTGAATGATTTCGGTGCCGATGCCTTCATCGGTAAAGATTTCAAGAAGAAGGCTATGAGGCGTCTCACCATGAATAAAGTGAACGCGGTGTACACCATCGCGGAGCGCCTTGATGGCGCTATCGGTTTTGGGGATCATACCTTTGCTAATGACGCCAGCATCGACAAGAGAATCAAATTCTCGAGCTTTCAGTGAAGAAATAAGAGAGTCCGGTTTTTTAACATCGAACATAAGGCCCGGAACATCGCAAAGATAAACCAGGCGCCGAGCGTCCAGTGCCGCTGCAATCTTGCCCGCAGCGGCATCTGCGTTGGTGTTGTAGATTTGTCCGTTCTGGTCACAGGCGATCGGTGAAATGACCGGTATATAACCATCATCGAGGGCGTGGGTTATGGCTTCTGTTTTTACCGTGTGGGTTTCGCCGACGTAGCCAATATCTACGAGATCGCCGTCAATGATTATCTTTTTGGGGCTGCAAAGGAGTATGTCGTTTCCGGGAATCTCGACTGGATGTGCTTTTTGAGCTTTAAGGAGTTCACAGATGCTGGGATTGACGACCTCATTAAGTGTACGTTCGACAATTTTAATCGCTGCACTGTCGGTCACACGCAGACCGTGCTCAAATCGTGTTGGCACATTGGATTCAGTGAGCGCGCGAGTGATTGCAGCGCCACCGCCGTGTACGACGACGACTTTAATCCCAACTGCTGAGAGCAGGGCAATATCAGTCGCAACGCGTTCACGTATGGTCGGGTCCGTGCTATCCATAAATGCGCCACCGTACTTGATGACGAATATAACGCCACGGAATTGCTGTATGTAGGGAAGCGCTTCCAGCAATACAGAAGCTTTGGTGGTTGCGTTCAGATGTGAAGTGTCAGTCATTACTCAGATTTATTAAAATCTACATAGGCTTCACTTAGATCGGAGGAGAGAAGGCGATAGTGGCCATCACCCTGATTTAAATCCAGAGTGATCCGGAAGCGTTTTCCGGCGACAATTTTTTTCCACTCAGCAAGTCTTTCGTTCTGAGGCTTTCCATTAATGAGCGCCGGAACATCGTCGTAGTAAATGCTGAAGCAGTTTTCACGAAGGCCGACTCGGGCGTATCCGGCAGCATCGGCAAGTCGGCCCCAGTTTGGGTCCGAGCCGTACCAGGAGGTTTTTACCAGCAGGGAATTACCGACAGCCCGGGCAACTTTTTCAGCATCAGCATCGTTTTGACAGCCTTTGACAATTAGTTCGACCAATTTGGTGACTTTTTCGCCATCGCTTACAATCTTTTCATCGAGAACATCGCACACTTTGATCGCGGCTTTTTGGAAAGCCTCAAGAAGCTCAGACGTTTCATTGGCTGCAATTCCGGATGCGCCGTTGGCAAATAGCAGGACGGTGTCGTTAGTGCTCATATCGCCATCCACCGAGATTCGATTGAAGGTAAGATCACTGGCGTCTTTGATTACTCTTTTGAGCAAAGCACTGTCGGCTTTAAGATCGGTGACGAGGAATGCCAGCATGGTTGCCATGTTTGGCTCGATCATTCCAGCGCCTTTGGCCATTCCGGCAACTGTGATGGTCGTGTTTTTGTATTTGAACTGTGCTGTGGCAACCTTTCTGCGAGTATCTGAAGTTAAGATGGCATCAGCAGCGTTGAGTGAAGCGGATACGTTGCTTTCAAGATGTTTTGCCGCAGTTGCAATGCCTTCTTTGATGGCATTCATCGGAAGTTGCCGTCCGATTCGTCCTGTGGAGCAAACCAGAAATGGCGCATCGGTGTCGGTTTCTTTTTGTGCAATCCGGGCCATGGTTCTGGCATTCTCTTCACCGTGCTCGCCGGTGCAGGCATTGGCATTGCCGCTGTTTGCGACACATCCTGCAATAGTGTCGCCGCTCTGTTCAATCACTTCTTTGCAGAGGTTTACCGGAGCAGCACACACATCATTTAGGGTAAATACTCCAGCGGCGCTACATGGTTTATCGGCAATAAAAAGTGCAAGGTCGAGCCGTGTATCACCGGTTTCACGTACATCGCAGTGAACCCCGGAGCTTCTGTAACCGGGGCAGTCTGCTATGCCATTTGGGTTTTCAGCAAGAAAAACTGTGATTGATGAATCCATAGCGAACTGTTTCTTAGAGCAGGCCAGCGGTTTCGTCGAAGCCGTATTTGAGGTTAAGGATTTGAATTGCCTGGCCACTGGCTCCTTTGAGGAGATTGTCGATGACCGAGGTAATCACGAAATTGCGTGTGCGTGTGTCATAAACTGCTGAAAGGTCTGCCCGGTTCGTGCCAACTACGTTCAGCGTGTCCGGAAAGACTCCACTTGGCAGGATGTTAACAAATAATTTGTCTGCGTATGCAGTATTCCAGACGGAGTAGAGTTCTTCGAGCGAAGCATTGGCCTTTGCAACGATGGTCGTTGAAATTCCCCGGGAAACCGGTGCGAGGTGCGGATTAAATTGTATGACGCAGTCGGTAAAAGCTGCTTTACCAAGTTGCTCTTCAATTTCCGACAGATGCCTGTGCTTTGGCATGCTGTAGCCTTTTATGCTTTCATTCCGTTCGCAGTAAATGAAATCCTCAGCGACTTTACGGCCGGCGCCGCTGACGCCACTGTAGCTGTTAGCGACAATGTTGGAGGGTTTGACAATATCGGCGCGCAGCAGTGGAACCAATGGTAATAGTATGCTGGTGGGATAGCAACCCGGGCAGGCAATGAGCGATGCCTCTGTCCACTTGCCTTCTTCAAGTTCCGGAATGACATATGCGGCTGCTTTGAGCAGATGAGGCGCCGGGTGTGGGCTGCCGTAGTAAGTTTTGTAAGTACTTGAGGAGTCGAGTCTGAAATCGGCGCTCAAATCGATCACGGTCTTGCCTGCCTGAAATAGAGGCTCTGCATATTCTGTGGCTACGCCGTGGGGTAATGCCAGAAAATAGACGTCCAGGTCGTCCTGATCGGCAAGTTTCCGTGGGTTTGATTCAGAAAAAGCTAGATCGCCCACCAGATGCTGTAAAGCAGGCATCACTTCGGCAACTGGCTTGCCTGCCAGCGAGCGCGAAGTGACTGCGGCCAGTGTTACTTCAGGATGCCGTGACAGAAGCCTGACCAGTTCTTCTCCAGAGTATCCGGATGCTCCTATGATTGCTGCTTTCATGCACAGTTGTCTGCAAAATTAATAAGAATTTCTGGAGAATGGTCAAATTTTCCGAAATGAATAAAAACGAAAGCCCTCCAAGGCGTCGAAACGGCTGTGGAGGGCTTGGAAAATGCGTCCGTGCCGCTTGGCTGATTAACGTTTTGAAAACTGGAAGCGCTTGCGTGCGCCCGGTTGTCCGGCTTTTTTGCGCTCACGTGAACGTGGATCGCGAGTCAGAAGACCCTCTTTTTTCAAGGGCACCCGAAGATTTTCGTCTAACTTTTCAAGTGCGCGAGCAATACCCAGGCTAACAGCTCCTGCCTGACCGTGGAGACCGCCGCCTTCTGCTTTTACAGTGATGTCCACCTGATCTGACATTTCGGATATACTGAGCGGTAGAAGCGCAGAACGTGTGAAGTCTTCGGTTTTGAAGTAGTCGGAGGGTTCCTTGCCGTTAACAATTACGTTGCCACTGCCACGAGAAAGTCTTATGCGAGCTCTCGCTTTTTTGCGGCGCCCAATAGTTGCAAATGTTTTTTCGTCCATAATTAAATAGTTTCGTTATATTAAGCGAGTGGTTGCGGTTGCTGTGCTTCGTATGGGTGCTCCGAACCTGCATGAATTCTGAGCTTTTTGAGCATTTTGCGACCCAGTCGATTGCGGGGCAGCATCCCTTTTACAGCATGTTCAATGATAAATTGAGGTTTCCTGGCGCGCATTTCTGCCATGGAAACATAACTTTCGCCACCCATCCATCCGGAGTAGAACATATATTGCTTATCGCTGTTTTTCTTTCCGGTAACTTGAATTTTCTCCGCATTAACCACTACCACATAGTCGCCGGTATCTGCATTTGGCGTGTAGGTTGGTTTGTGGCGACCACGCAATACATTTGCAATTTTTACAGCAATATGTCCCAGTGTTTCTTCTGCTGCGTCGACGATAAACCAGCTTTTGGGTTGGTCAGTGGAGGTTGCTAAAGTTGTTTTCATGAGTTGTGAGAAAACCTTTGAAACTGAAATTTTAACAACATCTGTCAATGATTTTTTTAATTTTCGATGCTTTTTTATTGCAAACAAAGAAATAAGCTTAATTTTTGATGCTTTTTTAAAAACCACCAACATTAAAAAGGAGTTTTATTTTGAGAAACGATTATTTACAGGCAGCACAATTAGTAATCACTGACCCCAACATTTTGATCAATGTTGTTTCGTGTCGTGCAAAGCAACTGAAGAATGGCTACAAGCCTTTGATTGAATCGCTTGAACGTCTTTCTGCGGAAGACATCGCTTTACGTGAAATTGCTGAGCGTAAGATTAGTTATCAACTGGGCGAAAAAGAAACACAAGAGGCAGTTTAAACCGGGACCTTTAATCGTGCGGTGTGTCCCGATAGTATGTCCTTTTGTTCTTAATTAGGGGACACCATTAAAGTGTGTGCAAAGAAAAAAAAAGCGGACAATCGGTTCAGGGAAATCCGCAATGGCAAGGCGCATCATAATTATTTTGTGGGCGATCGCTTTGAAACGGGCATCGTGCTACAGGGCACCGAAGTCAAAGCAATCCGCGCAGGGGATGCCCAGATTTCGGAGAGTTTCTGTCGAATTGAAAATGGCGAGTGTTGGCTCTACAACTCACATGTTGGGGAGTACAAATTTGGAAACCTGCAAAATCATCCGCCGCGGCGCAAGCGCAAGTTACTTTTGCGTCGTCGTGAAATCAACAAGTTGTTTGGCGCCATGGAGACGGGGGGCAAGTCTTTGATTCCCTTGCGCATGTACGTAAGTCACGGGTTGATCAAAGTCGAGGTCGCTCTTTGCACCGGAAAAAAACTGTTTGATAAGCGTGATACGCTAAAAAAGAAGGTCATGATGCGCGAAGCCGAGCGCGATATGCATCGGCGTAGATAAAAAGGGTCTATCGTCCCTTTAAAATCGTCACTCTGGTCTTTTCCTAAAATTAACAATCAATCGGAAAATTATACTATGACAAATCAGTATCAATCAGTCTCCAGGTCTCGTCTGCGTTGGTTGGCCATATTTGTGGTTATTCTATTTATCTTATGGGCTTTGGTCGGGGCGGTTGCCTCGCTACTTGCGCCACGTCTTGTGCGCAGTTCAGTCATGAAACTGACAGCGCAGGTGGCACAACTGGGAATCACCCTTGACGATTTGAGGTTCGAATCAGCGAGTATTTCACCGATGCTCAACAGTGTCAAACTGAGCAATTTTCACGCTCAGTTCGACCTGAATCCGCTCGATAACATTCGGCTGAAATCTACAGTTGATGCAGATGAGATCGAGGTGAGAATTGGTATACCTTTTACCCTGAACGGCAGTGTCCGGATAAGTGGATTGGAGGTGAATTATGATGCTTCAGATCTGCCGCGATCCCTTCCGTTTGACCGTTTTGCAAACGCACAACTGGAGGTTGGTAATCTGCCCCTGACGCGACCTCGGCAAGCAGTGAAGGAGATGCGGAGGAACGTTGAAGAGCTATTTTTTGATAATAAAGCTGTGGGTAACGTACAGTTTAGCGGAGAGGTACAACTCTCGGTGGATGAAGTGGAAATGATTGCCCGCTTATACTCCGAACAGGAAGGCGAGCGTTTTCAGCTTCGATTTATGGAGCATGATATCCGGATGATTTCGGATGCAAAAGGTATGAACCTGGCAGCTGAACAGGTGGCGATCGTTTCGGACTATCCTCTAAGGGCGCCCGTGATTATGCTGGTTACCGACAGGGCGCTTGATCTAGCTAGATTGCACGAACCAAATGACAAGTGGCTGCATGACGCACACCGTCATATCACCTGGAGCTATCTCCTGACACGGCAATTTGGCCCCGAATTTGCTTTAAAAGTTACCGATGCTCAGGAGATGAAACCAGGAAATACGCCGGATGAGCGGGCCATGGACTACCACAACAATGCAATGGGGCGGAAGCTGTTTGCTGAAGGTGTAGCGCTCGCAGCGCTCCCGAGTCAAGTGAGAGAACACCCGAATATCATCCGACACCCCGATGAGGTAAAATCCTTCGGGGAATCACGGCTGTTGCGTTAAGCCTATCATCTGCTGGCATACGCATCAAAAAGTCGAGATGACGTAATCCTCCGTTGCTAATAAAAAAAGCCGACTCGAAATTCTATTTGCGTATCAAATCGAGCAAAGTCATCAATGATTGCCTGTTGCATCTCAAGCGAATAGACAAAAGTATCATACCTGTAAGAGAGCTGTCCGGCGATCGGAACAAACAGATCGTTGTTGTTTTCTAGATTTATGCTAATGTTAGGCGCTGAAATAAATGTCCAGTGGCTTCCTAGGTTAACTCTGAGTCTGGGAGTGATTATCAGTTGATTGATATCGTTTCGATCACTATCACCGGCTATGTCAAACTGATTTCTTACGGTTAATCCCACATAGCTACCTTGCGAAATTTCTGGCAGGTCATAGGTCAAAGCGGCCAACGCACCCAACTGCCATTTTCCGGTTCCAAACTGATCTCCAGTTGCTGTCGGCAATACAGTTCGGATTCCCGCACCTACACGAAAACGCGGTTCAGTCCACATTTCCCGATTCCAAGGAAACCGCAGTAAAGTTGTACCCCAAGGAAAGCGTTTCCGGCGTTGCCGTGTTAGAAATCCTTGCAGCAGCAAATCGCCCATACCAAATTCCCAATCGCTGTTTGGGTTGTTCACCGCGTTGAATCGATCGTTGTATCGCAGCGGCAAATCCACTCGTGTTCCCAATGTCCATCCACTGTCCAAAGTAAATGATTTGTCCGAACGCAGGGTAATACGATGTTCATTGTTGTTGGCACGATCCTGATAAATGTAACGAACATCAAATCGTGAAACACGACTGGTTTCATCTTCCCCCGTTTCGTCTTTTTCCGATTCATAGGCTGCCAAAACAAAAGGTAGTGTTGTTAGCAGCAGTAGGATGATACAGTTAAACAGTTTCATCGTTTACGCGATAGATGCTCTTTTCTAAATCTCAAAAAACTTTGTTAGCTTTGCGGCTTTGCGAGATCATCGTTTTACAAAGGTGTATTCTGAATAATGGGCAGTCCAATAAAGAATTTGATCACCAGTGCATTCACCAGATCAATAAAGAAAGCACCTACGAGCGGCACAACGAGAAAAGCTTTTAAGGAAGGTCCGTATTTTGAAGTAATTGCGTTCATGTTAGCAATTGCTACCGGTGTCGCACCTAGTCCTAACCCAGTAAAGCCAGCGCAAATAACGGCGGCATCGTAGTCTTTTCCCATTAGCCGAAAAACAACAAAAACCGCAAAAAGGGTAATGATGATCATTTGAACGATGAGAACAATAAATACGGTGCTCATTATTTGAGTTAAAGCATTCAGGTCCATGCTCATTAAACTCATGCTTAAAAATAACTGTAGGGCTACTTCACCCACCTTATCGAAATCCGGCTGGCGAATAGCTTTTCTGAATACAGTTGCAAAATTTGTAATCACAATGCCGATCATCATTGCAGTGAGAAACCCCGGTAGCTTAACACCTACACCGAAGAAAAGACGGTTCACTAAATCACCGAATGAAACACAGACTGTCAGGATCATTATTGTCTCTAGGATTCGACTCATCGTAACCGGGCCAGAGCTTTGCAACACAGTGTCATCTTCACCCATCATGGAGTGCTCCTGAGATGAGTCAGCTGATTGGAGTCGATTCCTTCTCATCAGAAACTCTGCAACAGGACCACCGATAATTCCGCCGCCAACCAGACCAAAAGTCGCAAAGGCAATTCCAATGAGTCCTGCGTTGTGCAAGCCTGCCGCTTCGGCTTCTTGGCCCCAGGCGATTGCTGTGCCATGTCCTCCTGCAAAGGATACACTTCCAGCAAACAGACCATACGCCGGATGCGCGCCGAATAGTTTTGCTAAAAAGACGCTGGTAAAATTCTGAACGACCAGAAATACTGAAGCACAAAGCAACAGTATCAGTACAGGACGCCCTCCTTTTTTCAGTTGAGCAAACTTGGCGGATAAACCAATCGTACTGAAAAACACGAGCAAGAGTGTATCCCGTAACTGCAGTTCAAACTCTATTTTTGGACCTCCAAATTTAACAATTAGCAGAATAACCAAGCTAACCAGCAAGCCCCCGGTGACTGCCTGCGGCACGCTGTACTTACCAAGAATCGAAAATCGACGAGTGAGGATGTTGCCAAGATATAAGACGACGATACTGATGATTAGTGTATCTGCAGTATTAAAAATGAACATATCAATAATTTATTCAGCAATCTTTGTCCAAACAAAAGGCTTGAGATCATCTTTGTGCTATTCAATAAAATAGTACGACTCCGAAGCTCCGAAGATTACCTGTCAATTGCTAACAGCTTAACTCATTGTGAAAATTTTGACTCTAAGGTTCGTCGACATTCATTCAGGAGTGTGAGCACAATCTTACGGGATTCGCCTTTTCTTACCAAAGCATGAAAGTCGACTCCGGCCTTTGGCTCAGCCATCTCCAGAAAGCGAACATGTTTGGTCGCGATGTTCTCAACCTCTTTCGGCATAATCGTAAACGCATCACTTTGGGCAATATTGGCCAGCACACTCAGTAGGCCGTCTACACGCCTAACAGACCTTGGCTTGAGTTCCGCCTCCCGGCAGAGGTGGATGATTAACTCGTGCCGGCCGGGAAAGCCTTCAGCGTCGAGTGAGATAAGCGGGAATCCGGCAAATTGCTTTAACTTAACGGACTTGAGCTTTGCCAGAGGATGATGCTCGGCAACAACAATGCACAAGGGAATCCGGTGCAGGAAGAACAAATCGAACTCGCGTTCCAACTCCGGGCATATGTAACCGATGAAAGCAATATCAAGCTTTTCGGAACGAATTCCCTCCAACATCGGACCGGCATCCTGCGGATGTGGATTCAGATGAACCTTTGGCAGAGCCTGGGAGAAAACGTTGAGCGCATCGCCTACAAAGCTTTTGTACGACGCGGGCAGATAACCTATGTCCAGTGAGGTTTCACCGTCTGCTTTAACTTGTCGGACAGCTTCCATACCTTCTTCCAGAACCATCAGAGCTTCATCAACTTTGGGAAGCAGCGCTTCCGCTGCCGATGTTAACTGAATCGGGCTTACATCACGTAAAAAAAGTGTCGAACCGATGGTTTGTTCGAGATCTTTGATTGCCCGACTTAGCGCAGGCTGTCGAATTCCCAGTCTTCGTGCCGCTTTGCTAAAGCTCAACTCTTCAGCAACAATCAGGAAATATCTTAGTTTCTTTAGATCCATCGTTGAAATCAGACAAACATGAAAAGACTCTATTTGAGTGAGATTGCTAGCGCTAAATTTTGCATAATCCTATTGCACTTTTGGTATAGGACAAGGTAAGCATTCTGTGCTTTATTAAAACAATGAAGACTATAAGTATGTCAAAACGTTCTTCCGAAGATCGCGGTAAAACCAATATCGGTTGGTTGGATAGCAGACACAGTTTTTCCTTCGGAGGTTATATGGACCCTGCCTATGTAGGGTTTCGCAATCTTCGAGTGATCAACGAAGATACGGTTGCTCCCGGAAAGGGGTTTGGAAAGCACCCGCATAAATCAATGGAAATATTGAGCTATGTTGTCGCAGGCGAACTGGAACATAAGGACAGTATGGGCAATGGTCGGGTGATAAAAGCTGGAGAGTTTCAGTACATGAGTGCAGGCTCCGGTGTATCACACAGTGAGTTTAATCCACAGCCCGATAAGCCAACACATTTTCTCCAGATCTGGATACAACCGAGCGAGCATGGTGGCGAGCCGCGCTATCAGGATTTTGATACGGCTGAGAAACGTATTAAAAATGGACTATTGCTTCTCGCATCACCGGACGGTAAAAACGGTTCTGCCGAAATCCGTCAAAATGTTCAGGTATGCTTCGGCGATCTTGAATCAAATGCAGCGATAGACGTTCCACCGGACGAAAGCTATCCTTACGCCTGGGTCCAGGTAATTAAGGGCGGGATTAAAATCGAAGACACCGATTTGGACGCCGGGGACGGCGTGGCAATCGAAGGTAGCGCATTCACAATAAAAGGCGTCGAAACGGCCGAATTCCTCCTCTTTCGTCTGAGTTAATTGGAATTTTCTCCTTAACCTAAACAATGATTAACTTAAATTACACAAACAATGATTAAACTAAACAAAATCCTGGTAGGTGCAGCCATGTGCGTTGCACCTTTGGCATTCGGACAAAATCCGAACAATGATCCTGAACTGGCTGCAGAAGCTCTTTTGAACAAAGACAACCATACGCTTGTCATGATCGACCACGAAGGTCAGATGGCATTTGCCGTACAGTCGCACACTATCGAGCTATTACGTAACAATACGGGACTGGTTGCGGCAGCATCCAAACTTTTTGAAGTGCCCACCATTATAACGACCGTTGCAGAGCGCCAGTTCAGCGGGCCGGTCTTTCCCGAAATCCGTGAATATTATCCGGATGAAAAGACTTACATCGACCGCACTACTATGAACTCCTGGGAGGACACCCGTTTTGTTGAGGCAGTTGAGGCTACGGGCAAGCGACGTATAGTAATGGCAGGTCTCTGGACGGAAGTCTGCATTACAACTGCTGCGCTCTCGGCCCTGGAAGACGGTTACGAAGTGTACGTAATCACCGATGCGTGTGGTGGTGTTACCAAAGAGGCGCACGATATGTCAGTTGCCAGAATGATACAGGCAGGCGTTGTGCCCATGACATCCATGCAATACATGCTGGAGATTTATCGCGATTGGGCAAAGCCGGAGCACTATGTTCAGGTAAATGAAATTGCCAAACGTTATGGCGGTGGCTACGGACTGGGCATTGATTATATCAAAACGATGAAACCGTGGATTCTTGAGGATAATGGAGTCAAAGCCGAAAAGTAATCCTTTAATTTCAAGAGCCGTTCGGAACTTTCCGCAACGGCTCCTGTATATTTGGTTGGAGAACCACTTCGTCCTCTTTCGAGGCATTTTTGCGGGGTGTAATTCAAATTTGTAGCAACATGTCGAATGTCGAATAAAAAAGGTAGCGCCGGCGCGTCCTCGCGCCGCACGAAGGTTAAAACGCATTGGCTTACACGACGCAGGTGCACACCGGGGTTGTGCCCTGCGAAGCTTACAGAGCGAAGTGGGGACGGTGCTGCCCCTGCTACATATTTGAATTGCACCCTTTTGCGCGGGCAATACATTTACTAGCTATACTCATGAACACAATCAACCGTCGTGACTTTTTAAAAGCTGCATCAATTGCTTCCACCGGAGTACTTGTTGGGAACAATGCATTATTTGCCGATGCGTACCAACAGAACAAAGCTCTCGTGATTACCAACGCCAGGGTGCTGACCATAGATGTGCAAGATCGCATTGCCGAAGCGTTCATTTGTCAGAACGGCAAGTTTACCTTTGTCGGATCAACCGCAGAGGCGCTGACGCGTAAACCGGATGACGCGCTAATAATTGATGCCGCAGGCGCGACAATCATTCCAGGCCTCAACGACAGTCATACGCACATTGTTCGCGGCGGTATGATGTACGCTATGGAGTTGCGTTGGGATGCCGTGCGCTCTGTTGAAGAAGGACTAGAGCGTTTGCGTGAGCAGGCAGGCCGAACACCAAAGGGCCAGTGGGTACGTGTAGTCGGTGGCTACAGCTGGGAGCAATTTAAAGAGCGCCGTCTGCCGACGCTGGATGAAATTAATCGCACCTGTCCCAAGCATCCCGTACTGATCAAATATCTGTATGCACATACGATGCTCAATCAGAAGGCGGTTGAGAAAATCGGCTACAATAGCCCCGATGCGCCGACCTATCCGGGTGGCTACATTGCCCGCGACCGAAATGGCAAGGCAACCGGCTTGCTTATGGCGGATCCTTCCGGCTTGATTCTATATAAGACCCTTGCCCGTTTGCCTAAACTTAGCCGTTTGGAACAGCTTATTTCCACCCGACACTATCACCGCGAACTGAATCGGCTCGGTATTACCTCAGCGGCGGATTGCGGAGGTGGCGGTATGGTCTTTCCGGACGCCTATGACATTATCCAAACCATTCATGACCGTGGCCAGCAAACTGTCCGTATCGGAATGTCAACCTTTCCCCAGGTAAAGGGTCAGGAAGAAGACGACTACCGCCGCTGGACAAAGCAGTACAAGCCGGGGGAGGGGACCCCCATGCTGCGTTTCGTCGGAGCCGGTGAAAATATCTGCTGGGCGGCCTACGATTATGAGATATTCGCCATGCCGCGACCGGACATTGATGCCGATGCCGAATTGCTCCAAGAGCGCATTTTAAGAACGATCCACTCTGCCGGATGGTCCAGCCGACAGCACATGACCTACAACGAGACCATAGATCGGTTGCTTCCAGTCTATGAAAAAGTCGCTCATGATCTAGGCGGTCTTACATCGCACTGGTGCATCGATCACGCAGAAACCATCACAGACCGTAATCTTGAGCGCATCGCCCGGCTGGGAGGTGGTATTGCGGTTCAGAATCGAATTGCTTACCAGGCAGAAGATTTCATCCGGCACTACGGTTCAGCAGAACTGGCGCAAACGCCACCTGTGCGCAAGATGCTGGAAATGGGACTGCCGGTTGGTGGTGGCACAGACTCAACACGTGTCTCCAGTTATAACCCATGGCTCTCGTTGGAATGGCTGGTCACGGGAAAAAGCGTAGGGGGACTGCAAATGTATGGCGACGAAAATATTCTCAACCGGATGGAAGCACTGCGGATCTGGACGAAAGGTAGCGCATGGTTTACTGGCGAAGAGCAGCAGAAGGGCGCTATTGTTGCGGGCGAGTATGCCGACTTTGCAGTGCTGGATCGCGATTACCTGACTGTGCCAGATGCTGAAATTCGCGAGATTACCGCAGACCTGACAGCCGTTGGCGGAAGAATTGTCCATGCACAAAACCAGTTTGAAAGCCTCGCTCCGAAAATACCGGAACTTAAACCAAACTGGTCACCGGTTATAGCGTACGGCGGTTACGCGTAATTGCAGTTCTTAAGATTGACTCGCTGAGATGCTTCAACAGAAGTGACTTTGTTTTCATTAATTTTATGGGCTTTTTTACTTAGCATATGTTGCTTCGACTTTATCTTTCTTTTCTTGCAATTATCACTAGCATCACCGCAAATGCTGACGCGATTCGGATTGCCGTATCCGATGTTATCGTGGGTCATGTTCCGGAAACAATTCAGACGCTTGCAGAAGACAAAGCCGTTGAGATTTCCGTGGTCAGCGTTGGTAGCTTGCCGGCGATCGAATACTTGCGCTCGGATGAGATCAGCCTGGCAGTCATTGCCACGCCCGAGGGCTCTGAATTGCCCGATGACACGTTCAAGACGTTTAACTTCGCATACAGTACTGCAGTCGTTGTGGTGGCTGAGGCAAATCCGGCCAGTGAAGTGAGCTTTGACGATCTACGTGGCATTTTTGGCTCCGATTCTGATTTGAATGCTGACACCTGGGACGCTCTGGGAATCAAAGGCCTAGGAGGCCGTTCGATTAAACCTCTGGTCCAGCAGGATGATGCGAACATCTCGACGGAGTTGTTTCGGTATACGGTGTTACAGGGTGAAGCAATGAAGCTTACGGTAAATGAAGTGATCGGTTCAGAGATCGAGGAGATGCTCGTAGAGAACATAGCTGCGATTGCTGTTTTGCCGTACCTTCCGGACAACGAAAAACTCAAAGCGCTTACGATTTCGCTGGATTCCGAAGGCCCCGCCTTTGGTCCTACAAATGATAATATTTACTACGGCGATTACCCAATCCGTCTACCATTTCGTATCGTTTATAAAAAGGATCGCGAATCAGCGCTTTTGGAAACCCTTCGTATACTCCTGAGCGATGAAGTAACTGAGGCGCTTAGAGAGAGCCACTTGTTTGTGCCACCTGATACCATACGCATGAACTTCATCAAAAGCCTGACTCTGACCGAGTAAGTTCGGGTTTCCTGAAAAACTGCAATTAGCCGATAATGAAAGCGTTCGAGGCTCAAAAGGTGTGGTCAAGTGCAAGGATTTTGCCTGTCAATATTCAAAACCTGTGCATTTTCCAGAAAACCCTAATCTAATAGAAGTAGACTAAATGGATCGATTTAACCCGGAAGAAGTGGCTTCGTGGTCCGGTGGCGCCTGGCAGGATGCTCGAATGCCTGGAGCAATTGTTGGATTTTGTTTTGATGCGCGTCTGATCAAACCCGGTGAGTGTTTTGTTGCATTGAGTTGCGGCGCTCGGGACGGTCATGAATTTGTCCAGCAGGCTTTGGATAATGGAGCCGGGTCGCTTTTGCTGGAGCGTTTACAGTCTGTATCGCTGCCCCAGTTGGTTGTCGATGATTCATTGCTTGCTATGGGTGCAATTGCTTCGGGGGTGCGGCGGCAGTTTTCGGGCGCTGTTGCCGGGATTACCGGTAGTTGTGGAAAGACGTCCACGAAGGAGATGTTGCGTACGATTCTGGGTGAGCCGCATACGCATGCGACTCCCGGAAATTGGAACAATCTGATTGGCGTGCCAATGACTTTGTTTGGACTCGACTGGAAACAACACGATTTTGTGGTTGTGGAAGCGGGTATTAACCAGCCCGGTGAGATGGCTGCATTGGGTTCGGTCATTCAGGCAGATCTCGCTATTATCACCAACATCGGTCCTGCACATCTGGAGTTGTTGGGTTCAATTGAAAATATCGCTGCAGAAAAATCACTTCTGGTGGCACATTCGAAAGCGGATGCTCCTGTTGTACTGCCCAATTCCGTTATGCGCTATCCGGCATTTTCAAAGTATGCGGATAGGGCAATTGTTCTCGCAGCGGACGATGAAGTGATCGATGTAAGCCCCAGGCATATCGTTCGCTACAGTCTGGAAATCCCCGGTACGGGTTCCAGCAAGCTGTCATTGCGTGATGGCGACACTGTGCAGGACTTTGAAATTACCAGCCCCAGCTCGGGAATCTGTACCAATGCAGCGCTCGCAATTATAGCTGCGAGACATTTGGGAGTATCGGATGCGGATATCAAAGAGCGTCTACCGAAATGGTCGCCTGCTTCGAAACGTGGACGTATTGAGAAATGCGACAGGCAGACTTTTTACATCGATTGCTACAATGCCAATCCTGCTTCTATGGGCGATGCATTTGATGCGTTCTGCCGATCTATGCCCTCTGAAGAACCGAGGTGCTATGTGATTGGGACGATGAATGAGCTTGGTGAGAACTCCCCCGATATGCACCGGGAAACCGGGAGGAAAATCGAGCTGCGCAAGAATGACAGAGTGTTTCTTGTTGGCCCGAGTGCGCTCACTCAGGCCTTTGCCAAAGGGGCGATGGAGAAGGGTATGAGTCCAGATCAAGTGAGATCGGTTACTGATACAGAGATGATAAAATCAGAAGTTGCCGGTTTTTCCGGAAGCATCTTTTTGAAGGGAAGCCGTTCACATCAACTAGAGAAAATACTGCCTGAAGCGATCGTTTAAGTCTGAATTCAAAAGTTATGATTTAGTGTTTCATCATTCAACTCCTTTTTAATTATGTTTAGTTATCTTGCTGATCTGGGAGACTCTTCCGGACTGTTTCACATTTTTGAATTACTCATTTTCCGCACTTTATCTGCTAGTGTAACCGCCTTGATTCTGGGCTTTCTGATAGCTCCCAAGCTGTTTGCAAAACTTCGATTATTAAAGGCAAGTCAGTCGCTGCGTACCAAGGAGGAGGTTGGCGCCCTGGCTGATTTGCATGCATCGAAATCCCATACACCAACGATGGGCGGGCTCATGATCTGTATTTCGGTAGTGGTCAGCGTGATCCTGTGGGCACGTCCCAATGTTTATGTGTATGGATGTATCTTGATTTATCTTGGACTTACGATGATCGGTTTTTTTGACGATTATCTAAAAGTAACCAGGAAAAACAGTGCAGGTCTTCCGGGACGTCTGAAGCTGATCGGGCAAGCCGTGCTTGCCGGTCTGGTGTTACTGATGCTGGCAGTGTTTCCGGAGTCTTCGAAATCCATGTGTGAATTATGGGTGCCTTTCCATGGAGAGGCGCTCTGGCCGGAAATGCCGCTCATCATCCTGATTCCCTTCTTCTTTCTGATTCTGGTCGGATCGAGTAACGCGGTGAACCTTACTGATGGAGTTGATGGGCTTGCGATCGGTTGTACAATTACAACGATAATAGCATTGGCAGTGATGGCTTTTTTAGCCGGTATGCCAGAGGCTGCCGATACTTTTTCAGTCAGTCATGTTCCCGGTTTCGGTGAGTTGGCAGTTGTCTGCGGTGCGGTTCTTGGGGCAAGCATTGTGT
>CAZTSB010000097.1:0-15584 GCA_964616435.1 uncultured Puniceicoccaceae bacterium | reverse complement strand
TTCCAATAGTGATCCCACTGTTTGTTTGCTCGAAGGATTCTTAAAGCGACCATGTGTTTAAGGTTTCTTTTTTTCCACCAAGCGCCCGAGAGTTTTAAGCGTTTCTGAAGGACATGAGGGTGCGCTCCTGCGATCAGCCCTGAGCCGATCGGTAGGTCTTTTGCCAGTGCGGCTGGATAATCCAGTTGATCAGATCGGTTGGAAAAATAGCGGTGTGCTGCTCGTAAGGGGTCTTTTCATCGGCAATGCTTTCGGCTTCGGCACGTTTTTCAAGCAAGGCAATGAGCGCAACACTTTTACCTTGGCGCAAAGATTCCTTTTGGTTTTCAAACCAGTGGCTGTCTTCTACAAAGACAGGTGATTTTGCACAGTCTGCCAGATAATCACAGGCATGAAAAAAGTCCAGCGTCACCGTTGTATTTTGCCCTAAACATTGCTCGGCCTGCTGTGCTATCCAGGGAGCGCCGTCACAGACCACATGAATGTCGCTGTCCACGGATGCGCCTGCTTGTTTGACGCACTCAGACCAGTGCAGGCCCAAGTCCTCTACGCTTTCACCAAATCCATAGACAGCTTGCTTTTCTCCGGCTTTAACGGCAGCACAAAGCTTGGTCTCTTCCCATTGAACCACTCGGTTTTTACGTCTGTCAGCTGCATCACCCTCAAACTCAACAACCGGCAGCATAGTTCCGGCGGCTTGGGCGATGATGGTTGGAGCTCCCTGGCCAGGAAGTGCTCCATTTAGAGTGTCCAATTGCCCACGCTCATAAATGCTTTGCCCATGAGAGAGGGTTATCTTACGCAGTTTACTCTGGGAAAGTTCAATCCCATGATGAAGCAGTAGACGCTCGCAAGCCGAGGCAAAGGAGTCTTCTGCACCAAAATCGACAATGACTTCCTGTAATCGGATTGAGCAGCCTCGGGCAACCACCTTCAGCGCTTTTGCCAGTGGACGTACATAAGTGCTGCCCTGCTGAAACACGGTCTCTTCGACACTGATTTTGCCTAACAAGGTAGTGAAATTGAGTTTTTTTACTATGCTTACAAAGGCCTTCTTTAGAGTGTTCGATTGCAGATATTTCCTGCTCCAAGGATTCTGCCCAGTGTCCCAGTGCATTATTGCCAATAGCTCTAACCTTTCCCAAAAGGTAAGTTTCAATGGCATGAAGGTCTTTGAATTGCTTTGGATCATCCTTATAGACTTCGATTACTTCAGAGAATAAATCAAACAGTTCCGGATTGTTGCGCAACGCTTCGATGAGTTGAGCTTCCTGCTCATTGGCTACGAGAGTCGGATTTGGCATCTGTAATGCTATAAAGAAGATTGGGGCTTTTGAACAGCAAAAGTTTTAGAGGATGATCATTCTTTACTACTTTTTAAAATTACACCCCTTTGAGACTGAGTTTTTCTAAAACAAGCATTGTGCCACGAAATCGATGTATCAAGCCAGGGCGACTCTACACGTAACTGGAGCCTGAGAAAGAGAGGGCTTCATCCAGCCAGTTGTCTTTGCGAAGAACCGCACACCGTTGCCTGAATGCAATGTGCTGCGACATGTACTGACAGGTCGACATAGCGATCTTGGAAAGTTTTTCAGGTATCAGGCTGTCCGAGGTTCGTTTGACCAGCCAATTGATCGGCGCCGGTGAAAATCGTTGGTACAGCTCGTCTTCCAGACTGACAAAGGAGCTACAACTGCCGGGATCGCCCTGCCGCCCTGCCCGGCCAAATAACTGTCGATCGACACGGCGGGATTCGTGCCTTTCTGTTGCGATAACGTGAAGCCCGCCCAGCTCGGCAACGTCTTTTGAGAGTTTAATATCGGTTCCTCGGCCAGCCATGTTCGTTGCAATGGTGATATGCCGGCGATGCCCTGCATTGGTAATGATCGAAGCTTCTTCTTTGATATTAGTCGCATTGAGTAAATCAAAGGTTAATCCTCGCGCTTTCAACAGCTCGGCAATGTGTTCGCTTGCCTGAATCGTCCGTGTACCGATGAGGATGGGCCTGTCGGAGGCATGTACATGCTCGATTTCTTCAAGTATTGCCGACCATTTGCTTTTCTGAGTCCTGAATACCTGCTCGGGATTCTGTGTCCGAATACAGGGTTTGTGGGTCGGTATTCTCATGACAGGCAACTGGTAAATCTTCCAAAATTCTCCGGCGCCTTCCCAGGCAGTTCCTGACATGCCGGAAAGTCTCTTGAATAGTCGAAAAAACCGCTGAAAACTCATTCGGGCAATGGTCTCATTAGGGGGAGTGAGTTCTACATTTTCCTTGGCTTCAATTGCCTGATGCAGACCATCTCCCCAGGAGCGCATGGGCATCGGGCGACCAGTGGATTCGTCAACGATCACAATTTTTCCGTCTCTTATAATGTACTGTTTGCCCAAGTGAAAAAACTCTTTTGCCGAGAGCGCCTGTTTTACGATCTCATGGCGCCGCGCCAGATTCCGCCATTCCGTTGGAATTGTCTCCATGACCCCATCGATGACTTCGTCGGCTGAGTCCAGCAGGGTAATTTCCTTGTAAAGAGGATCAATCGTGTAGTGCTTGTAGTGTTCGAGTCTCTCTGCAATCCTTTGAGCTGCCTGGGCTGCTCCCCGTAAAAACTCATGGTCATTTTGACGGCTTATAATCAGCGGAGTGACGGCTTCGTCGATCAACACACTGTCGGCCTCATCAATGATTGCCGTATGCAGTCCACGCATGATGAGCCGGTCCGCATGATTACCCGTGGGATTGAGCATCCTGCGCAGCAAGCATCGGGTGGACTCTTTAATGGTCGAGAGCTGGATGCGATCACGAAGAAAATCGGCGCAGATTTCTTTACTGGTTGTGTAGACAACGTCTCTGGCGTAGCTTTGCTTACGCTCCTGGGGTTTCATCTCACCGACAACATGACCCACAGTCACTTTACAAAAGGCAAACAGCTCTTTAAACCATTTAGCATCACGCTCGGCCAGGTAGTCATTTACCGTAATGACATGACATGGCAAACCGGACCAACCATTAAGAATGGCAGCCAGTGAAGCGGTCAGTGTTTTGCCTTCTCCAGTGGCCATTTCGGCAAGATAGCCTTTATACAAGGCCAGAGCGCCAATCAGCTGTTCCCGGTAAGGTCTTAGACCGGTCTTTCGCGAAGCTGCTTCGCGAATAGCCGCCAGGGCAACCGCAAGTTTCTCGTCGTCCACAGTTGCTTTTCGCCTGAATAATTGCCTGAAGTCTCTCAATTCCTCCTTCAACGCTTCGTTCTTCAACTCTTTGAAACGCCCAGACTCGGCTTCAACCCTGTCCGACAGCTCAACCAGGTTTTGGAAGTGACTCTTACGTCGTTTAAATCTGCCGACGATGGTGTGGGCCATGGCATCAAAGCCTTTGTGAATTTTGGCCGATTCACGCACTTCCACATATCGATAGCTTAGCTCTGTCATCGGTATTAAATTTGGTATCGATCTTGCAACAATTGCCGAAAAGAGCGATACCATTGCTGGAGAAGCGGTTCGGACGGTAGCTTGAAGCGGATGCGTCCGGTTCGTCCGTGAATCTCAGTCACTTCATCCAGTTTTGCCATATCGGATCGCACTTCGAAAAAAGGTTCACTGGCCTGCATCGCATCCTGACTGGAAACCGCAATATCGCCACCGCCATAAAACCCTAGTGCAACGGAGGGCAGTTGGCTTTGTTCGGCTTCGATCACTCGTTGATCCAGAACCGGAATCGCATACTCGGCTTCGCCGACCAGGCGTACATTTGCCGGGGGAATCGTATCGCCGAATACTCTTGAGGCATCTTTCTGCAATACCGTGGATGAAAAATAGAAGGACTCATCGTTGATGACATAACCAATTGGATTTCCACGGTCCGACCACATACCGGGATACTCATCCAGTTGCGGCGCCACCCAGATACCTGAATGAGGGGCACTCACCGTAAGCAATTCTAGTCGGGTTTTATAAAAGCTCACCTGATCATTTAACATCTTTAATTCTCTTTCAATGGCTGCACGATCGACAGATTCATCGTTGAGTGTATTCAGATACCTGGCTTTGTACTCTTTTAATCTTGCTATTGAACTGCTTAGATCCAGATTCAGCGTCTCATTCTCTACACGAAACAGCGGTTGACCGGCAGTCACGTAACTTCCGCTTCGAACAAATGCTTCCTTAATAAAACCTGGGTACTCGTTGCTGATCTGAGTAGACTCTTTTGCCTTAACCACTCCCGGAGCATGGAAGTAATTGGGACACGGGATAAGTCCCAAAACAGTGAATACAACGCCTAGTAAAACGCATGCCGCGGTGATCGCCTGGAATCGGTTTCGCTCAAGCTTGGGACTTGTCCACAGATAGTTGACAAAACGACACAGTGGCATGACTCCCCATGAAACAATACAAATCATTGCCATGATAACACCGAGAATAAGGAACTGATTAGCTACAAAAAGAATAATCCCGGTGAATATAACGATACGGTACGTAAATGAAGTGATGCCGTATAGGAAAAGCCAGAACGCTTCCATGAAGTTGTGAGCGGCGGACTTCGCCTTTTTGAGGCTTAATAGGTAACGCTCGCAAAGATACAATAACTGCCGTGTACTGCGCGCAGTCAGATTAGGTATTTCCAACCAATCCGCCAACATGTAATATCCGTCGTAGCGCAACAGAGGATTTCCATTAAAGAGAACGGTTGTGACCGATGCGAGAAACACAACGTTGTAAGCTAGATTATGAACCAGGCCATCGCCCGTGTTTGCCCAGATAAACATTGCGATCGCTGCAATGAAAAGCTCAACCATGATACCACCAAAGGCGACCAGTATCCGCTGCCATTTGCTGGGAAATGCCCAACTGGACGATGCATCAATGAAAGGTATGGGCGTAAATAACATGAGCATTATGCCCATTTTATGAACTTCTCCTCCGTACTTTTTACAAAGGAACGCATGCCCAAATTCATGACATACCTTGATCAGAATGATACACACGTACAAAAGCGGCAGATTGCCGGGCGAAAGCACACTTTGTCCCTGATCCCAAAGCTCGGACCAGTTATCCAAAGCCAGCTTCCCGGCATAGAAAACCATGCCCAGCCAGACAAAGAAAGCTACCGGATTGAAGAAAAAGCGGATGTAGGGCTTCACGCGTTCAAGGAAGTCGTTGGGATCCAGAAACGGGAACTTGGCAAACATTATATTCAGCAGCGTTGCCCGGGTCTCTTTACTTTTTCTCTTTTTGTAACGTTCAAAAAACTTCTGACTGTCCGCAGGTAATTCGTAATGAATTAAATTAGCATGATACAGTTGGGACAACAACTGGATCACCTCTTCCTGACCCGGCGCTTCATCCGGGTTTTGCTGTATGCATTCCAGCCAGGTCTCTTCCAAAGTTTGTTTGGAGTTAAGGCGTGCCAAAAAGTCGTATGCATTCGGTCGAATACGAAAAAACTGATTGTTGAACGGGTCTTCGATAACATACCATTTTTCGCCACGAAAGAATTGCCGCTGAATTTTTATATGTGGGCGCAAAGTCACACTCTGGTTGGCAACTCGGTACCAAACTTCACTAAACGTATTTAGATTGTCTGCCATGAAAAGCTATTGCCTAGAGGGCCTTACGGAATAAACCAGAATCGGAGCCTCAGATAATCAATTGTCTTGTGGGTAAGCAGGAACAGCGGACTGCGCCTACCTACTTTAATCTTGGCATTCCCACTCATGCCGGGACGCCACCAGTCTTCGATCTCTTCGGTAAATCGGCAGCGGACGATAAATATGTTGCCCTGCTCCTCTTCAGTCTGAGCCATGGGTTCAATGCGCTCTACGATTACCGGGTATTTATCATTGGGCTGACTTGCAAACGCGAGGTGACCTTCATGATCAACCTCCAGCTCGTTGATGTCATCTTCCTTTACTTTCAATTCGGAGTACAGAGTATCCAATTGCGCGATTTTGTAGAGAAGATCCCCTTGTTGTACCGGTACTCCAATTTTTTCCTTGAGATCACCTTCGACAACAACGCCATCGAAAGGAGCGGTAATTGTCGCCCGTTCGATAAAGTAACGTATCTTTTGCAAACGCGCTTCAGCTTGCTGAAGTTGCGCCTCGGCAATGCGCATGTCAACCAGCTTGTCTTCTGAACGAGCCTTGGCAATCTCACGCTCAAGCCGCACTTTCTCTGCGATTGCCGCAGATTCCTCCAATAGTAATTCACGGTTGTCCAGGCTCAGCAGGGAACTACCCGACGGTATAAAATCTCCCTTCTCAATCGCAACATTTTTTATGTATCCCTCAGAGGGCGCCGGTACGTAGCGAACATTTTCTGATTTCACAATAAAAGGCGCTTTGATTTTGTAATCAAGCCTTCCAAAGACCATCCATATGAACAGGAGAACCCCCAGGACGCACAGCGTTTTGCGCAAAGTGAATTCTACGTTGAGGAGCACCTCCATCTTTTCTTTGAACCAATGATAGAAGCGAGACCCGAACCAACGATCCCATTTCTGGAGATCCAGCATGCGCTGAGTGACCTGGTCTCCGATTAAGCGAAGACGCAACTGCTCTTGCTCGGTGAACGGCTCGCTGCGTTCAAAAGTAATCACGCTAACAGCATCATCGTCGCGTCTGAGTGGAATTGAAAATAGATGGTTTACATTCTGCGAAAGACGATATTCTTTGTGATCGCGAGCAATGTAGCTTGCATCCGGCGGACGGGGTGAGATAATTTCACTGTTCTGCTCCAGGGATTCTTCCATGGAAGCCTGCAGTTCGCGTACGGCATCCATTTTCTTCTCAAACTTTTCCATGTGACTAATCGCTGTCACTGAAACCGCTTGTTCATTCAGCCAACCGATACTGACTCGATCGCAGTTAAATCGTGAAGCCAGTTCGTTACAAAGTGTCATATTAGCCGCCAGGAAACGTTTCTGGCGATTAATCAATACCAACAAATCAGCTGAGGTTGCAAAGGCTTCAACCTGCGATTTAGCCTGCTCATGGTTCAAATGCTCCTGAAAAGATGCGGGAATGTCTCTAATCAATGACAAGCGATCTAATTTGGATTGTGCCTGACTATTGTTCTCTACGGAGACAATGTAGAGCGCGAGAATTATCTCCTCCGGATTTTGGGTAAGCAGTGGGACAATCAGCAGCAATGTCATCCCACCATCCGTTTCTTCGGATAGTCTATTGTAGACAGGGGTAACAGGTAGTGCATTTTCTTGAATCCATTTGGCAAAAACCGATGTAATCACCCGATCCTTTGACGTCGAAAATTGTGCACTTTTCCAGCTTCCTATCGAATGCCAGTCACTTTTGACTTTGACCGCAATGACTCCAGACTGCGCTTTGATTAATTGGCTGGATTCAGAAAGATACTGCTCCCAAAAGCCTTTCCATGAGCCTTCAAAGGTTCGCAGGTCCTGGATTTTTTCAAGTCTGTCAGGGTCCATTCCTTCTGCTTCAGGAAGCGATAAATTGCTCATTTTATGACAGGGTTAACTTCAAAATTCAGTTCACCGGTTGCTCCGGGAACTATCAAAAAGTCGGCATTTTCAAATAAAACCTTAACTTTGCGCAAGCCACTGGCAGGATCAATCGTAGGTGCAATGAATTCGATCTTACCTTGCTTGTCGACGAAACTCAAACCCGAGGCAATTTTCAGATCGACGATCTGGTCTTTCTTCAAATGAGATGTCAGGCTCGCTTCGACGTTACATGTAAAATAGCACTGAGACAAATTAACTAACCGAAAAAGTGCTTCGCCGGCGCTACAATCCTCACCTTCGTGCAGGTAAACGTCCGCGATCTTTCCGGAGAAGGGCGCCCGTACTGCTCGCTCCTGGAGCTTGAAGCTCGACATTTGCAATTCGATCTTTTCTCGAACCTCTTCGTTTTCCAGTCTGTCTTTTTCGGCAACGGCAAGTTTGTATTCGAGTATCTTTTTATACAACTCTTCCTGACTGACAGATCCGGTTGTCTCAAATAGTGCACGCGTTGAGTCCAAGTCTATCTTCAGCGTTTCCATTCTGGAAATCGCGGCATTCACCTCTGCTTTGCTGTCTAGAATAGTCTCGCGGCGATCGACTTCAAGCTCTTCAAGTGTGTTTTCGAGTTGGATAACCACTGTATCCTTATCAACAAATTGCCCTTCACGGTAGTGGATTACCTCTATTTTTCCGGCAACGGAAGCGCTTCGATCCGCATCACGCAAAGGCTCTACGATTCCAGACACCGAGATGACATCAGCAAACGAAGGTAAACACAAAACTGCTGCCGTAAAGCAAAGAACTAAAGTGCGTTTTGATAGTAACATAATAATCTAAATTGTCAGCGCTAGCTAGTTAACCAATTGATCTCTGGTAACGTCGATACCGCGCTCTTCTAAAAATATGCCCTGGAATACCAGTAACTCTATTTGCGTCCTCTGGTAATCAAACATCTTTCTAAGCGATTCTATTTTCGACTCGGAAAGTTCGCTTTCGATCTCAAAAACTTCACGGCTACTGCTCTTACCCTCAGCCAGCTTTGCCAATTCTACCTCAAGCAACTCTTCTCTAAAGCCGACGACTTGGACTGATTTCTGATAAGTATTAAAGTCTGATTTCAACTGTTTGAAAGTGGTCACTGAAAGATTGAGTATTTGAATCTCTACTGCTTTCAGATTCATGAGCGCCTGTTGCTTTCTTCTTCTTGCAGCGGACGTTTCTTCATCAGCCTTGCGATCGCCTAGGATGGGTACATTCAGTATCACACCTGCAAACCAGTCGACCTTGTTAAAATCATTTATCTGGTCCCACGATTCACTTACGGAGGTGCCCAGACCGTTAAAGCCGTAACTTAAATTCAAATCAAGTTGTGGGAGTCGTTGATTTTCTGCATATTTCAGCCGCAAACCTTCTAGTTCTACCTGCTTCTTACGGATTAAATACTCTGGGTGGTTATGGAGAGCGTCTACGGCGATGTCTTCCCAGGATTCAGTTATTGGAACGATCTCAGGAACATCAATCGGAGTGAACGAAAAATCCTGATCCACTAAAAACTGCGAGAAAGACGTGTTCAACTCATTTCTGGCACTATGTAACTTCCTGTTAGATTCTTCCAATCTTGCTTCACGATCTGCAATTTCAGATTCCGTCTGTAGCAGATCCAACTCTGCCATCTTGCCCAGCTTCACCCGTTTCTTGTTTTCTGTAAGAATATCCCTGGCGACCTTTAAGGATTCTTCGCGTAGTCTCTTCTCCTCTATGGCCGTATAAAGGTTCCAGTAAGCAACTTCTACCTGCACTATTATATTGGATAGTTCCCTGCGAACTTGCTGGAAGGCGATATCCGCATTTTTCTCTGCTAATTGGATACGCGTCCGTGGGTTTTGAGCATTTTGTTCACCTAAATTCTCGATATTTTCTTTTCTAAGCAAAGGTTGCTCGAAGGTAACACCTAAGAACGATTCGAACTGGCGTGCTCTGTTGCCGTCTGTAACACTGCCAAAACCCGCTGAGTTACCAATATCATTTATTCGGTCAAAAAGCCGGTAATTAAAGGATATCGTTCCACCGCTTAACAATCGATTCTGCAGCCTTGCGTCGTAAAGCGTCTCTTCTTGATTAAATGAGCTTCGACTACCCCCGCTAGCTGCCTGAGAAGCATTATTATCCCGATCCGTAATTTGCTGCCTGGCGATCATTTGAAGCTCTGGTTCATCGAACCATCCTTCCGCTTTCGCCGTATCGCTGGTTGCCAGATAGGCCTCTATTTGTGATTTGAGATTCAAGCTTCTTGCCAAAGCTAAAACTCTTGCCTGCTCCAACGAAAGAGGCTCAACCGCCTGCAACTTGATGGACTCAATAATAATAAGAAACGGCAACAAAAAAATTCGAAGAAAAGAGAAGTGTTTGATTTGCTTATGCATCTAAAATGAACTAAGTTTACCTCTTACAAGTTATGTCTAACTTAATATCAAGAACATAATTTCAAATTATTAACTTTTTGTTGTGTTTATTTTTTTATGGTAAATATCACAAAATTTACTTCGCTTGGACTTAAATTGTTTGTCGCAGGAAAGAATTCCCTCACATTACAAACGAAAAAGCACTAATTACAATGAAAAGCACTAATTACAATTCCTGGAGACGTTCAAGATCACGCATTCTTTATGGCGTTATATTCTTTGTGATGATAGGACTTTGCCTGACCTACTTTAAAAGACCTAAAGACACAACTCCGGAAGCTGCGCCGGCAGAGCAATCATCTGGAAAAACTTCTTTGGAACTATTTGATGAGAGGTCGGATGTTCACGCAAAGTATCAGCACACAGCAAATAAAGACCTCAGAGAGGAAGATCCATCCGAACAAAATTTTCAATCGCTACGCTATGCTATGCAACGCGATGCAGATAAACTCACGTTCACCACACATCCGGACGGTTCGAAATCAGTAAACCTGAATGGCACCTTTAGAACGGTTACCGCTGCCAGGCGCCTGCCTGACGGAACGCTTGAGATAAGTTGTTTTGAAAATTTTGAAGACTTAGAGAATTTTGTAGACACATCTAAGCTGTAATAATCCTCCAACCCCGTAGAGTAAGCCATGAATAAACGATTCCAACATTACATCGTACTTATTATAGTTAATGCCTTGATGTTGGCTCCAACATACGGAGCGACATTCAGTTTTGTTTATTTGGACGATTCGGGCTTTGGTTTTAACGATGGAACACCAGTCGATCCTATTGGTGAAAACGACGGTACAACTCTGGGACAGCAACGAAAAAATGTTCTGCAAAAAGCCACTGATATTCTGGGGCAACATTTGCAAAGCGATATAGAAATCGTTATCAGAGCCGACTTTCAACAATACGGTGGTTCCGCAAATTCAGCGACTCTAGCTCTCGCCGGTCCGGAAATCTTTTTTACGGATTTCGACAACATCCCGACCTCCGACACCTACTATGCTTCTGCACTGGCAAACAGCATCGCAAACAAGGATCTGGATACAAACACTGCAGATATATCAATTACTGTAAATGAATCCGTGGATTCGAATCCGACTGTTCTGGGTGGCAGTGGCTTCTACTATGGTTACGACAATAACCCGGGAGATCAGACAAGCCTTCTGAGTACCCTGCTCCATGAGCTTGGACATGGCCTGGGTTTTATTTCCTCAATTGATCCAAACAACGGGAGTTTTATTTATGGTAATCCGGACAGTTTTTCACTTCTGTTCAAAGATTTGAAGACCGGAAAACTCTGGCAGGACATGACAGCCAGTGAACGCAACGCAGCGGTAACCAATAATCCGGAAATTGTCTTCTCAGGAGCCACGACCGAACAGGCAAGTCTGCGAATTCTCAAACCCTTAGACACAATCGCCGCCGGAACGGGTGAAGCTGGAATGCGGCTAACCATAAACGATGACACGAATACAACCTTTCAAGGCGAAGCCCCTGTATTCGGTTTTGGAGTGCCCCCTTGGGGACTTTCCGGACAGCTTGTTCTGGTCGAAGACGAAGTTGGTGATACAAATGATGCCTGCGAGGCTCCCTTTGTCAACGCAGACGCGATACGAGGCCGCATTGCCCTGATCAATCGCGGAACCTGCTTTTTCGTTGAGAAGGTAAAGCGTGCTCAAGATGCCGGTGCTATTGCTGCTGTTGTAGTCAACAATGTAGAAGGAAATGATACTATAATTATGAGTGGTGTTGATCCTGAAATCACGATCCCGTCGATTTTTATTGGTAAGAGCGATGGTGATTTGATTAAAAATACGTTCCCCGAAGCAAATGTTACCCTATCCAATCACAATGAGCTAAGAATGACACAAGGAGGTTTGGTTAGCCTTTATGCACCAGACCCTGCGGAGCTTGGCTCAAGTCTCTCTCACTGGTCAAGTGGCAACACTTCCGATCTTTTGATGGAACCCACAAATTCCAACTTTTACACTCTCGGCCTTGACCTGACGTTGACTGCCCTACGCGACATTGGCTGGAAAATGCACGCGATTCCACTTCCACACCTCACCTTTGAAATCTGGTCAAATGAAATGATTCAAAGTCCCGAACGAGGTCTCAATGATGACCCGGATGGTGATGGCAGTATCAATTTGATGGAATACGCTTTTGGAACAAACCCGGAAGACGCAACAGACAGACCTCCTCCTGTGAAATTCACACTCTGTGAAGGAGAACAAAACGCTTGCACGCTTGAGTACCAAAGGGGTATCCAACCTGCCGATATTATCTTTGATCTATGCCAAACCAATGATCTCAGAACACCATTCATTAAAGCCCTAAACGGCTCGGTGTATCGACAATTCAAACAAAGCATTGATACAGAGGGGCATGAAACTATTGAGATTCACATCGAACCAAACTCAGGAAGTCAATATTTCAAAATTCAGGCTGAACTCTATACGGAATAATTTAATGCCCACTGCAGATAGTCCGGTGAAACCCCGTCTGCACGCACCACGATCCACTCAGGCACATCGTATGGATGATTGGCTTCGACATAAGCGCTCAACCGATCGCTTTGTGCTGCAGTAAACTTAATCATCAACCGCCATTCGCGCTCGGACTGCACTGCTCCCTTCCACTTGTAAATCGACTGAACCGCATTATCGATCTGCACACACACGGCAAGTCCCTGCTCTACCATACCATGCGCTAGAGATTCGGCCGTCGTTTCAGAATCCACCGCAGTCCACCCGATAAATAATGATCCTTCCATAGGCGAATGGTTCTCAAATAATGCCCATCGGGGCAAGCCCCGATGCATTTGAAATTTCTAAACGAAGCAAGCTTCAAGGAAATTTAACTCACAGAGAACAGCGATTCAACCAGCACAGAGTCAGAACATAGTTATCAAAAAAAGCATACCGAAATTGCATGTCCTCGATAGCGGAACGCAAGCCAAGAGGTAAATGAGCCGCGACTTCGATTACATTTAGCTGGTTCGTCGAAGTATCCACCTCAAAAGCCAGATCTTCAAAATTCGGCCAGGCTTCCCAGACCGGATGTTGTGCTTTGAAAAATGCTTCCTTTGCACTGAAAATCAAGCTCCCATATGCTTTATCACCATTGACAAAGTCGACTTCAAGCGGATGTAAAACACGCTCAATCACTCCGGAACTAATCCGTGTTGTTGTCTCCAGATCCACACCCAGGCAGGCAATGGTACTTGAATGAGATGCAACCGCACAGCATAATCCAATCGAGTGAGAAATGGAGCCAATCGTGCCAACGGGCCATTGCGGTGCCCTTCTTTCATTCGGTGGCATCGCCCGAGGTTCTATACCCATTTGCGCAAGCGCTGTACGTGCGCAACGACGCCCTACGATAAATTCATTGCGTCGTTTGGGCACCGCTTTAACCAGTCTTTGCGCTTCTTCAGGGTATTCAAACGACTCTTCCCGATCGGTTATCTGACTGGCAACAGCTCTCACTCCCGCAGGGATCATATGATCCAACAGAGATTGCAGTTGTTCAACTGTATCAGAGATTAACACCGTGGCAGGCAAATAACCCATCGGATATTTAGCAAGCCCAAGGCGAAAATAAATTTAGATCACTTGAATACCACTACTTTATTTATTTAAATTGCCAGTCAGAATTACTGTATTAAAAAAAGATCATGCGCCTGATTCTCTCATGTCTATCCGGACTATGGTTGTTGATAGTTACCGGCACAGCTACCCCTTCAGATGAAACAACTCCGGGTGCATGGGAAGTACTGGAAGGTTGTCGCCTTGTCAAAGCTCCGGGAAATGATGGCGACAGTTTCAAGATAATGCACGCAGACAGGGAGTTTATCATCCGCCTTTACTATGTCGATTGTCCGGAAACCTATGACACCTATCAAGATCGCCTGAAAGATCAGGCACGCTATTTTTCAATATCAGAGTCTGAGGTCATTCCATCCGGTAAGATTGCCAAAGCATTTACACGGCAATTCCTTGCAGGTACATTTACCGTGACTACCTGCTGGGAAGACGCTCGTGGGGGCGAACAAAAACGTTACTTCGGTATCGTCCGTAAAAAAGACCGTTTGCTATCGACCGAACTGGTGCGCAACGGACTGGCTCGCATCTATGGAATGCCCACCAAAGACAGCTGGCCGGACGGTTTTGTACCATCCGTTTACCTGAAAAAACTCAAACAGCACGAACGCACTGCCCAAAAAAACAAGACAGGCATCTGGGGAAATCACAACGCTCTGCATAACCCGCCGGTCTCGAAGCAATCACACCCTCTTTTCAAAAAGACGCAAATATCGTGCTCGTATATCGCCACAAATAAGTCAGATTGATCATTCATTACTTAACTATAGTCTATGTCTTTGGAAAAATTTAATCACTACCTGATTCAAAAGGGACAAAACGAAAATCTCTCCGAAATAAACGCCTCCCCATGGGAAGACATCCCACCCGTCAAGGCATCAGCTTTGGAAGAGTTAAACTCCCTGCGCTCCCGTCTCACCGACCTGCAGCGGCGCTTCTTTGTCGATCAAAGTAAGAAACTACTCATCATCCTGCAAGGAATGGATACCAGCGGCAAAAACAGCACGATCCGCCACGTCTTTCGCGGCGTCAATCCACAAGGTGTTGACGTATCCAGCTTTGAGAAGCCTACCCGGCGCGAACTAGAACACGACTTCCTCTGGCGCATCCACAAACGCACACCGGCAAATGGTGAAATCAAGATCTTTGACCGTAGCCACTACGAAGACATCCTCGCAGTGCGAGTCAACAAGCTAAAGCCCGAATCCGTCTGGAAGAAACGCTACCAACACATTAACAACTTCGAGCAGTTACTTGTCGATGAAGGAACGATCATCCTGAAGTTTTTCCTGCACATTGATCGGGCAACCCAGAAACAACGCCTTCAGCAGCGTCTGGATACGCCGGCAAAAAACTGGAAATTTGACCCATCCGATCTGGTCGCACGCAAAAAGTGGGATGAATACGAGATAGCTCACGAAGAAGTCTTTGCAAAAACCAGCCACCCGCACGCGCCCTGGTACATCATTCCGGCCAACAAAAAATGGGCACGCAACCTTTTGGTTGCCCGCATTGTAGTCGCACGCCTGGATGACCTGCACTTGAGCTACCCAAAAGTTGATTTTGATCCGAGTGAGATTGTAATTGATTAACGCCCAAGTTCGGTAACACTATAGATAAAGTATACAGGCTCATGGTGTAATGGTAGCACTAAGGTTTCTGGTTCCTTCAGTCGGGGTTCAAATCCCTGTGAGCCTGCCACTGAAAATCCGAGTCTTCCCGGAATCGTCAGACTCTTGTCCGGCTAAGCGTCGTCTCCTGGGGAGCTTGATTTTACCTTTAGAACTCACCAATCACTCCTGTTTGCCCCTTTTTAAACCGCAGGTTCAAATGTAGGTTCCTGAACGTCGAATGCTGAACCCTGAACTTCGAAGTTTTACGTTCGATGTTCATACCCCTCTCATACCATCTCTAGGAAGGTTTGCGACTATGGATCCAAAGTCGAAATCCTCATCGAAATCCAAATCGATTGCGATTTCGATGAGGATTTGGATAATGAGTAAATCTTTCAGACCTTCTTAGATTTGGTAT
>CAZTSB010000096.1:0-10737 GCA_964616435.1 uncultured Puniceicoccaceae bacterium | reverse complement strand
GACATCTTCAAAATGGTGCACTTTAACCCGCAAATTACTGGTGCATTTTACCCGCAACTTGACATTCAGTTTACGAAGATTATACCAGATACAGTGACGCGATACCTTAAAGTGACATGCCCATTCTGCCTGTGTCATATCCGGGTATTGATCAACATGCCCAGCTAAGGCTTTCAGATTCAGTTTGCGAGGCTCACGAGGCCCAGTGCGCCGAGATACTGAGACATCGTCCATATTGAGCCAATTGTAAATACTCGCACGAGAGACTCAAAACCTTTGAGCTGCCTGAGACTTGCCTCCGCCTTCTTTTATAAATTCAAGTACCCGTTTACGTAAATCATTTGAATAGCGCATTCAGATAGCGATAATGCATAGCTCAATGATGTCTAGTATATTTGGGGCTTAGCTATAGACGTTGGAGTAGATCACTTGTGTATCCGATATAGGTGCATGTTGTGTTGCGTTTGGATTTTAAAATATAGACGTAATTCATCTTAGTGGGGTAAAAAGTGGGTAGGTAATAAGCCTTGCTTCGTTCTAGCGAACTACGCAGGGCACTCATGTTCGCAACTTTCATTCTAACATGGCTACGCCATGCGTAGCCTGAAAGGCGAAGCATGGTGGAGGTGGCGGGACGCCAACATATTTTTGTAAGTCTATAATTTTCAGGTATTAATGAATTAGTCTATTTTTCGATTGAGGCTTAATTGAGGCATTTGAGTTGCGTGTGGTTGTGTTGAGTGGTATTTCTCCTTAACTATATTGAATTTGAACTTCAAAAATGAGGGTTTTTAGTTCGAAGTGCGTTTAAGTAGTTATGAATGATGACCAGTTAGAAAATTTCATTGCACAAGCCAGGCGGTCTGAGGTGCCTGATTGTCCAGATTCGGTAGAACAAAATGTTCTCCGGCGCATCCGTTTGTCCGGTTTAAAGTCTGGGCAGTCTGTATGGGATTGGCTGTTCAACTTGTTTTCACACCCTGGCTTTATTGCTGGAGCACTAGCGATGGTCGCTGTCGTCAGTTCGGGAGTATCCATATTTTCGACTCAGTCTGATGCCGATGAGCAGAATAACCATCTTTTAGCTGTCAGCGCATTGGATTTTAATGTCTTTAAGAAAACTGAACTTCTTAATCTCGACCAGAATTGATTAATGAATTGTGATTATAAAAAGGGCAGACGGGTTTTCATCTTTGCTGGGCTTACCGGTGGAGTAATTCTCATTTGCGTTTTCGTCTCCTTGGTGACGACACGTTTGATTGTGAATAGCAGCAACTGGAGGCAGCATGATGGGCATCAATGGCTTCATCAGGAACTTGATCTTAGCGACAGAGAAGCGGCCAAAATTGACGCACTTGAGCCGGAGTATCGCAAAGAACGTGCGGAACTAGAGGAAGATTTTCAGCAACGGATTTTGATGCTTAGGGATCTAATTGTAAATTCGCAGGAGCTTACACCCGAGGTTAGGCACGCCATTCATGAATTGCACATTGTCCACGGACAGCTGCAAGAGCTATCTATCAAGCACTATTATGAAATGATGAACGCCTTACCTAAGGATAAACAGATACGCTTGAAAGAGATCGCTGTTCAGGCTCTTAGCATACCTGAGTAGATTTCGATGGGTGATAAGTATGAAGAGTTTTTACTATTGGAAAGAATTGGTCAGGGAGACGAATCAGCCCTTGTTCGGCTCATGTCCGAGCATAAGGAGTCAGTCTTTCGGTTTGCATACCGCTACCTCGGCAATCAATCAGACAGCGAAGAAGTAACTGAAGAGACTTTTTTTCGGGTCTATCAGAATGCCAGTAGATTCTTACCCAAAGCCTCAGCAAAGACGTGGATTTTCTCGATTGCGCTGAATCTTACGCAAGACCGTTTACGCAAACGCAAAAAGTTCCGTGGTGAATTTTCTTTCGACCAGATTGGTTCCCCTCAAAAGTCTAAAACTCCGCTGATTGAAAAACTTGATTCGGGCGAGCGTAGTCCGGCGCTGCAGTCACAAACGTTGGATGATTTGCAGGCGATCAATAGCTGTATTGAAAGACTTCCTGAAAAGCTTCGTTTTCCTTTTATGTTTTGCATATTGGAAGATCACTCCTATGACGAATGTGCCGCGATTCTGAAGTCGAGTCGAAAGACTGTGGAGACGAGGATCTATCGAGCGCGTCGGGCTCTAAAGAGTATGTTACGGGAATTGCATAGAGCAATTAGTTCTGCGTAGAGTTTTTACTGCCTCAATGACACGGAAGTGTATTGCATTCGCTGCCATACCATTCGATTTCAAGTGTGCTATGTTCAATTTTGAAACGGTCTTTGAGTAAAGCTTTCGAGTTTGATTTGATCGTTTCAAGCATCTCTATGCCACTTTGTTGTTGAATGACGATATGTGCTTCAAGGGCCATGTGATGTTCATCCAGCTCCCAGACATGGATGTGATGAACACTCTCGATACCACTGATGGTTTCCAAAGCGTTTGCCAACTCGGCTATATTTATTTCCGGTGGTGTGCCCTCCATAAGTATGCGAGAGGTTCTATTTAGCATTCCAAAGGACATGAAAAGAATATAACCGGCGATGACCAATGTGAGAGCAGGATCAACCCAACTCCAATTCAACCAATAGATAGCAGCCCCTCCGGCTAAAACGGCGACTGAGGCTCCAGCATCTGTCAGGTTGTGAAGGAATGCAGCTTTCACGTTTAGGCTCCCCCTGGGCATGGACCACAGGAGCCAGGCAGTTACCACATCGACAAATAGTGCTATACCTGCGGCGACCATAATCCACCCGCCCAGCAAGGGCTCCGGCTCAAAGAAGTGAAGAACGGCTTCATAGACCAGATAAAGCCCAACCAAAATAAGTGCTGTAAGTTGGATCATGGCCCCAATCAACTCGGCTCTCCGATAACCAAAGGTGAACTTCTCATCGGCTCCTTTTTTCGCAATCCTGCGAGCTATGTAGGCAATTAGCAAGGCGCCGGCATCGTTTGTATTGTGGAGCGCATCTGCCATCAAAGCGACGCTACCGGAAATTAAACCTGCAACGAATTCGAAGACGGAAAGTCCTAGATTAACCACGACTGTCCATAGCAAGACAGTATTGCTAACATTTTCAATTTCGTAAGAGTGGTTGTGTGAATGGCTCATAGCTTAAAAGCTTCTATTTAGATAAGTTGAAAATGCGAATCGCTCCTCGCATGACGAAGCCGAACACGATTGCTCCGACAAGCAGGTCTGGCCACTTACTTCCAAGGGTGTAGACAAGTATTCCGGCTGCGATGACACCGCTGTTTACTATGATGTCATTCGACGTAAAAATCGCAGAAGCTTTCATATGTGCTTCTTCGGAGCGTGCTTTTTGAATAAGAGCTAAGCAAACAATGTTGGCTGCTAATGCCAGCACCGAAACTATTATCATCGACCTGGAATCTGGAAAAAGATCAATAAAGAAGAATCGCCTAATGATTTCGGAAAATCCCAATAACGCTAGAAGCATCTGGAAGATGCCACTCAGCCTTGCGACTTTTTTCTTTGTCGTCATTGCGGTTCCTATTGCCATTAGACTCAAGCCATAGACAATCGAATCCGCTAGCATATCAAGTGAGTCAGCGAGCAAACCCATAGAGTTCGACACGAGGCCGAATCCCATTTCCAGCAGAAAGAAAACGGCGTTGATAATGAGCACCCACCATAACAATACCCTCTGTTGACTTGTCCGATCAGGCGGTGCGCTTTGAGTAGATTGTTCGGTTCGATCCAATTTTGCTCCCAGACCAAGAGATGAAATCGCTTCAGTTATAAGTTCGACTGGCTCCTTATGGTGGACATACACCTTGCGTTGAGAAATTCGCACTTCTACACAGAGCACATTCTCCAACGATTCCAGCTTGAGCCGAATCATCTGTTCTTCCGATGGACAATCCATCTGAGCAACATGATATGTAGTCTTTTTCAGAGCTTTGATTTCGGTAGGATGCGTATACATTGTGGTAAATCCCCTGCGATGTTTTTTCGCAGTGGGCGTGTTATTACTTAATAAGTGTTCTCATGCTTCAACTCGTTTTGGAAGCTTTCACCACGGTGGCCTTGGAACCATTTGTATAAGGCGGGCACAACGAGAAGCGTGAGTAATGTCGAAGACACTAAGCCTCCGGTGACAACAACGGCTAACGGACGTTGGACTTCGCTTCCGGTGCCTGTCGCTAGCAATAGAGGCAGCAAGCCAAGGCCAGTAGTAATAGCTGTTATCAAAACCGGACGTAGTCGGCGACAAGCCGCTTCAATCGAAGCGGCTCCGACATCCATACCTTCACGAACTAGCTGGTTGGTGTAAGTGATGAGCACTAGGCCATTTCCCAATGCAATGCCAAATAGCGCAATAAAACCTACTGTGGCTGGCACGGACAGATTCTCCCCGCTGATCCAGAGTGCGACAATTCCTCCAACAAGCGCTAATGGAATGTTGAGTAAGATGAGCAAACTATTTCTAAACGAGTCCAGAGCAGCGTAGATCATCAAAAGAATGAGCAGCAAGGTGATTGGTATTACGAGCGAGAAACGCTTGTTCGCCTCTTGTTGAAGTTTGTAAGAACCACCCCAAACGGTTATGTAGCCAGCAGGTAAATCGACCTCGGAGGCGATGGCAGCTTCAGCATCTTCAACAAAGCCGCCAATGTCGCGCCCGACGACGTTTGCTTGAATGGCAATGAAACGTTGGCTTCGTTCGCGTGTGATCTGTCTTGGTCCGACGATTTCTTCGACGGAAGCGACTTCGTCCAGCGGCACCAATGCACCGTCTGGGCTGCGAATAATGGTTTCTTTGATGGCATCAACCGTGTTTCGGTAGGCTTCGGGATAGCGGACCAGTATTTCGTAGCGGCGAATGCCTTCGAATATTAGCCCTGCTTCGCTTCCGCCGATACCTGCTTGGACGACTCGCTGAATATCACCTACATTCAGGTTGTAGCGTGCAGCAGCTTGTCGGTCGATTTTGATGAGCAATTGCGGTGAACCGGTAACTTGGTCGACCTGCACATCTCTGGCCCCGTCAACTTCGCCGAGTGTCGCGGCGATTTCATTGGCCTTTTCGAGCAAGATATTCAAGTCTTCTCCAAACAGTTTGACTGCTAGTTCGGCCTGCACCCCTTCGAGTAGTTCGTCTACCGACATCTCAATCGGCTGGGTGTAGTTGACGATCACGCCGGGTGGTTCGCCAATGGATTTCCGAATGTGCTCGACCATCTCTTCCTGATCATAAGGAGTTCGCCATTCTTCCGGCGGTGTTATGATCAGGTAGAGTTCGGCGGCATTAATGGGATCGGCATGTGCGCCGACTTCGCCACGACCGATCCGAGTAACTACCTTCGTTACCTCCGGCACTTCGAGAATGCGCCGCTCGATGGCTTGTGTCATCTGCTTCGAGGTGTCAATAGAGATAGACGGAGCCATTTTGAGCTTCACCACCACGGTGCCCTCATTCAGTTCGGGAGTAAACTCCGTGCCCAACTTTGGAAACACCCATGCACCGAGTCCCAGTAATGCAACCGCACCTAAAGCGGCTAGCCAGCGTTGCTTCACCAGAAAGGTAACTAGAGGCCGGTAAGGCGCTTGAAGAATACGGAGGATCAGGCTTTCACGATTACCACCTGCTCCGCCTTCTTTTTTCTGCTTGGGCGCACGCATTAGGAAATAGGCCAAGGTTGGCCCCACGATCAAGGCATAGAGCAGGGCACCACTCATAGCCAATGCAATAGAATAAGCCAACGGACGGAAAGTCTTGCCCTCTACTCCTGTAAGCGTGAACAGAGGCAGGAAAACCAGAATTACGATAGCTACGGCAAAGCCTACAGGCCGAGCAACTTCGCCGCAAGCACGAGCTATGATCTGAAGTCTTGACTCTCCCGGTTTAGCTGCTCGCAGGTGTTGGTCGACGTTATCAACGACGACAATCGCTCCATCCACTAGCATGCCGATGGCGATAGCCAGACCACCCAACGACATCAAATTCGCAGAGATACCGAAATAATACATGCCTAGCGTGGCAAACAGAACTGAGAACGGCAGTGCTGCGGCGACAACAATCGTCGGGCGTAAGCCTCCCGTGAAGACCACGAGAACCAGAGCTACGAGCGCGATGCCTTGAGCCAATGCTGAAGTCACCGTGCTTACTGCAGACTCCACAAGTGTTTTTTGCTCGTAGTAAGGGACGATATGGACGCCTTCGGGAAGGCTCGCATTAATCGTCTCGATTTTTTCTTCCACGCCTTGAATAACGGTCGAAGCATTTGTGCCGAAGAGCTTAATCACCTGCCCGGCGACAACTTCGGACGTGCCATTCTTGGTTTGCAGTCCTCGACGAATGGCTGCGCCTTCCTTTACTTCGGCAACATCAGAAACCGTAATCGGAACACCATCACTGCTACCCAGCAGGACAGATTCTAAATCTGCGATGCTGGTCGCGAGTCCTACCGAGCGCAAAACGTATTCCTCGTTATTTCGCTCAATAAACTGAGCTCCGATGTTTAGGTTGTTATCCTCTAGCCTTTCAATCACATCCTGAACGGTGAAGCCATAACGCTCTAATGCGAGTGGATCAACTTCGACATGGAACTGCTTTTCAAATCCACCGATACCCAGCACTTCCGTAACTCCCGGAACGTTCTGTAGATTGAACTTGATAATCCAGTCTTGCATTGAGCGTAGTTCGGTGAGTGAATACTGCCCTGTGGTGTCTTCAAGGTAGTAGAAGAGCACCAGACCCATCCCCGTGGAGATGGGGCCCATTTCAGGCTCTCCGAAACCAGCAGGGATGGCTTCTTTGGCTTCGTTTAAGCGCTCACCGACAAGTTGTCGGCAGAAGTAGATGTCCATTCCGTCCTCAAAGTAGACATTCACCACGGAGAGTCCAAAGTTGGACACCGAACGAATATTCTCGATCCCGGGAAGTCCGTTCATCGCGGATTCGACGGGGAAAGTCACATACTTTTCGATTTCCTCTGGCGCAAGCCCCTCTGTTACAGTAAAGACTTGCACGAGATTTGGTGACACATCAGGAAATGCATCGACCGGTAGTTTTTTGTAGCCCCAATAACCGGCCGCCATTGAAAGCAACGCCAGCACGATTACGAGGAGGCGCGAATGCAGCGCAAATTCAACTAAGCGTTTCATATTGGTCAGTCTCCTTTCTGCTTAGTGTGCGTGGCCGTCACCAAAGTTCTCTTTCTGAGAATCGGCTTTCAGGAAAAAGCCTCCTTGGGAAACGTATCTTTGACCGCGTTCAAGACCTTCGATTACTTCCACGTTCTTAGTGTCGCTACGTCCAATGCGAATCGCTTGAGCCTCATAGCCATCGCTCTCATCAGACTGAACGAAGATGACATTAGCGTTGTTCATCGTATGCACAGCAGATCGTGGCACAATAATTGGAAAGCGGTATTCATCGAGTAAAACATTGCCGATGACAAATAGACCGGGTCGGAAATAACCTTCCGTATTTGGGACAACCGAACGGATGAATCCCGTCCTGCTGGTTTCATCTATCACGTGGCCGACATAGGATACTTTTCCTTCAACCTCTGGATATTCGTGACCAGCCGAAATGCGAATTGTCTGGCCACGATGCACTTTGGGTAGATCCCGCTGGTAGACACGGAGATCAACCCAAACTGTGCTGGTGTCGGCGACAGTGTAGGCAACATCGCCTGCAGCCAGGCTCTCTCCGGGGGTGATATGAAAGGCCACGACCGTTCCGTCGATAGGAGCGATCAGTTTGAATGGACGAAGCGTTTCATTGCTTTCCATCTCCCCCAAAATCTCACCTTTCTTAACATTGTCTCCGAGTCGGACGTTGATCTTTGTCACGATGCCGTCGAAGCGGGGGCTTACGTGCCCCATGGCATTTTCGTTCATCTTCACTTCGCCTGGCAGACGCAGTTCCTCATGAATGGCACCGTGACTTGCCGAAGCCACGCGAATGCCGAAATCTTTCATGTCCTCCGATGCCAGTCGAATCGGGCCACCGTGCTCATCATGATCTTCATGCTTGTTGTGGCTCCCATGGTCATGTCCCGCGTGGTCGTGATCGTCATGGCCGTTTTGCCCCCATACAGCAGTTGCTATGCAAAGGGATAGGAATGCGCTCATCCCGAGTCTAGGGAGTGCAAAGGTGTTCAGGTGCTTAAAAAATACATTCATTTTAGGAAAAAGTTGATTTGTTAATAATTAGAGATTTGCGGGTCGGGAAAGGGCATCGATTTCAGCTTGGGCGACTCCGTAGCGGCGCAGGGCTTCCAGGTAGGCTTCGCGTACATCGAAGAGCGTGGCACGGCTTTCCAGCACAGCGAGTTGGGTAAATTTTCCGCGCTCATAGCCATCCTCTGTTTCACGCAAGGTAGCTTTTGCGGCAGGCAGGAGGTCAGACTCAATCAGATTTGCGTCGGCTTGCGCACTTACCAATTGCTGGTAGGCCTTATTCAGGCGAATCAGCAAATCCCTTCTGACAGCCTCACGCTCATGGGCTACTGCCCTGAGTTGAGCCCGTGCTGTTCGAACGTTGCCCTGGTTCTTGTCAAATAATGGCCAAGGTATATTGACCCCAGCTACGAAACCGATGTTTTCGTCTTGCTCACTGAAGTAGCGCCCTGCTGCAAAGACTTGGAAGTCCGGTATGGCACGAGCGTGTTCGAGGTCGAGAGCCGCTTCTCGTGTGCGCTCCTTAGCTGAGTAGCGTGCGAGTGCGGCGGTAGTGGTCAACTTGGATGCAAGTGTGGTGAAATCCGGAACCTTGGAATCCAGCACGACTTCTCCGGAAACCGAGAATCGAGTCGCATCCGAGGCACCCCAGAAACTGGCAAGGATCGATTTCGCAGAGCTCAATTCCCGTTCGGATTGTTGCAGCGCAAATTGCTGCTGGCGCACAGCCAATTGTGCCCGCGTCTGTTCGACTTGCGATGACCTTGCTGTCTCAACGAGTTTGGCCGTTTCTTCCGCACTGTTTTCGGAAAGGGTCAGCTGATCACGCCTGAGGTTAACCACCTCCTGAGCTAGCAGGACATCAATAAATGCAGCACACACGGACGCTTCCACCTCAGCCAACAGGCTTTCCCTTTGCCAATCAACAACCGTGCGCTCTGCTCGCGCTAAGGCTGTGCGCTTGTCGCGTTTGTCTGCTGTCTCGATCACCTGGCTAATGCCAAATGTTGCCTCTAGCGCCTGTACACCATTGAACGGACCGGTTCCGAGGAAATTTTCAAATTCTGCCCCGACTACAGGATTGGGTCGGACATTCGCCTGTTCAATTTGGCCCTCTGCCGCTTCTGCAAGAGTGACGTTCAACTCCAGCCGAGGCTCGGCCTTAATTGCTCTTTGAAGAGCTTGCTGTAATGAAATCGTCTCGACAGTTGAGTCGATGGATGTCTGTGCGGCAAGGCTCCCAATGGAGACCAAAGTTATAGATAAAAATGTTCGTTTAAGTTTTAGAAATATATGCATGAAAAATCCTGATTACGAAAGTCAATCATCACTGGGCATGATGCCCGGTGAACAACGACAGCAAGTTCACTTCGAACTGCCGTCACGACTGGTGAATCAGGATTCTCAGAGTCGGAGTACTATGACCCGACTAATTTGCTGTGAAGTCGGCTCCACACCTGGCGGAGCCCTCGTGCGGTTCCATGATTGGAATCTCAGCTTATCGGGAATTCCGATAGCAGTTAATATGAACGGAACTTCCGAAACATTCAAAGTAGGCAACTCAACTGGCACCAATTCATTGGGCCGGATCGGACCTAGGTCGGCTGCCTCTAAAAGGATGTCGGTACAAGACAGACATTCATAATCTCCGATTTGAACTTTTGATTCATTGCAATCGGGGAAAGTTCGCTCAAATTTCTCCCCAGCCAACTCAACGTGCATATCTCCACTCTTGTGTAGGCACAAAATAATACCTTCCGTCCCAGCGAAGACGGAGTTCCAACAAAACAAGAACAATAACAAGACTTGAGATGATTTAACCAATACTCTACAAGAAATAAAAAATTGCATTATTTTGTCAAGGGAGGAAAACGTCGGGAACCTGAGTTGCTGGAAGAAAGCCCTAGTTCCTGAATTTCTAAGAAATGATTCAAAAAGTTTGAGGGTTGTTGCAATAACTTGCGTTTAAGCGAGCATGAGGTTTCTAAACGTTTGCAGTTTTCTGATGCTTATAACCGGGGTAGCCTTCCCCGGCTGGGCGACTGCCAGTGATGCGCCATCCTTTGGCGCTGATGAGGCTGGGCTGATTGATTATCTCGAACGTGCACAGTCTGCCAATCCTCAACTTCAGGCGTTCGACCAGCGTTATCGAGCAGCAATGCAGCGAATACCTCAGGTATCGGCTTTGCCCGATCCAGTGTTTCAGGTTACGAATTTCGTAGAGTCCGTACAAACCCGAACCGGTCCGCAGGAGAATATCTTCATGCTCAGCCAGAAGATTCCTTGGTTTGGTAAGTTAGGCAGGCAGGAAGATGCCGCTTCTGCAGAAGCAGAAGTTATGTGGTATGCCTACCAATCGCAGCATCTCTCTCTGGCACGTCGAGTTTCACTAGCCTTTTTCGAGTATGGCTACATTAAGGAGGCAATCCGTCTGACCGAGGAAAATCGTGACCTTCTCCAAAATTTTGAACCAATCGTTCAGGCAAAGGTAGAAGGCGGCGCCGATCTCAACGCATTGCTCCGCCTAAAAGTGGAGATTGGGAAAGTC
>CAZTSB010000095.1:0-7901 GCA_964616435.1 uncultured Puniceicoccaceae bacterium | reverse complement strand
AATTACTTTGACACTCAAATGATGTCCTTTCTTTGGTAAAGAGGTAGCGCAGGTGCATCCTCGCACCGCATCGAATGGCTGCTCTGGCTCACACGACGCTGGTGCGCACCGAGACGGTGCGGCGCTACCCAATTCACAATCTGTTCAAATAATTTTAGGCTTAGCTATAAACCCAAAGCTCTATGCAGACAGCATAGAGCCGTCAGAACGAAGCCAGCCCCACTAAGAATTAAACACAAACAGGAGCGCAGATATATTGAAAACAGATGATGATGAATACGTGCGCCAGGCAAATCCAATATTCGACGTTCAATGTTCTAGGGGCTTTTATTCGGTGGGGTGACTAACACACGCGTCTGCAATCCCATGGAGTACTTTGAGAATTCATCCGACTGAGGTGTGCTGCGCAGTGCGTGTTGAACGATGCCCATTTTGGCATCAAGATTGTCGATCATAGAGACAAAAACGGCCTCCGGCGTGGCAGCCATGGCAGCGGCTCCCCAGGCTTTTTCACCCTGGTGGCTGAGAATGATATGTTCGAGGCGTTCGGTGAGGTCGGAGTTGAGCTTTGATTGAATCGCAGCTTTACGAACAATGCGAAAGCCGAGAACGACATGTCCTTGCAATGTGCCGGTGCGGCTGACTTTCGTTGTAAAGTCACCCTCATATTCTTCCAGTTTGCCAATGTCGTGAAGGATGATTCCAGCAATCGCAAGATCGGGGTCTACTTCCGGGTATAGGGGAAGCAGGGCGCGACAGGCGCGTGCCATATGTGCTGTATGTTCCAGTAGTCCGTGCCGATATGCGTGGTGCATACTGACAGCCGCAGCCTGAACCCGAAAAGCTTCGCCCAATTCATCTAGCACGCGTTGGACGGTTTCTTTGACGGCTGGATGTGTGATTGCTTCAATCGCTTCCTGAATATGCGCCCACAGCTCGTCTTCCGACTCCGGCGGGACTTCGATTAGTTGATCAATCATACCTTCTGCTTCAGCCTCGGCCATGTCTACGATTTCAATGGTATGTATGCGTGGAGAGAATCGTTCCTGATAGTACTCTGTTTTTCCTGTGACGCGTACAATGGAGCCTTCTTCGATGTGACCGAGCGCGTTAAATACTTCCGAATCGCTAAAGCAGTTGGCGCTGAAACGGCCGCTGCGGTCACCCAATTCAAGGCTAAGAAACGGATTGCCGTTCCTGGCCATTTTGGATGCTTTTTTAAGCAGGATGAGGATGCAACGAAACGGAGCCGCCAGGCTTGAATCAATCCCTTTGATTTCCTGAACGGTTTTGTAATCGGACATATGACAATCGATAGCCAGTGCCTAAAGGCTGTAAAGCAGGAATTAGTCAGGCTGAACTTTCTTCAGGCATTTCACGAAAAAATACGCCGACTTTGCCTACGCCACCAACGTATTCACAGTCGAGCTTTTCAGTAATTTCATTCGTGTAGTTTTGCCTCGCTTCACGCTCAGCCTCGAAGCGGACTTTGATTAATCCGTTCTTCAGAAGAGCGGTATCAATCTCCTTGAGTACCGTTTCTGTCAGACCCTGCTTGCCAAGATAAACATGTGGCTTCAGGCGTTGGGCAACTCCACGGAGTTCCTTCTTTTCGGCGTTGGTGAGTGGCGGGCTGGTTTCCATGTTTAAAAAAGTAAAATTTGGGTTATGAGGTCTGGCAGGAACATTCTTCGTGCTGCTGGAGTTTTGCCATTAGAAGAACAGGTGAAGAAATCGGCATGGAAGCAATTTATGCATTCACATCTGACAACTATTCACGTAGTAGATTTCCTTACCACAGAGGTTTGAACGGATGCAATTCAAATATGTAGCAGGGTAGCCAAGGCACGTCCTCACTGATACATGGCAAAGAGTACGGCAAGGTGATGCGATCGAAGGCCCGAACCGAAGAAGGGGAAACAACCGGAGGTGCTCTGTGTGAGCAATCATGCGACACACTCCCAGAAGAACTGATTTTCTCAGCAAAACCAAGGAGTTCCCTCACTGAGAGAACTCTGGTTACACTTCAAATACGGAGAAAAGGCGAACACCTAATCTCCGGTCACTGTTTCTTCGGACCCGCCGTGATACGATGCATTGCGATCACTAAATCCAGCCATGAATTCTTCGTAACTTAACGGTCTAACAACACCCTGTTCAATATCCTGATCGCGCTTTAACGCTTCATTGTATAGGTCGTTTTCATTAGTGTCTTCAAAATTATCGATGGAATCAAATACAGCAGAAATTAACTCTGCCCGATCTTGGACAGGTAATTCCAGTGCCTGGGTAATTAATTCTGAAACGCTCATAGCGTGTAATTTACTAGCAAGCACTTGTTTTGCAATTGATTATTTTCGTAAAATTTTAGCAGAGCGTAGAGCGTAGTCGACGCCTATCTCGACTGGTCGGCTTTTGGGTTCTCTTTAAGGTAAAGATGCAATATCAGCAAAAGAGAGAAGAAGGCGGCTGAGCAGTAGCACGTGATCTGAATGGTCTGAGTTGCTATGATCGGTTTGGTTAGATCTGGATACCAAGACTTAGGATATAGAGGTGCAGAAGCCGTAGTCACGTAGAGCCATGATGCTAGGCAAACTAGCTCGGTAAGTAAAACAACGACAACCGTTCTGCTCATGACATACTTGACGGGGATTCTTTCTCTTTTCTTTTTTCTCTTTTGACTGGCTAGAATGCATGCGACTCCAAGGAGGAGGCTCGGGCTGAGTGATGCCTGAAATGCATAGACTGCTGCTAGCAATCTGGGATTCTCTACTCCCCATAGTGGAGGGTTATAGACTGTGAAGTGCTCTGGTGCGATCGATACGAGGTATTGGTCATGGATTAATGCGTAGATCACAACTACTATCCATGCACCCAAAAGCATTCCGTAGCTGTGAGTTCTTGGGGCATCAATCATCTTTTTTTGCCGAACGTCGAGATGTGGCGAGGCTTTAGCCGTTAATCACTCCAACTGGGTATGCCCGGCATGTTGATAAACTAATAGGGTGAAAGTCCATTGTGAGAGACCTGAACAACAACTCAATCACTAGAGAAGCACAACTACAAAATCGTGAGGTTTTGTGGGAAAGCAGTGTGGATCTACAGAGGAATGTAATGACGACACCTCAACGAGCAAAGCGAGAATAACAACCGACGAGCTGATGTACAAGAACGTCACAGGAGGCGTAGAGAGCGGGCGAGTGAGTCCGGGATCGCGAAGCCCATTAGGTCAGACCAGATGCATAAATGATGCGGTTGTGTAGGGAAAGTGTATCAACTTATCCGGGGAGGCCTCTAGGCACTTTCTTAATCTCACGCTTTTGTTTTGAACGTGACACGAGGTAAAGCGAACGACGGTATTATAGCTAAGCTTGGAATTACTTTTACACTCAAATGATGTCCTTTCTTTGGTAAAAAGGTAGCGCGGGTGCGTCCTCGCACCGCATCGAATGCTCGGGCGCTCTGGCTTACACGACGCTGGTGCGCACCGGGGACGGTGCTGCGCTACCAATGCACAATTTGTTCAAATAATTTTAGGCTTAGCTATAGCTGTGAGCGGGGCATGAATGTATGTTTCCTTCCAGTTAGATTAAACCCGGATTATGATGCAAATCCGGGTTTAATTGTTTACAACAAACCATAGCCGCTGTCATCACTCGGATTGATCGGTTGGTGTTTCCGGTTCTTCCGATGGTTCAGCATCTGTCGATGTCTTGAGGTTCTCGTCCGGTTCCGGCTCGGTATTCTCGTTTTCCCTGCGAGTATGACGCGCTTTGGCAACCGTCATTACATACTCAATGGCCTCGTCTTCTTCAGCAGCCGCGGGTGAGTAGATTTTGTTATCGCTGACGTCAGCCATGAGTCCCAGATAGGTCAACAGCGGCTTGAGGTAGCGGAGCATCTTTTTTTTGCACTCGTCCAGTCTTGGTACGTCCTTACGCGCCTCGGTTTCTGCTTTCAGTTTTAAGGTTTCTTCAAAAGCGACGTTGGCCGTCTTTAGAGTGTTCACGCGATCAGTGGCGTCGATTGCAATGATCGCTTCGGCATTTTTGGGCTCATTGAGCGCATCAATCAGTGTCTCCAGCGAAGCTGTCTGCTCGGTGTAACCCTGCTTGTAGAGTGTCCAACCAATCTTATGGATCAATTCCGTCAGTCTTTTAGCGGCTGCGGACTTTATCGAATCCGGATCATAGACAAAGGCCTGGCAGTAATCGCGAAGGCTGATAAAAGCCCGGTCGCGGGCTTGGTCTCTTTCGGCCAGCGGTTTTGTATAGTTGGTTTGGCTGATCTTTGAGAGGATGACAGATAAGTCGCTGTCCAGTTGAATCAGATGCGGCATGACTGTAGTGACCGCGAAGTCTTTCTTGAGTTCGGTTTCAAAAACGTCTGTTAAACGTTTGTTGAGCATATAACACTCTTCAGTATTTAATATATTTACTGATATTTTTTTCATTTTGTTCTCCTTTTCTATTTTATTTTTTAATTTTATTAATTAGATATGCTTGCGAACCTACTTATATATACGAGTGGGAGAGTCGAAATTAGTCATTTTTTTTAATTTTTTTGATTTTTTTTTGAGATGGCAGCTCAAGCATGTGAGCGTGTATAATTATCACTATAACTATCAAAGTCTTGCGTATTTTTGGCTGTAAAATTTTTGTTACTTGGTCAAAATACATCTTTTTAAGCACAAATCTTTTAGAACTTGCTCCAAACCCAGATTTTTAGTCCTTCAAGGCTCTGCAAATGGTCTAAAACTGAATTCTTAGAGCTTAATTTTTTTGCCGAAGGTCGAAAACAGTAGTTTGGGCCTCAAATTAAAAAAATTTTGCTCCAACCCCAGCGTTTTAGTCCTTCGAAGCTCTGCAAATGGTCTAAAACTAGATTCTTAGAGCTTAATTTTTCTGCCGAAGGTCGAAAACAGTAGTTTTGGCCTCAAATTTTTTAGAATTTGCTCCAACCCCAGCGTTTTAGTCCTTCGAAGCTCTGCAAATGGTCCAAAACTAGATTTTTAGAGCTTAATTTTTCTGCCGAGGGTCCAAAACAGTAGTTTTAGCCTCAAATTTTTTAGAATTTGCTCCAAACCCAGAGTTTTAGTCCTTCGAAGCTCTGCAAAATGTCCAAAACTAGATTCTTAGAGCGTAATTTTTCAGCCGAGGGTCTAAAACAGTAGTTTTAGCCTCAAATATAAAAAATTTTGCTCTAAAAACAGCGTTTTAGCCTCAAATCTATTTGAATTCGGTCGAAATTAAAATTTTTGGACTCAAGTCTTTGGAATTTTACTCTAATTAGCCCGAATATCTCACCAGCCCTATTACCTGAGGTCGCCAGACTCCTGTCTGGCATTGTGTCTGATAGGATTTGTTCAGCTTCATTACCTGGGGCAGCAAAGCCGCAACCAATTTACAAGATTTCCTGCCTCTATGGCAACTTTGTGGTGCCCATCAGGAAGCGGTCGCATTCGCGGGCGACGGCGCGGCCTTCGTTGATGGCCCAGACGATCAGGGACTGGCCGCGGCGCATGTCGCCGGCGGCGAATACTTTGTCTACACTGGTGGCGAATTTGCCGTAATCTGCTTTTACATTGGAGCGGGCGTCGAGTTCGAGGCCGAGTTCTTCGGCGATGGTTGCTTCGGGTCCGAGAAAGCCCATGGCCAGGAGTACGAGGTCGGCGTCGATTACGCGTTCGCTGCCTTCTACTTTCCTGGGTATGAAGCGGCCGTTTTCGTTGACCCATTCAATGTTGTGCACATGGATCGCTTTGACGTTGCCATTGTCATCGCCAACAAATTTGCTGGAGCTTATCAGATACTGGCGCGGGTCTTCGCCCTGAACTGCTGCGGCTTCTTCCTGGCCGTAGTCCATTTTATAGACCTTGGGCCATTCCGGCCATGGATTGTTGGGCGCACGCTCCATGGGTGGTTTGGGCATGATCTCCAGTTGAGTGACATTTTTGCAGCCGTGGCGGAGTGAGGTGCCGACACAGTCGGTTCCGGTATCGCCGCCTCCGATGATGACGACGTTTTTGCCTTTGGCCAGTTCGCTGAACTGCTCGGATTTGCTTTCTTTGATGTCCCAGAGTTCTTTGGTGTTGGGTCCCAGAAACTCCATTGCAAAGTGGATGTTTTTAAGTCCGCGACCCTCGATCGGCAGGTCGCGAGGTTTGGTTGCTCCACAGCATAGTACGACGGAGTCAAACTCATTTAATAGTTCTTTGGCGCTAATGTCTTTGCCGATTTCGACACCGCATTTGACGGTAACTCCTTCGTCTTCCATCAGTTTGACGCGACGCATGACGATGTCTTTTTCCAGCTTCATGTTGGGTATGCCGTACATCAGCAGACCGCCGGGACGGTCTGCCCGTTCAAATATGGTGACGAGATGCCCCGCTTTATTTAGTTGATCGGCAGCGGCGAGCCCGGCAGGTCCTGAACCGACAACAGCAACTTTTTTGCCTGTACGTTCTTCCGGAACCTCGGGTTTCACCCAACCTTCGGCCCAGGCTTTGTCAATGATCGAGCACTCAATGTTCTTGATGGTTACCGGTGGTTCAATAACACCCAGGACACAGGAGCCTTCACAGGGAGCCGGACAAACACGGCCGGTAAACTCCGGAAAGTTATTGGTCTTTGCCAGTCGAAGATAAGCGTCGTACCACTTGCCTCGATAGACCAGGTCATTGAATTCCGGGATAAGATTGTTGATCGGGCAACCGCTGGCCATATTGGACAGGGTAATGCCTGTATGGCAATAGGGCGTGCCGCAGTCCATGCAGCGCGAGCCTTGCTTCTGTACAAGCTCTATCTTGAAATCTTCGTGGATTTCATCCCAGTCTTTAATGCGTGCGATTGGATCGCGATTAGCGATCGTTTTGCGTTCAGTTTCTAAAAATCCGGTTGGTTTGCCCATAGCTTTTGGAAAAGGAGTTAGGAGTTAGAAGTTAGGAGTTAGGAGTTAGAAGTTAGAAGTTAGGAGTTAGGAGTTAGGAGTTAGAAGTTCGGAGTTAGGAGTTAGTACCTTACTTTTAAAATCCGTGCATGTTTAGCACAGATTTGTGCGGAGAATAAGACATTCAAAATCTAAAATTCAAAATTTAAAATTTGGCTCCGGCTCTGCCGGGTTAGGAGTTGGGTGTTAGGACTTTTTTCGTGTATGCGTTGAGCATGCGACCTATCTCGTCGATTTGTTTAAAGTGTTGCTCTGTTTTCGAGTAGCCTAAATCGGATGTAAGACGGAGGTAATAACGGCATTCATTCATCGAGCCTTGTGCGATGTTGAAAAAACGAGCTTTATCGACCACCGAACGTTTTCCGTATCCTTCTGCGATGTTTGCAGGTATAGATATGGCGGCGCGTCGAAATTGGGAAGTTAGTCCGAATTTCTCTGATTCTGGAAAGTGCTGTGTCATATGGTATATTTCTAAAACAAATTGATGTGATTTTTGCCAGACAAGAAGGCTCTCAAAGCCAGTAGCTGGAGAGGATTTTTCCATCTGATTCTAACTTCTAACTCCTAACTTCTAACTCCTCTTCTAATGTCCTGCTTTGACGTTTTCTTCGAATGCAGCGTTGATGGCATCATCGCCTTCCAGGCCACTTTGTTCGGCGCGTTTTAGAGCTTGTAAGACGCGTTCGTAATCCTGAGGCATGATCTTGAGGAGTTTACCGAGTGCAGTATCCCAGCTTTTGAGGATTTGCTGGCCACGTACAGATTCGGTGTATTCGACGTGCTTTTCGATCTTGCTCTTGACCAGGGCAATTTCGGTGTCCTCACATTCAACGAGTTGATAGACGTTGACCATGTCGGGGTTGAGGTTTTTTTGAATGAAATCACCGTCTTCATCGTAGATATATGCAACGCCGCCGGACATGCCTGCGCCCAGGTTGCGTCCGGTTACACCC
>CAZTSB010000094.1:0-4289 GCA_964616435.1 uncultured Puniceicoccaceae bacterium | reverse complement strand
AGGCACGCTGGCAGATCTCCGCTACTATGCGGGCGCCTTCACTGGTCAAGGCCGAGCCGTTCAAAACGATGATGACAAATTGATGTATGCAGGTCGTCTTCAGTGGAACTTTCTTGGTCGCGATCTGAAATTGAGGCAGACAGACGTTGAATTTACCGAGAAGCCTACGGGTTCGATTTCATTTGGTGCTGCAACTAACACGAGTAGATTCACTCGCTGGTCATCAAGCGGTGGTGGTAATCTTGATGGATTTGGCGCTACCGAGAATGGTCAGTTTGAAGTGGAGCAATATCAACTTGGATCGGCCTTTAAATACCGTGGCTTCTCATGGCAGCAGGAATACCACTGGAAGAAAATTAGAGACAGAGTAAACAACGAGTCCTTTGACATGGAAGGCGCTTATGCTCAGGCGGGCTATTTTTTCCACTATTTGATACCTGCCATTCCAAAACAGCTTGAGCTTGCCGTACGCTATGCATTTGTTGACGAACCCAACGAGACCAATACACAGGTTGAGAACGAACGTGAAGAATTTACAATTGGCGCAAACTGGTTTATCGCTGGTCACAACAACAAGATTACAGTGGATTACTCAAGATTATACTTGGATGATAAAGTGCTGAATCGTGACGTTGATGATGGTCGATTCAGAGTACAGTGGGACATTTCGTTCTAAGAATTTCAAATCTTTGATTTCTAATTACAAGATCCTCGAGGCTTGCCTCGAGGATCTTTATTTTATCGGGAAAGTTGCCTCTTCCCGAATATCGGTTTTTGTACAGTGCAATACTGCTATAATAAAAAACTGAAATCCGGGAAGAACCGGGAATTTACCGTCAAATGAAAATAGAAAACTACAGCCCCTGGTCTCGAGACAAATGGCCTAATAAAGCCTACGAAAACCTGCATTTTTTGAACAGCGAAGCCGCGCGCAATATCCGTGTGCTCTGCGAAATGACAGAACCCAATCTTCGCTTTGCTAAAGAAAACATCAAAGATACGATTGTATTGTTCGGATCCGCACGGATAATGTCGGTCGAAGCCGCCCGCATCAGGCTGGAAGAGGCAGAGGCTAGTGTTAAAGATTCCGAAAACCTGACTCATAATGAACAGCGTGCATTGCGGCTCGCCCAAAGCGCTGTTAAATCAGCGCCTTACTACGATATGGCTGTCGAACTTGCCGAAGAGCTTACCAGTTGGTCCATGAGCCTGAACCCGGACGATCAGCAGCGGTTTATCATCTGTTCGGGAGGTGGCCCAGGGATCATGGAGGCAGCGAACCTTGGCGCGCACAAAGCCGGAGGCAAATCAATTGGACTGGGTATAAGCCTGCCCTTCGAACAGGGAATAAATCCATATGTTCAGGATAGTCTTAAGTTTGAATTTCACTACTTTTTCGTGCGTAAATACTGGTTTGTTCTTCTGGCCAAAGCTCTTGTCGCTTTTCCTGGAGGATTTGGGACCATGGACGAGTTGTTCGAATCACTTACCCTGGTACAAACCGGAAAAATTGACCGAGTGCCTCCGATTGTTCTCTTTGGCAGTGAATTCTGGAAGTCACTGTTCAATTTCGATCTGCTTGTTGAATGGGGCACCATTTCCCAAAAAGACCTGAATCTGTTTAAATTTGTCGATACGGTGCAGGAAGCACGCGATTACATCATTCAGGAACTCACGAAACGCTACCTTTCATAGAGAGCCTGACTTCACGAATTCTGTCGCTCTGTATCCAGGAACAGCAATTTTACGCAGACGCAAATCGTACCATTCAAAGCAAGCCAGTAGGCCGGGCTTTGCAAAATAAAATCCACAAACGCATGGCTCAATGCGATTGCCATACCCACTTGTAGCATGAACGCACTAAGTGCATTTCCGGAAATCCTAAACCACTGAAACCCGATCCAATAAACCACAATCAGTAGCAAAAAACTACATCCCACAATTCCGTACTCACAGAGAAATTGAACAATATCATTGTGTGCGTAATAGTAAACTTTGCGGCCTATCCAACCACGCTTCCGATGATAGTGATGGTAGTAAATTTCCGGGTAAGCGCTCTGATACATTGGGAATATATAACGCCACGAGCCCGCACCCCAGCCGAACTCGGGCGCTTCTTTAAACATTTCCCAAGTCACCTTTGTCGTGATCGTTCTAGAATCCTGGTCATAGGTTTGGATCGTTTTCTCAATATCGCCAAAACGCGTCTTTATCGCTTCAAGATCGACATATTTGAATATCGTATACGTACTACCCCCAAGCAACAATACAGTAACGAGTGCCAGGAACAGTGACCTGTGAACCCTCAATGTATAAAGCCAGCGAAAAATCATCGTACTAAAAAAACAACCTGCCATCAATCCGCCAAAAATGATCCCTCCGCGTGAAAGCGCCAAAGCGATTGAAGTGTACAGAATCGCCACAAAAATAAATAGAAGCATGTGCGGACCACCACTCACCAAACGCTGCTCGGAACGGTTTAAATGATAAAAATAAAGTGCACTGGAAATGGACATGACAACGGTCAGATACGCAACTGCCTCATTACGATAGAAAAACGTACCCCAGAAATTCACATTCGGTGATTGAACCGTCCACAACACAGACTCTGCCCCGGTGAATTTCTGGAGGATTGCAACAATTGCCATACTCACGGCACTTACCAGAAACATCCACAGCAATAACACGACACACAATCGCCGCTGCAGTCCGACCCACAAGCCACAAACGAGCAAATAAGTTGCACCAAAACTGGCCATCACCCGGAACACATTCATCGTTTTGTAGTTGGCCATCACGCTACTCGGCAACCAGGGAATCGATACTTGCTCTTCAACCCACCAGCCACTATGATTCTTCATCAGTATCCAGGCCGGATTCAATCCCTGAATCAGCAGGTAAACAATAAAGGCCAGGCTCAACCAGAACACAGGGAAACAGAGCAACCGGCGAAGATTCCGGACATTACCATGTTGCCCATCTGTTCCATTCCACCATCGATTAAGTGGCATAACCGCCAGCAGAAAAGTCAGCAGCCCCCCCATCAACAAAACGTGCAAAGACCAAAGCCGCACACCACTAAGACTCCAGGCCGTAAACGCCAGAGTCAACCCACCCGTACAAAAAACCGCCCACTCACGAGGAGCTATGGCGGGAATTTTCACTTCTTTACTCAAGAATAACTCGGTTGATAGGCATCGTGTAAACGCAAAATGCCAACTAGCTGTTTTCCTTCATTGGCAAGAACCGGAAGTATGGAAATTTGCGAACTCCTATCCTCCATAAGACGGACGGCATCCCCCAATGAAGTATTCAACCGAGTAAAGATAGGAGATTTTGTCATACAATCCCCGATTCGCAGGCTCAGAATGTCACCATCCTTCGATAATAAGCGTCGTATGTCTCCGTCCGTTATAATACCGATCAGGCAATTATTATCATCGACAATGCACGCGCCCCCCAGCGGAAATTTCGTCATCTGGATAACCACATCACGCAGAGTCTCTTCGGCTTTAGCACAGGCGATCTGGTCAAAGGGATGCATCACATCCTGCACCTTTAGTAGTAGATTACGCCCCAACTGACCTCCCGGATGATAGGTAGCAAAGTCTTCTTTGGTAAAATCTCGGGCCTGGACTAAAGCCGCCGCCAAAGCATCCCCGATTGCAAGACTTACTGTCGAACTTGAAGTCGGCATCAGATTCAGCGGGTCCGCTTCGCTTTCAACACTTCCGTCCAAAACGATATCAGCTGCCGATGCAATGGGTGAGTCGACATTGCCCACAATGGCAATAACCGGAGACTCAAATTTCTTAAACATCGGCATCAGCCTTAACACCTCTGCCGTGCTCCCGCTTTTGGAAAGAACGATTGTAGGGTCCCCCGGCTGGTACACTCCAAGATCTCCATGAATCGCTTCAGCCGCATGCAAGAATACCGATGATATGCCGCAACTGGATAGCGTCGCCGCCAATTTTGTACCGATGCGCCCGGATTTTCCAATGCCACAGACCACGAGTTTGCTCTTTGACTCCAGAATGACATCCAATGCTTTTTCAAAGGAATCATCCAGGCGTTTTGCCGCCAGTTTTATCGCAGTAGCTTCGGCTATCATTGCCTGCCGCCCCACTTCAAGTCGATTCAGACTCTTCTTACTCATGCCATCGTTTTAGGTGAAGACTTGTCTTAGGTAAAGCAATTTACTTTATACTCTTTTCAAACACGCAATTACTCCTATAAATGCCAAATATTACACGCCAATAATTCTATTATGATTAAAAAACTAATCC
>CAZTSB010000093.1:0-10413 GCA_964616435.1 uncultured Puniceicoccaceae bacterium | reverse complement strand
GCTCTATGCAGAAGGGCATCGGAAATATATGGACAGTCTTTCGACCCGGGCGCGCAGGGTTCTGGATCAAATACCAAGACCTGATGTGGATTTCATTCAGGGGCTTTCACCGGTGATTGCGCTGGAGCAGCGGGTCGGCGGTGGGAGCCCTCGAAGTACGGTGGCGACTATTACGGAGATTGCCGATTTTGCCCGGGTACTTTGGGCGGTCTGCGGTACGCCTTATTGTCCCAAGGACGGTGGCGCCATTGAGCGGCGTTCACTGGATGATTGCCTGAATCTTGTCTTCAGGGAGCCTGAAGGGAGTCGTTTAATGATTCTGGCGCCTTGGATGGTGGCAAAACCTTCGGTACTGCGAGAAGAGTTGCCGCGTTTGCAGCAGCGAGGTTTTCAGCGAGTGCGGCTCAATGGCGTGATACGTCGCCTGGATGATCGTGATCTGATCGATTCAAAGGCCGGGGAGATCGCTGTGGAAATTGTTGTTGATCGCATTGTTCTGAGCGCTGATCAGAGGAGTCGTCTGGCAGACTCACTTGAACTTGCTTTCAGTGAGGGGGAGGATCGGGCGATTGTCCTGGTCGAGGACAAGGATGTGACGAGCGGTTGGCGAGAACTGGCGTTGAGCAATCGATTGGCCTGCGTCAATTGCGGTGATGTGTACGACTCGATTTCGTCCAGGAATTTTTCCTGGGATCATACTGAGGGCGCCTGTCCGGAGTGTGGTGGACTTGGGGAGACCTTGCAGTTCCAGCCCGAGCTGCTGGTTCCGGATACTTCGAAGTCAGTTAAAAATGGCGCGATCAAGCCTCTGCGTCTGGGATCGAAACAGATGATTATACGGCACAATGCGCTCCTGAAGCAGCTTGCCGAGCAAATGCCGTTTGATCCGAAACGACCCTGGGAGGAGCTGGATTCGGAGGTGCGCAATCAAATCATCCATGGGACCGGTGATCGCTTGTTTAGTTTTAAGTTGAAGGGTGGCAATTCAAAGCCGGAGACGATGCAATTTGCCGGAGCGCTGGCGGAGCTGGAGCGTATTCGAAAGACGACGAGCAGTGATGGATTGCGAGCGCGGTTGATGGCTTACCAGACCAGTCGTATGTGTGAAGTTTGCAAGGGGCGCCGGTTACGTCCGGAGAGCTTGAGCGTATTGATTGGAGACGTTTCCATTTCAGACTTTTTAGGTATGTCGCTTAAAGATGCGGATGCTTTCGTGAGGGCCTTGGATGCGAATCCGGATTACGAGACGGTAAGTGATGCGATTCAGGGACTGGCCCAGCGTTTGTTATTTTTGAACGAAGTCGGGTTGAGCTATCTTACTCTGGATCGTGGTTATACGACTCTGAGCGGTGGAGAGGCTCAACGTGTGCGTTTAGCTACGCAGCTGGGTATGTCGCTGATCGGGGTGATTTACATTTTGGATGAGCCGAGTATCGGTCTGCATCCTTTGGACAACCAGCGCCTGATAAGGACTTTGTCGGGGTTGCGTGATCGCGGGAATTCCGTGATTGTCGTTGAGCATGATGGGGATACGATGCGAGCTGCGGATCATTTGATTGAGTTGGGCCCGGGCGCCGGTGTTCAGGGTGGCAAGGTTGTTTTTGAAGGTAACCCGGAGGCTTCGTATACGGCAGAAGAGAGTCGTTCCGGTTCTTTTTTGAGCGGTCAGCAGCAGGTGGAAAAAAATGCGGACACATTGAAGCCTTCGCCAAACTGGCTGACGGTCAAGGGGGCGTCCGCAAATAATCTTCAATTGGTCGATGCGCAGTTCCCAATCGGGTTGCTCACGGTTGTGTGCGGGGTGTCCGGATCGGGTAAGAGTACTTTGATCAACGATATTCTGGCAAAGGCGGCTGCTTTTAAACTCAATCGGACAAAATGCATTCCCGGTAAGCATAAGGGCTTGGAGGGGCTGGATCATTTTAGATCGGTCGTCCAGGTAGATCAGTCACCCATTGGACGAAGTCCGCGGTCAAATCCTTCGACGTATACGAAGTTGTTTGACCATTTGCGCGATTTGTACGCCAAGTGTTCCCTAGCAAAAGTTCGCGGTTATAAACCGAGCCGTTTTAGTTTTAATGTTTCGGGTGGTCGTTGTGAACGTTGCAAGGGTGATGGAGTCATCAAGCTGGACATGCAGTTTATGGCGGATGTGTATGCAGAGTGTTCCAGTTGTCGTGGAAAGCGATATAACCGGGAGACACTGGATGTGCGTTTCAAGGGCTACAGTATTGCGGACGTATTGTCCATGAGTGTGGATGAAGCACTCACGGTTTTCGACAAACAGCCGCGAATTGCTGAAAAATTGCGTACTCTATCGGATGTGGGGCTTGGTTACATAAAGCTCGGTCAGCAGGCGACGACTCTTTCGGGAGGCGAGGCACAGCGGATCAAGTTGGCGTTGGAACTGAGCAAGCGTCAGCAGGGGGAGACGCTGTACATTCTGGATGAACCGACAACCGGACTACATTGGGTGGATGTGCAGCGCTTGATGGATTTGTTGTTCAAGCTGCGCGATGCGGGCAATACAATCATCATTATTGAGCACGACCTTGATGTGATACGGCTGGCTGATTGGATAATTGAGCTTGGGCCTGAAGGCGGTGACACCGGTGGACAGATTGTCTTCTCCGGTGATACGGGTGCACTTAAAGGCAAGAGCGAAACGGCGACTCAGCAGGCGCTATCCAGTTTTGTCTGGCCGCAAACCTGAGAGCTTGCTTACAAAATCGCATTACACCCACTACCTGACTGCTGCTGATTTTCACTCTTGCTTTAACTAAATTCAAAATCACCGTGTAACTCAAATTTGAAGCATTAACCGGTATGAAAGAATCCCTGACAAAAACACCGCTAACGCCGCCAACAGAGGCATCTGAGGTAGCCACAGAAACTGTTGAAGACATTAAGCTGATGCCTATTGAGGATATTTCCATTTATGGTGGCACTCAAGCTAGAGCCAGTACGAATGATGATGCTATTGACAGCTATGTGGAAAGCATTGAGGGCGGTCAGTCATTTCCTCCGGTTGAGATTTATTTTGACGGGACAAAATACTGGCTTGCGGATGGATTTCATCGATTGCTTGCATATAAACGTGCCGGTAGAACAGACGTTCGCTCCAAAATTTTTAAAGGGAGTAGAAAAGACGCACTTCTACACGCCCTGGGAGCAAACTCCCGGAATAGCTTGTATCGAAGCAATGCAGATAAACGCAATGCGGTGGAAATTGCGCTTGAGGAATTTCCGGAAGAAACCAATGCCTTCATTGCAAAAATCTGTGCGGTTTCTTCCTCAATGGTTGCCAATGCCCGCAAGCGTCTGGATGATCTCAATCGGCAAGAAGATGAACCATCCCAAAGTCCAAAGGCTCAAGCTAAGGCGAAGCAAGTTTCAGTCCCTGCGGCAGGAATTGATCGTCAGTCCCGAGGCGGTGGAAGTGCTGGTGGCAGTGGTGATGGAGAGAATGGTTTTGGAAAGTCCGGCAAGAGCAGTGTGTCTGCACGAAAAGATGAGGATTTAGATTTAGATGGTTTTGATGCAGATGAACTTCCGGAAGCTATCGAACTATCTCCACTCGTTTATGCAGAGAAAGTCATCAAACTGTTGAGCAAAATTCCCAAACACGATCCGGATGCAGAAACAGCTTACGCAAGAGTTATGGATTGGCTGAAGATTCACACCAATCAATCAAACTAGTAGAATTAATCTACGGTTAAATTACTCGCAAATCATGTGTCCCACACTCTCAAACCAGGTGGTGCCTTACACCGCGTTGGGTCTCTATTGTCATGTTCCGTTTTGCGCGTCGACCTGTGACTTTTGCGCGTTTTATCAGGAGAAGCCTCGCAGGGATGATCTAGATCGCTACCTGGAAGGTATGGAGCTTGAGTTCGAAAAGCTTCCTGGGGATCGAGTCGTGGATACGGTTTTTTGGGGTGGCGGAACGCCTGGATTGTTGATGGCGAAGGATTTGGAGCGTCTTGGTCAATCAATGCTGAAGCATCTCAAACAGGCTCCGGTTGAGTGGACTGTTGAGATGGCTCCTTCGACGGTAAAGGCTGATAAACTATCAGTATTGCGTGATCTTGGAGTGACGCGAATTTCTATGGGGGTGCAGAGTTTCGATGCAGATCTGTTGAAGTCCCTGGGCCGCTTGCATCGTCCAAACCAGATTTATGCTGCCTGGGAGTTGATACAAGGGGCTGGTTTTGCCCAGACAAATCTGGATCTTATGTTTGCATTGCCGAATCAAACAATAGAGCAATGGGAAACGGCCATTCGAGAAGCGGTTTTGCTGGATCCAAGCCATCTGTCGACCTATTGCCTGACCTTTGAGGAGGATACCGCGCTTTATCTGAAACTTGCCGATGGCTCGATCCAAATCGACGAGGATCGAGAATTGCGTTTTTACGAACGTGGTTGGGAGCTAATGGCTGAATTTGGGTATGTTCAGTATGAAATCTCCAATTTTTCCAAGCCGGGTGGGGAATGTCTTCACAATGTAAATACCTGGCGAATGACGGAGTGGTTGGGTTGTGGTCCATCGGCGGCGAGTCAGTTTAACGGTGAGCGGTATAAAAATCCGTCCAGTTTAGATGAATGGATTGCCGGCGTGAAATCCTGTCGGCCCAAAAAAGAGGAGTTGTTGGAACTGGATGCGGTTGTTTTGATGGTGGACGCGATTATTTTTGGGTTGCGCATGAATGCCGGTATTAATCTGGAAGAAATAGGCTTACGTTTTAAGTTGCCGGAATTAGCCAGACAATTGAAAGCGCTATTTGAGCGCCTGAGTGAGGAGAATCTGGTGATGGCGAAAGATACAAATATCCTTTTAACACATCAAGGGCGTTTGGTTTGCGATGCGATTGGCACAGCCATTTTAACCTATGCGGATCAGAATAACTTCGGTGTTTAACGTTGAGGAACTTGCGATTTGAAAATGGTCAGAAAGGGATGATTTATGAGCTCACAGACTAAATAAGTAAAAATTTTCTATTTGTTTTATTGCACAGATCGAAAGGTTAGCTAAACACAATTATCTTATATGCAAGATTCAGTAGTTCATCAGCGTGTTCAACTAGATGAAGGTTTTGCCACAGTCCCTTTGGATGCCGGTGAAGAGGCTTCTGTTCGTTTGTCCCTGGTCGTGCGAAAAGAGTCAGACCCGGTAGAAGGTCCATTTTGTCGTTTGCGCCAGCTAACCGATGCAAATGTATTTTTAGGGTGTTTTACGGACCGTTCCGGGCACATTTTGAAGTGGCTTGAGTTGTGGGTGCGTGATTATGACAACATTGCTGAAAAGTTGCATGAGAATGCTTTTGATGTTATCAACAATGCAGTTTTGGATGAACGCTGGGAACGACAAAAGAGGATACTTGAGATTTCGAAAGCTTCCCATGTTTATAAAACTTCTCTGGATACGGAGATGGAATACTCACTGCATGTGGATACTTACAACAAAAAGGTCGGTTTCGTTAAAGATGCAAGTTCCAAGACGCACTGGAAAATCTGCAAGGAAGATGATCTGCTGAAGCGTCTTGATTTGGCGCCTTACAGGACAAGTATTCATCGTTATCTTTATCTGGAGAGCATGGGAGCAGAGTCGGATTTTCTGCCGATTACGCCCAATGCTCCCCAGAATGCAAAAACCAAGTCCCTTGATGAGGGGATCGGTGGGCGCAGTACGCTGATTCCTTTTAATTCATATGGGGGTTCGATCATGGTGCGTGAAGTTGCGCCAATGACGCTTGAAGGTTATTTGTGTGTGCTATCTGGTCGGCCATGGGAAGGTATCGGGCAGGGCAAAAAGAAATTGATGCCGAATGGTATTTACAAAGAAATCAGTGATGAGATTTCGGTGGGCTATGCCGCAGGGCGCCTTGTATCGACCCGTCAGGGGCAGCGAACTTGGAAGCTGGAGTCTTTGTTTCTTAAAGTGCGGCTTTTTTATGAGATGATTTCGCAGGTGAAGGCGTGTGTCGAGTTGGACCAGAAACCGTTTTTTGCTTTAGAGCCTTCCAGTTTTGGAATTTGTTTGCCTGGCACTTCACCCACTTCGCCGTTTCTTTGGGATGCGGAGGTAGTGATGAACCAGACGAGCGATGCGATTGCTTTTTCAGTAGAAAAACAAACTGATCTGGATTCGCGTGAAACTACTTATTTTCGTACATTCAGACCGTTAACGGCATCTATTTATCGTCCGGAAGCGCTTGCGCAGCATCGTACTTTGATGGCCGAAGTGACTTTGCTGAAAATTGAACGTGACCGCGATTCAGGACTCTACCTGATATCTGGCTCAATGCGTTCATCAGATATACAGGCACATGGTATTCTGGGGAGGCATTTCTACTTTATTGATTATTCTATACGTGGAAAGCGGATGCGTTTAGTCGCTGAAATGACAGAGGTGGATGCACGCGTAGCGGATAAAATTCAATTTAAAACATTACGGTTGCCTTTAAGCTCTGAGCAACAGTTGGCGCTTGAAAGCTTTATTGGCGTTGAGCAGGTAGGTGTCTATTGTGAGATATTCCCGGTTCTGGGAACTCCGTGTGATCTCTACTCACTTGGAGTCATCGGCCTGGAAGTTTTATTTTTCGGAAGTGAAATTGCACTTGCCCAGATTAAGGATCAGTTGCGGACTTTGGCAAATGCCTGCATAGATTTGGGCGAAGAACACTCTATTGTAGAGCGTATTGTTCAGACATTTAAAGCTGAGCCACAAATGCGTGATATGCTCATGCCGGATGTTCTGGGGCTTGCTTCATCCGGTAAGGATCATATGGGCTTGCCCCCCGAAGAGCGTATTTGGGAAGGGTTGCTTTCAATAATCATGAAAATGCTCTCAGGCTTATTGAAACAAGAAGGTTATGCGCCGAGTTTATCGAATGAGAATAACTTTCGCATAACACATGTATTTGATCAGCCTTTGCGTGAGTTGGGGCGGTATATGGCAATTTTACGTTCGCTGAACTTGGGGGATACGCAAAGCACGCGGCTTGTCAGTGAAGTTCTTGATGAAATGATTATGGATATGGAAGGTTCTATACAATGATTCGGTTAATAGGTAAACATAGTTTGATACTGCTGTTTTTGTTACTGGCGCTTGTAGGTTGCGATGCGCCGGATGTAGAAATAGTGATCAGTCCGGAATATCAGTCTGCAATGATACAGATTGATTTTGTTAAGGTTCAACGATCTGAAGTGCCAATTTGGATCGGTATGAATGTGGACGAGTATTTTTCGCCGGGAAGTCAATTCCGTGATTTTGCAAAGCAGCGTGGGGACGTTTATACCGTATACTACAATGTTCCTCAAAAAGCATTTCAGGGAACGATTTCAAGTGATGATTCGGTTTGGGAAAATTTTGAATATGAGCGTGGTTCGGAGCAGTCATTTGATGTCGTTGTGCTGGCAGACCTTCCAGGCTCCTATGGTAGCTCGCCCGTAGATCCCCGGCGGAAGGTCATTCCACTTCAGAAGAAGTCATGGTCTATTTCTATATTTAATAAGTTACTGGGTAAAGGGTTGGAGAAATTGGTAATATCAATTACCAGCGCTGGCATACTTCTGGATCCTGCCCCGGTAGAAGAATAAGTTTAATCGGGGGGGGCTACCTATTGGCCATACCTTTTCTTTAGAGGAAAACTATGAAATTGCCAACGGGTGTAAGATTCGAGCAGACTTTATTAGGGAGCGGACAGGGGACTTCTGTGCGTGGTCTGGAAAATGGCCAGGCCGTAGTTGTTAAATCGCCGGATACATCCGAGGATCTTTTTAACAATGATTTTTTCGAAGATGATGGGCCGCATGAAAATGCCAGTTTCAAAAGATTTGAATCCGAAAAAAAGCGAGAACAGGCGGTAGCTGAAAAGTCTAACTATTTCTTAAAGGGACGCCTTGAGGAAGAAGATGGATCCATCTTCTGGATACGTTCTTATGTGCACCGCAGTTTACGTGAGAAGGTTGCGTTTAAGGAAACACCCGATTCGGAAGAGCTTGTAAATATCTGTCAGGCTATTGTCAAAGCGCTTGCTGAACTGAACAGTATTGACCAGTCGGGGCATGGTAATTTGTCGCTAGGCAATGTCTTGATGTCCGACAAAGATGTGGGTGATTTGAAGTTGGTCGATCTGTCTGTGGCAGATAAAAAACATGAACGTGCGGACAAGCGTGCTCTGGGCTTGATTATTTATCAGTTGGTAAATGGTGAATTTGTCGAGTTGGATGATAAAATTGCTGCAGTTCCGGATGATCAGGACTGGAAGGCCCTGGGTACGACGGAACAGATGTGGCGCGATTTCTGTAGTGAGTTGCTCAATCCTTACGGGAAATATGCAGAATCCGACTGGACGCAGATTAGTCAGGCACTGAGCAAAATCAAGGCAGCCCACAAAAAACGGAAAAATCTTAAGAAGGCATTGATCGTTTCTGTTTTTTTAGCACTGGGTTCTGTGGTATTCCTTGTTTGGAAAATCTGGTTTGAGGAAGAAGAAATTGTGGTGGATCTGGACACTATTCAGGGGCAGTGGGTGGAACTACTGGACAATTACTTTTCGTGGGGAGATAACTACCTGAAGTCAAAAGCTGATTTTGAAAAAGCTTCTGAGGCCAAGGAGTTTATGAAGCGTTTCTACAATGAAAAAAAAGCGCGATTGCCAATGAAGATCATTGCGCGTGTTACCGGTCAGGGAGCTCGTATGCAGACTGCGCCTGATGAAGTGTATCAGGATGCTGTAAGAATCGATGTACTTTTGCTTGATAATAGCAAGCAGCAACAAATTGTTCTCGCTCACATGTTTGTGATGGGACTGCGCAGTGAGATTGAGAACTGGGAAGTGCTTCAGGATCTGTCTAAAGCTAATGAGTCTTTTATTGAGTCTGGTTTTGAGTTTGGCGCAAGTGAGACTCAAAGGCTCATTGATTCGATTTCATTTGAAGATGGCAGCCTGTCGCTGAGTCGATTGTATGCTCTGAAAACCAGTGCTGAGGGTTTGGGTGAACTTCAGGATTTGTACACGCGTTTTGAAGCGCAAGTTGCGGCCCTTAATCAAGAGTCCGAGTCCATGTTTTTGCCTGAATATGCGAGTTATCTAAATCAGCAGCTTGCAAAACCTGCAGAAGACCCGGTATCCCATTTGCGTTCACTGGTAGAGACTTCCGCAGAACTCCTCGCTTACTGGAATGAGGAGAAGTCACGTATCGCCAGGGATTTGTTTTTTGAAAGTGAACGTGACTTTTTTTCCAAGCCTGGTTTTGTAATTGCAGACAAGAGCTTGAATGCCTGGAAAGATCTGGTTAAAAATTTCAGGTTGATCGAGATTCCGGCACTGAATTCAGGCAGGGATGAGTTTCTTTCCAGCAGAGAAAACATTCAACAGTTGAATGAGCAAATTAACGAGCTTCAGGAACCCGGATTAGCGCCGGCTACTTTTGATAAGCAGTTTGAGCAAATTCTTGAGAGATTTGAAAAGGATGTGGAGATACCACTTATCGAGGCAAATCGCACAATTATTGAAGCTGCAGTCAGTAAAAATCTTTCAGACTTGAAGTCTCTTGTTGAAAGTGCCGAAGAGCGTTGGGCCGAGGTAAATCCGGATATTGGAGAACGTCTCGGGCAGCTTGCGCAAATGCCTGAAGATATGTCTCCTGCCTTGTCATCAGCGTGGCAAGCTTATCTTGATCGCGAAGTGAACGTACGAACGGAAGAGTCTTTTTCAGGCCCGCGTGAATTCATCTTGTTTCAACGCGGGTACTTCGCGAAGTTAAAGAACTTTGAGTATTTTCAGGGCACTCAGCTTTCTCAGCTTTCGTCAGATTGGTCGGCGGGAGTTCCTAAGGAAATCCGTCAGGACCTGTCTTCTGCACTGAAAAAGACAAGGCAGGCGTACTATGAAAATCTGGTTGATGAGTGGGTTGAACAGCTAGTGCCCATTCTTTTGAATACGGACACAAAGTTGCCAATCGAAGCACCTACGAGTGGATTTTTGCAGCGCATGGAAGCTTATGAAGTACAACTGCTGGAATATGCTCAGTTGCTGGGTGATACTTTAAATGGATTTGATTCCTGGGAGTTGCCAGAGGAGGGTATCAGCAGTCGGTGGAATGCTCTGAATGAAGGTGAGTTGAGGCAGATGTGGGGGCAGTCAACTGCATTTGCTCCACACATTAACCAAGTTAAAATTTACTTTGATCTAAATCAGCAATCAGATGCGAATGCAGTGCTTGCTTTTGTACTGGAACCCAGCAATCCAGCATTTGTCCGTTCGCTGGCGCTGGATAAAACAGATGGATTAGAAGTGCTATCACCAGAGGCGTTGGGAAAAGTTGCCGAAATTATTTCTGAGCTGTCCGATCAGGTTCCGAAGGCTGAAGTCGAAGGTTTTGAAGCGACTTTGAAGTCTTTGTGGA
>CAZTSB010000092.1:0-7563 GCA_964616435.1 uncultured Puniceicoccaceae bacterium | reverse complement strand
GCAGGTCACAGGGCTGAAGCATCGGAGTATCGCGATCGATGTTTACAAATTTTACTCCCATGCAACATTGGTGAAGGAAATAGAAACCATACGCAAACTGTTATTCAAAGTTCATTGTTCTTAAGTCCGACACTCCCTTTTGAGAAATGGTATAAGTGAAATTCCGGTTACGTCAGTCGCTAACGCTCCTTCGGTACGAATTCTGTAGCTCCTAAAATTTTCAGTCAGTTGCAAGTGGCTTCTTCGGTGGCGTGAGGCTGATGATTGTTTTTTATGAGAGATTTAGCGTGTTTAAAAGAACTTTTGCAGCACCCTTGCTCCGAGCATCCATTACGATGTCGGCAGATCAACAAATTCGGAAATCGGTACGATATTCAATGCTCTGTCGATGCGCTTTCCAAAACCGGCCAACACCTTACCCGGACCACACTCGTACACGATACCGAGTTCATTTTCTGCGGTCATATTGCGCAGACAGTCTTCAAAATGTACTGAAGAAACAATCTGATTGACCAGAGATTCTTTGATAATCTGCGGCTCAGTTACCTGCTCGCCGGTTACATTGGTATACACGGATATCTCAGGAGGGTTGAAATCCATGGGTTCAATGAATTTTGCAAAGCCATCTCTGGCTGAATTCATCAGGCGACTGTGATAAGCGCCCGCGACGTTGAGCGGTTTGCATAGTTTGAAACGTCCCTTGGCACCATCGACAGCCTTCAATACCTTTTCTTTTTCACCCGAAATAACGATCTGGCCGGGACAGTTCAGATTGGCGATTTCTATATCGTATTCTTTACAGAATGTTTGAACGTCTTCAAATTTTCCGCCAATCACCGCGGCCATGCCACCTTCTGTTGATTCACAGGCAATTTGCATCAAGCGGCTGCGCTCCGCAACCAGCTTTAGTCCTGTCTCAAAATCGTACACACCGGCAACCGCAAGTGCTGTCAGTTCCCCCAGACTCAAACCACAGGCAGCCCGCAGATTATCTAATTCTCCAGCCTCCTGAAGCAATCTGTAGAGAACAAAACCCTGCACGTACAAAGCAGGTTGACACACTTTAGTCTCGGTCAATGCAGTATCGGGGCCTTCAAAACAAATTGTTTTCAGATCCCAGCCAAGGATCTCGTTGGCCTTGTCGTACAACGATCTTGCTGTTGCGGAGTTAGCATAGAGCGTTTGCCCCATACCAACCTGTTGGGCGCCCTGCCCTGAAAAAAGAAGTCCGGATGTCATATAAGGTCATGAACAGCTTCCAAACTCCAAGTGTAAATCTTTTTTTTCGGGTGTTATTGAAATAGCGGGGCCTGATAAGCAGAAGTTTATTCCTAATTCCCGATTTAGCGGCTAATCACAATATTTTTGTATCTGACCGTTCCTTTCTCAAGCGCTTCCACATGTCCATCCAGAAAGGCAACCAGTGCATGATCGTCTGCCCTATAGCTCAAAGCTCCGGAAGTATCTTCGTCAATTATTGGAACCTTACTTTCGAGCAAAGCAGATGTTGGATTATTGCCTAAAGTATACCATTCAACAGGATTTTCCAATACGGCTTTTGAATATCCGGAGTCCATCAGAGTTCCTTCGGCGACTAAAATTATTTCAGCATGATTCTCTTCGATATTCCATATGGGAAATCGTGAGTCCTCATTGGTAATATCGGGACAGATAACACCATGTACCGAGTACGTGCTGGGCGTGGTTTGAACTTCTCCACCGGCAAAATAGCCTTCGGCTAACTCCCTGTCCACAAAAGGGGAAATCAGTATGTTGTTTAGTTCATTGTTGGAAACGGTTCTTTGGTCGAGATACTGGGCAACTTCTAGATACCAATAGTTCTCATTGTCAAATGGCAGATTGGTGCCATAAGGCGAAGGTATCGGGTTGCCATCAGTATCTTCAGGTGCGGGATTAAAATAGCCTACCGGATAAAGCCCATTATTATCCGATGCATACATTTGCATTGCAGATGCCATCTGGCGCAGGTTGGAAAGTGATTTTGTTGTTCTAGCCGAGTTTCTAATGGCATCAACAATCGGTGTCAAAATGGCGAACAAAAGCGCGATCACAGAGATCACTGCCAGTAACTCGATCAAGCTAAAACCCCTAAGGCGTTTGTTAGCTATGCAAGCTTTGGTCTTTTTTGAGCATTTGGGATTTTCAATTAAATAATTCATTCAAGTCATTAAAGTAACTATTAAACCAGGTGGTGTCCAGAAGGTTCTACACAGTCGATAGAAGTATTTTGTAATTGCAAAAATTTCCTGTGGTAATCGCATTACTTTACAGATTAGTTGTGATTTATGGATATATCTGCCATCCACCAATTGCTACTAGATCAGCCGCTTATAGCGTTGTTCGCAATTATTGCCTGCGGCTTGTTGATAGGCAAAATTTCGATTAAGGGTATTCAAATGGGCACTTCCGGAGTGATGTTTGTTTCGTTGTTTGCAGGGCACCTGGGCTACGGTATTCCTAATGTTATCGGAACGCTGGGGCTTGTCCTGTTCGTATACTGTGTGGGAATCGGCGCCGGTGGACGCTTTTTTGTAAGTATTGCCCGCGAAGGAACCACGTTTGCAAAACTGGCTCTCTTGATTGTTTTCTTTGGGGGCCTCATTACCTGGGCAGGCGCACGGCTTCTGGAGCTGCCCGCCGATCTGGCAATTGGTATTTTTGCCGGAGCGCTTACCAGTACCCCTGCTCTTGCCGCAGCAACCGAAGCGCTGCAAGACGCTGGATCCGGAATAAGCATTGGCTATGGTATCGCTTATCCTTTTGGTGTGGCTAGTGTTGTGCTTTTTGTACAACTCCTTCCGCGTTTGCTGAAATACGACCTGGAAGCAATTGCAGCACAACATGAAACGGATAAAGGAGCGGATGGGAAAGTTATTGAAGTGTTGGTTGAAATCACCAATGCACAGCTTGTCGGCAAGCGAATCGCCGATAGCAACATCAATGCCTACAATGCCTGCCAGATTTCACGCATATTCAAAGACGGTCAACTGGTGCCATTGCAGTACGACGATGTATTTCAGGAAGGACAATTACTGCTGTTAATTGGTCGCAGTGAGGAAATCAAAATCGTGATCGACTATCTTGGTCGACGCAGTGAACAGCAAATCCTGAAAGACACTGAAAACGAACGTCAAAATCTTCTTTTGACCAATCGCAAATTATCCGGAAAATCAATCAGCGATATTGCTCCGCTTAAAAATCACGGTGTTGTCATCACTCGAATTACCCGCTCCGGAATCATGTTTGTACCGAATGCAAACACAATTATTCAGATGCATGATATCCTCATGACCGTTGGTTCTATGCAAAGCCTTCAGGATTTTGCCAAAGCAATTGGTCACCGTGACAATGCAATTGATTCAACGGATCTGCTGTCGCTTTCGGCCGGTCTTACACTGGGCATTGTGGCAGGCTTGATTCCACTCGGCCTGCCAGGTGGCACGCCGGTCACACTGGGTCTTGCCGGTGGACCACTTTTAGTAGCATTGCTGTTGGGACACTTTGGTAAAGTTGGTCGTATCGTGGGCCATATTCCAAGGCCGACTCGTTTACTATTGCAAGAACTCGGGCTGGTTTTCTTTCTCGCCAGCGTAGGCATTAAAGGCGGCGAATCATTATGGACAACCATGCAAGAATACGGAGTGACTTTATTTGGTCTGGGCATACTTGTCAGCAGTATGCCAATGATGATTGCCTGGCTTCTTGCTAGAAAGTACTTCAAACTGGATCCACTTCAAGCTCTTGGAGGCATCTGTGGCAGTATGACCTCGACACCAGCGCTTGGCGCTATCACAGCAAGAATCGATTCGCAGGTACCGGTGATTAGCTATGTCTCCGCCTATCCGGTTGCACTTATTGTAATGATTCTGATCGCAAAAGTTTTGATTAGATTACTAACCTAATTTTACATTGTTAAACTCATGAAACTATTCCCAAGTACCTTATCTGGAAAGCAACACTCTATCGTTGCCGCAGAACCAACGCGCGGAAATGACAGAGAATTTCCCTCCAGGTTTTAGGTTTAACAATGTAGAACTAATCCAATTACCAAGGCAGAAAATAATCTTACTAAAATGATGCGGTGTTTCATATATGGCCAATTACGCTTTCTTGCTTTGTTGACCTGGATTCCCAGGGCACTGCTGGAGCACGGCTGGGTTACGGCTTTCAAGCGTCTTATTATTTTCATCTTAGGCATTCCGTTGCTCTGGAGTTTACAAATCCTGCACTGGATCGGCATGCTAATGGATTTGTTCTTCTACCCTTCGTGGAAAAAAACCAAGGTAATTTCGCCTGTTTTTATCACTGGTATCCCACGTAGTGGTACAACATACCTGCAACGTACATTGGCGAAAGACAAACGCTTTACATCCCCACCTACATGGGAATTGCTGTTTGCTCCGAGCATCAGCGAAAAAATATTTTGGAAAAATATCGGCCTTTATCTCAGGCCGCTGCGAACTTTTCTGGGCCGTCAAAAGTTTTTCTCAAAGATGGAAGCAATCCATAGCCTCAAGCTGGATGAACCGGAAGAAGACTTTTTGTTCCTTCTGCAGCTAAATGCCTGCTTTATCTTGATTGCACTTTTTCCGTCTGCTAAAGGCCTGTGGCGATTAAGTCGTTTTGATGAGGCGTTGCCGAAATGGGAACGCAAGCTTATCATGAATTACTACAAAATATGTGTGCAAAAACACCTCTATTTTCAAAACATTCTGGACGATAGATCACATGTGTACCTTTCCAAAAATCCGAGCTTTGCCTCTGCAACGATCTCGTTGCAGAAAACATTTAAAGATGCGAAATTTCTCGTCTGCGCCCGCGATCCAAAAAAAACCGTGGCGTCACAAATCAGTTCGCTGAAGCCTGCATTTGAGCTTCTTGGTAATCATCAATCACCAGAAGGCTTTGTTGAAAAGTGTATTTCGATGCTGCATCACTACTATGCGGATCTTAATCAAAATCTTATTGTAACCGACATTGCTCCACTGCTACTCAATGAAGAGATTCATCTAAACCTAGAGGCTTCGATCAAAGATTTATACAATCGCTGGCATTGGGAAATCGACGCTAATTTTGCCAGGTTCCTGCACGAACAGTCTGGAAAATCACGGAATTACCAAAGCAGACACGCTTACAAACTGAGCGATTTCGGTCTCGACGATACAACTATAGAAACTCGATTCAATGATGTCTGGCCTATGGGCGCTCATTCTCAGTCCAAACAAGCTGATGCGCAGGAACCCGAATTACGAGTCGCCATCGTTTCCGATGCGCCCCCCCACAGGAACGGTGTAGGCGCTTATTATGAAGACCTGAAACGCCACCTTGCGGATCAGGTCGATGACATAATTACACTTTCGCCGACCATTAAAAACGGCAAATGGTCCGGCGGCCTTGCTGTGCCCATGCCCGGAGACGCCACTCAAAAATGCCTAATCCCCAATATCTTTAAACTCTATCGTCAGTTAAAAGATTTTAGGCCCACGATTGTCATTCTCCCCACGCCTGCTCCCTATGGATTTGCCGGTTTGATTTTAGGAAAGTTGCTGGACGCGACGATAATCAGCGGTTTCCACACCTGGTTTGAAAAATTAAGTGAGCTGTACTGGAATCGCTGGAAAGGCTGGATAAACCTGAATTATATTAAAATTTCCAATAAAATTCTTTTCTCCCGTTCAGAGCTTGTTGTCGTCAACTCAGAGTTCATGATCAAAACGACCCAACAAATCGGGAAATACGACGTTCGACTGGTTGGAACGCCGATCTCTTACGAATTCATTCACGTCCCGGTGAGTCCTCACAGCGGGGCATTGGACAAGGCTTTGTTTGTCGGTCGACTGGCTGCGGAAAAAAATCTAGAGGCAGTTATCGAGGCGGCACGGGCATTGCCCGATGTCCACTTTGACATTGCAGGCGATGGCCCTGAGCGGGAAAGCATCGAAAAAGCAGCCGAAGAACTGGAAAACCTGAATTACATCGGTTGGGTAGATCGTGATAAATTACTCAAGCTCATTGACGATCACGACATTTTGGTACTGCCCTCACACGTCGAATCCTTCGGTACGGTAGCATTGGAAGCAATGGCCAGACAACGACTAGCTCTGGTTTCAGAAAACTGTGGGATCTCCGAGTGGCCGGACCTGCGGGATGGGCTTCTGGTTATTGATGAAGGTGAGACATTGGCCACAGCGCTTGAGCGTTTAATCAGGGAAAGCAATTCGAATAGAATTAACATGGCAAAAAAGGCTCGTGAATGTGCCGTTTCCCAGAACAATTGGAATCTCGATCGATGGAAAGAATTGCTCACTTACGCTGTAGAACAACTCTAGGTCACTATCATTCATGCATGCAACTGTATCCATTCACGACGTTATGCCAAATACGCTCAATGGCGTACGTGAACTTGCTGCGCTTATTCCTGAAAAACAAAAACCCAAAGTGCTCTTACTGATTGTCCCCGGACTCGAGTGGTCCGCTGAGCAAATCGATGCGTTAAAGCAGATTTGTGACGATGGATTTTCTCTGGCTGGCCACGGCTGGAAGCATCGTACACCTCACATTCGCGGCATCTATCATCGTCTTCACAGCCTGTTGATTTCACGACAAGTTGCCGAGCATCTGAGCTACTCACAACAAGAACTGAATGACATGCTCCAGCGAAACTATGATTGGTTCGCACAGCAGAAGCTGCCTATGCCTGAAACTTACGTCCCACCGGCCTGGGCAATGGGCAAACTTACGCACAAAGACTTCAAAACACTGCCCTTCCGCTACTACGAAACGACTCAGAGCCTGTACGACAGTGAGACGGATAGTTTCAAACGCCTGCCACTGGCAGGATTCGAAGCAGACATTTGGCTTCGCGAACATTTCCTTCGGCCCTGGAATGTCCTGAACCGCTGGCTGGCCTCACCGGCTAAGCCGCTACGCATCTCTCTGCATCCTTACGATCTTGAGTATCGGCTCAGTAAACAACTACGCCAATTTATTGATGACATTGAGAACTGGTACTCGGTGAGTGACCTGTTTCATACCTGACTTTTTCCATGCGACTCACTCAACAAGAACGATTTAGTTTATCTATTCTGTTGCTGATCATTGTATTGGCACTGATCGGCTATGTTTTGTTTTAAAAAAAATGAGTTGTTAAATGCCATATTGTGGAGTACAAAAAGCGGTAAATCTGCACAGTTAGGTGTATCAACCTCAAAGGAGCACCATCTATATTGATTATTTCTGCCATCTTAAATGTTATCTTCAAAATCCAGCCCTTTGACTTTACAGGCCCAACGTCATTTCTCTTTAAATTCCAAGGTTGCAGCTTCGAGATCATCTGTTTTTGTTTGAATGATCATGTCCAAAACACCTGAAATCGATATCGATTACGTAGCTAATCTGGCACGACTGGAACTTTCCAATGAGGAAAAGAAGAAGCTGGGCGCCCAGTTGAATGATATTCTTGGCTACTTCGAAAAGCTTAACACAGTCGATGTGGAAGATGTCGAGCCAATGGCACATGCACATCCTGTCTTTAACGTCTGG
>CAZTSB010000091.1:0-16020 GCA_964616435.1 uncultured Puniceicoccaceae bacterium | reverse complement strand
TCGAACATCGAACGTTGAACATTGAATGCTGAGAGGCAGCGAATGCAAAACCGACTTGGCAAAGAAAATAGTCTGTATCTGAAGCAGCACGCGGGGAATCCGGTGGATTGGTATCCCTGGGGGGAGGCTGCCTTTGCTGCTGCCGGGGAATCCGATAAACCGCTGCTGGTTTCGATCGGTTATTCCGCCTGTCACTGGTGTCATGTGATGGCGCATGAGTGTTTCGAGAATGAGTATATTGCTAATCTGATGAATCAGCATTTTATCTGTGTGAAGGTGGATCGTGAGGAGCGACCGGATGTCGATCAGGTTTACATGGAAGCGGTCCAGATGATTCAGCAATCTGGTGGTTGGCCACTCAATGTGTTTTGTCTGCCCGACGGGCGTCCGTTTTTTGGCGGTACGTACTTTCCTCCCAAGGATCGTGGCAATGGCTTGATTCCCTGGCCGCAACTGCTGATGCGAATCTCCGATTTTTATAAACGTTCCCGTTCGGAACTGGAAGAAAATGCAGATGCGATCCGGAAAAACATCATGGCAGCTACAGAAGTTGCTGATGGCGATGATATGCATGTGTCCTGGGAGGTGCTACTGATCGATGCTGGCAAAGGCATTTGTGGAAATCATGATGATCAATACGGTGGCTTTGGCAATGCTCCAAAGTTTCCGCCGTCGATGACGCTTAATTTCCTGGGAGTACTGCAGAATGGTGGTTTTGCGAAGGATGAGTTGGAGCTTGAGAAGCGGATTCGTACTGTCTGCCACACAACGCTTCGTGCAATGGCTCACGGCGGGTTGTTTGACCAGTTTGGGGGTGGGTTTGCCCGTTATAGTGTGGATCGTCATTGGCTGATCCCGCATTTTGAAAAGATGCTATACGACAATGCCTTGCTGATTGATGCGTACACGCGCGGGTGGCTGGATAATCGGGATCCGCTCTATGCCGCTGTGGTTGAGGAGACAGTTGTCTGGCTGGATCGTGAGATGAGCGTCGAGAACGGAGGTTTTTATGCTGCGTTGGATGCCGACAGTGAGGGCAGGGAAGGGCATTATTATGTATGGACCCCCAGGGAGATTGAGGCTGTGCTGGGTGCAGGTGAAGCGGCGCAGGCGATTTGCCGGTCATATAATATTACGGAAAAGGGTAATTTTGAGCATGGAACTTCAAATCCGGCGCTGGTTGATTCGGATATGGAGGTGCGCAATCAATTGGCTCCGGCGCGTCGAAAATTGCTGGCGCATCGTGAAGCTAATCGTGTGTATCCCGGCAAAGATACCAAAATAAGTATGGCCTGGAATTGCATGTTGATTCGGGCACTGGTCGATGCCGGGTTTTATTTTGGCCGATTGGAGTGGCTGGAGCGTGCGCGCAAGGCAGCGGATTTTATTTGGACTGAACTTGCGGATGAGGCAGACGGTGAACTCCTTTTAAAGTCAGTTTTTTACGAAAATGCAGGTGCTCATATTGATGGTTTTTTGCATGATTACGCATTGGCGGCTGAAGCTTTTCTGAGCATTGCGGCTAAGATTGACTGGCTGGATGCGGGCGCTTCTGTGGAATACCGAAAACGTGCCGAGATGTGTGTCAAAAGCGCGTTGCGCCTGTTTGGTGATCCTGAGTCTGCCGGGTGTTTTTTCACAGCAAAAGATGCGGATACACCTGTCGCTCGTCGCAAAGAATGGTTTGATAATGCAACGCCATCAGGCAACGCGGCTTTGTTGCATGCCCTTTCCGGTTTGTATGCTTTAAGTGGCGAATCTTATTTGGAAGAGAAAATCCATGCCATGCTTCCGGCGTTTACAAATTATGCACGAAAAGTTGCTGCCGGAATTGCGCATGCTCTGGAGGCAGTGGGGACCCATTTGAGTGGCATTGTGGTCATTAAAGTTCATCCGGGGGCATCCGTTGATAAACTGCGTAGCGAACTTGCCAATCATTTCTGGCGCCGTACTTTTGTATGTCTTAATGATGAAAAACAAACTTCAGATTACCAGGTGTGCATTGGTTCACGTTGTTTTTTATTAACAAATGATGTTGCTGAAGTCACAAAAATTCTGTTTTAATACGCTCATCATGGACTATGTTTATACTTGCCATGTCTCCATTTTTTTTAACCTATAAAATACTATCGTGGTTTTTCTGACATCAGATTGATGCTTATTTAACCACTTTTTTGCTCGTTTTGTAACTCTAAGTCATGTCCGAACAAGCTAAGCTTATACCTAAAATTCCACCCATCAGAGATCCCGATCCTAAAGTGGTTGAGGTGGTTGTCCCCCCTGAAAACACTCCAACTGTCGTGCCACCGGAAACCTCTGGTGAATCCGGTAGAGCGGTTACGAATTCTAGTGAGGTGGTCCCGAACGATGGTGCAGTGGTCCCGGACGATGGTGTGGTGGTCCCGGACGCTAATACAGCGGTTCCAAAAGATAGTGCAGTCATTACGGAGGCCAGTACAGTGGTTCCGGAGGAGACAAGCCCCTTAGTCGAATCCAGTGATACGATCACGCCTTTTCAGGGGATTACGTATGCTTCATTTATTTTGACCTTCTGTCTTGCCGGATTTGCCGCTGTTGCGGTTTTTCGCAAAGCTTCGAAAGCACTATCGGTGAAGCGCTTTTCGATCGGAGCGAAAATGTTGTCTCTGGGGTATTTAGCCATAGCGTTCAATGGTACTTTTGGCACGTATCTTTACAGCAGGTTTCTCAATGAAGGAGACGCCGTGTTTCCTTTGATCGTTCCGATATTGTCGTGGATACTTGTTGGGCCGGCAATTGCAGTTGTTTTAAATTCTCTGCTTACGAGAGAGGATGCTCCGGATTTCAAAAAAATGATCTTTGATGCATTTACTTATCTTGTCATTTTCGGATGTGTTGCTGCTTCACAGGTTCCCTCACTGAAATCCCAAGAACCAATGGTGTTTTCTTTTTTGGGAGCTTTCTTCTTTATCGTTCCGATTATTCGTTTTTTGGCCTCACTCAAAATAGCGAAAGGGTATCATCCTGAACTGCATGAAATGTTTGTTCAGATTTTGATACGCAGTTTGTTGCTTCTGCCACTTTTGTTACCGTTCGTGGTTTTTACGAGTGTTTACGATCTAGTTAGCCATGATCTCACACTTTTGCTGTTTAATTTGGTTACATCTGTTTTTGTGTTAATGACAGGGTTGCTGATGATTATCTCCATTGATTATATAACCCAGGGAATCAATGCGGATCAGTTAGTTGCTATAAAAGCTGATTCGCCCATTGCGCCCTCCGAGCCCAAAACAGGTGTTCCGCCGACAACACCTGTTTTGCCAGACGGTCCGGTTACTCCGACTGTTCAGAAAACCTTAGCTCCTGCTTCGAATAAGCCTGCCGAGCCTAAATTAGCAGTGCCTGCTGAATCCGTGCATTCCGCTGAGCCCTCTGATGAAGAACCTTCAGTACCTTCTGATTCATTAGAAGAATCTATGGATACATTAGAGTTTGACATTGAAAGGCTCGATTCTACAGTTATCGACTTTGAAGCCTCTCAATCCTCAACTGATGAATCAAAAGGAATTGGTTCCAAATCTTCTAAATCAGTAAAAGGAAAAAAAACTTTGCAAAAACCCAAAGCCCCCCAACCACCTAAGACATCAAAAGCTACAGATTCCCAAATGCGTATTAAACCCCCGGAAAAGCCGAAGAAACGGCTTTGACATTTATGGATAATTACTTTTAACTTACCGAATCACACATTGTTATGGATATTTCAGGATCAGGATTTACTGACGAGTTAAGTTCGCTACAGCCAGGTATGACTATTGGCAATCTATGCATTGTTAGTTTTATTGGTAAAGGAGCGATTGGAGAAGTCTACCTCACCCAGCATGAAGTTTTAGGTAAACAATTTGCTTTAAAAGTGATTCCCAAAGGCTTTGATGTCGAAGAAGCTATTGAAGCATTTTCGCAAGCTGCCCGCATTCAGACCAAGCTAGATCACCCCAATATTCTTCGTATTGGCGACTTAGGTGAAGAAGAAATGTTCTACTGGTTGCGTATGGAATACGTTGAGGGTGAAAAAGCTCCGGATGGTGTCGTTGTTCGAAGTCTTGAAGATCTGATGCGTTACAATGACGGTCTGCTCACCGAACAAGAAGTCTGTTACTACATGTACTATTTACTGATTGGCCTTGAGCATGCACATGCGCAGGGCATTATCCATACGGACTTGAAGCCAGCAAATGTATTGATCGCTGATGAAGGTGTAAAAATATCCGAGCTTGGTGTAACTGACTTTATAGGTCATGCATGGGACGATTTCCATCTGTTGCGTCATGATCGTCTGATGGAACCAACGCCTTTCGAGCCTTTGCCAGGTTTCAGCCGTCTCCTGCCCTGCTTGCTTAACACTTACGAATACTATAGCCCTGAGCAACGTATTGGAGATGCCCCAACAGTTCAGAGCAATCTATATTCCGTCGGTCTCATGGCCTACCGAATGTTAACCGGACGTTACTGCCTATCGACAGACTTGCCCTCAGAGACAATGAAAGGAATTGATTCTGACTGGGACGACTGGATGATCAAAGCGTTGGCGTACAAACCCGAAGGTAGGTTTGTTTCTGCATCTGAAATGCTTCGATCAATGCCTGGGTTAGAATTTGACGAAGGTGACGAAATTGTTGAGTCCGAAACCAAGGCAGCTAGCTAATACCAATTTCTACAAACTAAAATTCTAAAACGTTAACCTTAAATTAATTAAAAGCATGCAACATAAATACAAAGTCGTTACTTCAGTCACCAGTTATATGTGGGCGTACTCGCGCAATGATGCTGCAAAGTTTCAGGAAGAATTACTCCGAAAAGATCATATCGATATTTTCAGTCAGGGACGTACAGAAGTTAAGTACTGTTTCCGTGGAGGCAAAGACTTTATGCACGCGCCGGAAGATATTTCCAAGACTCGTGATCCCATTGCAGAACCTCGCCGTGGTGACTGGCTTGAAATAGAAAATGGTGAAGGGAAAGCATGTGCTTTGGTGCGTCGCCTATCGCGTCGCAGAGTTTACTACTATGAAGCCTTATCGAAGACAGAACGTTCTGTAGACCGTGAGCGCTGGAAAAGCTGGGCTAAGCAGCATGTCATACACCCTTCCTACGATGGTATCGTTCCACCATTTATAGTTGAAGAGATTATTAATTCGCATGAAGAACGCGGTTTGCTAAGTGGTTTCAATGCTACGCCTGACTCCTCACTTATTCTGGAAATTCTCGACAATTATGGTTATATACCGGATGACTATGAGGTTGAAAATGGCTATTGGGCAGAGATGTATATTGACCAAGCTTTATCCGAGAGAATTCTTCAAAATCAGGATACTCAACCACTGAAGACGGGAACTGACGGAGAGCAAAGCTTTGGTGATTTCTCAATCGGGTTTTCCGAAGATTTACCAACGCTGGATGATCTTGAGAACCAATTCTAAGGCATACAAAATAATTACTATAAGTGACTTATGGCAAGAAAGTTAGCGTTTATTAACTACAAGGGCGGTGTTGGCAAGACATCATTGATCGTGAATGTGTCAGCCTGTTTGTCCCAGAAAGGCAAACGTGTGTTATTGTGTGACCTGGATACCCAATCCAACTCAAGTATATGGCTTTTGCGTATTGAACGATGGAACCGAATTAATATGGAAAAGCGCGGTTCGGTCTACTCCATTCTAGATCCGGGTGAGGAGCGAATTAAGAATTTAATCATTAAGGATGTGGTTCATGACAATCAAGGCAAGCCTCAGCTTCCGGGCCTTGATTTACTCCCTACTACTTTCAATCTCATTGATATAGAAAACGAGTACAATATCGATCCTCAAAATCCGCACTATCTGATTTTTAATGAGCAGATTCGTGAGATTGAGGACGACTACGACTTTATTCTCTTTGATTGTCCACCGAATATTCTGAATGCTTCGCAACTAGGTATTTTTAGTGCCAATGAGCTTTATGTTCCGGCAAATCCTGATGCACTCTCCCTCATCGGTTTCACACTGATGATTGAAAAGTTATTACTCTTTTACCGTCGTGCGGCAGGATTTCGAACTCCTGAAATTGGCAACTTTGCACGCGTGTCCGGCGTTATATTCAATTCAATCAAATCAAACGTTGATATTGGCGTACCAAAGATGCGAATGCAATTGAGGCTAAATCAGTTTAAGAAACAACGCCTTGTTTCAAATGAAGCAAAAATTTACAATACTTGTATTCGGGATGCTACAATTGTAAGGCGTGCGGTGACTTTAGGCTTGCCGATCTGTTTGATTGAAAGTCGCGACGTATTGGATGGAGTCGGGCAGGATTACAATGATCTGGCAGACGAAATTATCGCACACGACGTTAATGCGCCCATCTCTGCATCACCTGCCAGTGCGGGGACCTCTTGAATCTCGATTCAATGATTAGGATCTTTGAAATAGGTTCTAACTTTTTCGATAAGCAAAGATTGATATGAGTAACACGGAGAAAATAGAAGCTAGTGAGTCGGCCTCAATGGAAGACTTGTCTGCTCGTTGGGATACGATCGCTTTCCGTGCACAAGGCTCCCCTTTTGAAGAGCTTAGTATATCCACTTTAGCTAAGAACAGTGGTGTGCGTCGATGGTCACGTCCCGGGTCAGTAAAGGGAGATGTGCTCGCACGATATATCTACTTTAGTTTTGAGGAACTTCTTGAAGTCGAAAAGCTGGATTTAAGATCAGCTACCTTGCTTCTGGAAATTTGTGAAACAACCTTCTCATTTGAGAAAGAGTGTGAAGATCTCGGGTCCTTTGAAGAAATTGACAGTAAAGCGTACGCACAACGGATGCGCTTTGTTGAAGAATTTGGGATTTATCAGGATTATCCGGTAAGTTCATCCAATCTTGATGAAAACCTTTTGGAACTATGTGCGGCTGAAAACATTGTTACATTTATTGAACTGATGGAATTTTTGGACCGTCTTTCTGAGAAAGCCTGGATCGGAGGAGTGTACAAAAATCTTCAGAATGTCTTTGCCCATGGCGACGAAAAGGGGCTCGTACGCTATTTCCCTTATCGGCTAGGGCATCGCGGCTTCCATCTTCCCGAAGCAGCTTCTTTTTGTCTTAAACGTTTATCCCCAAAGGAACTGGATTCTGTTCAGAAGTACTTTGATTATCGCGGCCGCCGTCATAAACTCATGACTAAACGCATCGAGATTCCTAAAATAATTGAAATGAAATTACTTCCCGAAATATTTGATTGCCTTCACTATTTCGGATGTCGTCAGTCGTACCTTTTAGCATTTCTCAGGAATCCGGATTATCTTCGTCGAGAACTAATGTTTTTGAATGAGCCCGAAGTTGAAGGTCTCCTTGGCTGGCTGATACATCTTGCGCTTGGCTTCTTTAGATCTTCGCAGACATTCGATGATGTTACCGATGAAGTAGAGGCCATTTCAATCAACCTCAGCGCTGAAGTGTGCGAGGATTTTCGCAAGATGATTAACGAAGAAGTTTCACGCTAGTACAAGGTAACAGCTAAAGTTGCGGATATAATCTCTTCAATTTTATGCGGGCCTCTTCGTTGGTAAATTGCCACTGGACCTTGTCTTCTTTATTGTTTCGGGTTACCTAGCGCTTGAATACTTTGAGCTTTGTGGACGATGATTCCTTAGATATTGAAAACCGCGCTTGACGCAATTATGACAACTAAGTCTTCGACAATATTTCTGTTTTCCGGCCAGGGGAGCCACTACTATAGGATGGGTGAGGAACTGTACCGGAAACATCCGGTATTCAGAGAGGCTCTGGAGGCGTTGGATGAACTGGTACAGTCTTTGTTAGGGGAATCCATTATTTCTGTGCTGTACGACCCACGCTACAAGAAACAGGACGTCTTTAGCACGCTTCGCCATACGCATCCGGCAATCTTCATGGTCGAGGTGGCGCTGGCACGCACTATGCAGCATGAAGGAATTGAGCCGGATTACGTGCTGGGCACCAGCATGGGAAGTTTTGCCGCTCTTACTATCGCTGGCGGCCTTTCGGCTGAGCAGGCAATGGCTGCGGTCATTCGGCAGGTTGAAGTAATTGAGCAAAACTGTGTCAGGGGACACATGCTGGCGGTTTTGGACGATCCTGTTAGCTACCATCAGAATGCTGGGCTGTACGATAACAGTTCGCTGGCAGGAGTTAACTTTTATCAAAGCTTTGTAGTTGCTACAGACGAGGCAGGCTTGGAGCAAGTAGAGAAGAGCTTGAAAAAAGGGACGATTCGCCAGCGTCTGGCAGTGGACTATGCCTTTCACTCGCCTTGGCTAGATCCAGCCAAAGATGTTTATCTCGAGTTTCTCAAAACGCAGTCTCTACAGCCACTTAAGCTCCCCTTCATTTGTTGCGTCGAAGGCAGTACGCTCAATGAAGTGCCCACAACATATCTCTGGCAGGTGGTTCGTGAGCCGATTGAATTTCAGGAGACCATCGAATTACTCGAAATCGAACAGTCCCGGAATTACATTGACCTGGGGCCTTCCGGCACACTGGCAACCTTTCTTAAGTACCTGTTGGACAAAGCTTCTGCTTCAAGTATTCATCCGGTTATGACTCCCTACGGAAGTGAGCTGCAACAGCTTGAAAAGTTGCGCAAAGCATTTGCTTAATCTGGCGAAGCCGGAATTCTTAATTTTCGATTTAATGCATATGCTTTCTACGGTCCATGTCTTCAAGGTCTCTCAACTGGTTTTAAAAAACTATAACTATCTGGTTGTGGACAACAACAGCAGAGATGCTGTGCTGGTTGATCCGGCCTGGGAGCTAAGTACTTTGGAAGGCGCTCTGGAGGAGCATCAGGCTAATCTGAAGGCAATCCTGGTGACGCATTCGCATGTAGACCACGTCAATCTGTGCGATACCTTTGCAAAGCGTTGGAAAGTGCCGGTGTTCATGAGCAAAGCAGAGATCGATTTTTACAACTTCTATTGCACGAATCTGACGCCTTTGGAGAGTGAGACGCCCTTTGATTGTGGTACGTTCCGAGTCCTTCCTTACTTTACTCCCGGTCACAGTTACGAAGGCGTTTGTTATCAGATAGACGATAACCTGTTTACCGGGGATACGCTATTCACCGAAGGTTGTGGTATTTGCGTGGGTAAAGGCGCCGACCCTCACGCGATGTTCGCCAGCCTGCAAATGCTTAAGCAGCGCATCGCGCCGGAGACACGCATTTATCCGGGGCACTCATTCGGTCGGCCGTCTGGTCAACCGATGTCCGACCTGCTGAAAAACAATCTTTATCTACAATTTGATAATGCCGAACAGTTTGTCGCCTTCCGTATGCGCAAGGGACAGAGCTGGAAAAAGTGGCTTTCCTTTAAATAGACTTTTGATGCACCAAGAGTTTTCACTTAACCAGAAAGATTATGGTCACAGTAACACAACCAGAAATATCAAAAATTACCGCTGAATCCCTGGGGAGTCAGCAATTTAAAGAGGACTATGGCATCCGCTACGCGTACATCACCGGTTCGATGTACAAAGGGATTGCCTCAACCGATCTGGTCATTGCCATGGGGCGTGCCGGAATGATTGGTTATCTGGGCACCGGTGGCCTGAAGTACGCAGAGGTAGAGGCCGCGATAGATACCATTCAATCGGCTCTTTCAGACGGTCAGGCTTACGGTCTCAATTTGCTCTATGGGCTGGATGATGCCGATGCAGAGTCCAAACTGGTGGAACTCTACTTGAAGCGCGGTGTTCACTATCTTGAAGCTTCTGCTTACATGTCCGTCACTCCTGCTCTGGTACGCTTTTGTCTGAGTGGACTTGAGCGCGCCGCAGACGGGTCAATCAAAGCAAACAATCACATTCTTGCCAAAGTCTCCCGTCCGGAAGTGGCCAAGATGTTCATGAGTCCGGCGCCTGAGGCCATGGTCAACGCTTTGTTAAAAGCCGGTCACATCACTCAGGAGCAGGCAGAGCTAGGCAAACAGGTCCCCTTATCCAATGAGGTTTGCGTGGAAGCCGACTCCGGTGGTCATACCGACCAGGGTATCGCTTACGCATTGATGCCGGCTATGCAGAGCTTGCGCAATGAACTCGTTCGGCAGCATGATTACAAAACGCCTATTCGGATTGGAGCTGCGGGCGGGATCGGCACGCCGGAATCGGCTGCAGCTGCTTTTGTTATGGGTGCAGACTTTGTGCTGACCGGCTCAATCAACCAGTGTACGGTCGAGGCCGGAATGAGCGACGCGGTCAAAGACCTGCTGCAGGATATTAATGTTCAGGACACGGATTACGCGCCGGCCGGTGACATGTTCGAGATCGGTGCCAAGGTGCAGGTGATGAAGAAGGGCGTATTCTTCCCCGCGCGGGGCAATAAGCTCTTCGCACTGTATCAGCAGCATAACTCTTTGGAAGAACTGGATGAGAAGACAAAGAAGATGATTCAGGAAAAGTACTTTAAGCGCAGCTTCGCAGATGTTTGGAAAGAGACCGAAGCCTACTACGCCAAAGCTCGCCCTAGGGAGCTGGAGAAAGCGCAGAAGTCGCCCAAGTACAAGATGGCGATGATTTTCAAGTGGTATTTCATTCACAGCGCTCGTCTGGCGCGCTCCGGCAGCAGTGAGCAGAAAGTAGACTATCAGGTGCATACCGGCCCGGCTCTGGGAGCGTTCAACCAATGGGTCAAAGGCACGGAACTGGAGTCCTGGCGCAAACGCCATGTTGCGGACATTGCCGAGCGATTGATGCAAGGCACGGCTGAAGTCCTGAAGCAGCGTTTCCAGCAGTTTGCACAGTAGGCGGCCTAATAACCGAGCAATCAAATTTCACTTATCCAGTGCAGCCGCTATGCTACTGCGTTTAATCGATCAACCCTCTGCCAGTGCTATTCAAGTAAACTTGCAGGCAGAGGATCAGACAATAACCTTCACTATCGACGACTTCTCATCACCGATAAGCGCTGCGTTCTACGAGAATCTGAGTTGGTACTTTGAACACTACCTGCAGCTATTGAACCAGCCCGTGGACGATCGAAATGTGGGTGAGGGGCTCCTGCGCAAAGGACTTAGTCTTGGTGACAGCCTGATCGGGGAGGACTTTGAACTGATGAAAGTCAGTGACCGGATTGAGACCGAAGGTTTTGCCAAAGTGCGTGTACAGGTAGAGTCTGCGCGCATAGAGTTTTTTGAGACCTTCTGGGAACTATTGATCCTATCGGATGCCAAGTACGTGCTGTCGACAGTGTGTCAGGGGTTTGTGCGACGCTTTACCGGTGCGGATCAATCGGACTACGAGGAAGAACTTAATCATAAACTGCACGGTGACACCGGTCCCGAGGCGGACGATGCCGCACCGCTGGGCGTGCTTCATATCATCGCTTGTAGCGCGGATGATAGCCGTCCGATTAATGGCTTCAATGCCAGTACGCGCTCCTTGCGCTGGATGGGTGCGGTGGACTACACGCTCTGGCCCTACGGAACGTTGGAGGCACTTAGGGAACGATTGTCAGAGACCGCGCGTTCAGTGCATTGCGTGCATTACGATGGCCCGGTTCATGTGCTGAATGGCATGCCGCACATCTTTTTCGGAGTGTCCGGCGCACCGCTGGCGCTAGATGCCGTTTGCCGCTTGCTCGTCGAGAACAAGATCGCACTTTTAACGGTTGATGCCTGTACATATCTTGACGAGACGCAGCAACCCGTCAACATCGCTCAAGGACTGGCTACGATCGCCCGGGTCGCTACAGAAGCCGGGCTGGGCAATGTGGTCGGGCTGGGTTATCGGACAGATCCCTGGACTGCGGGCGGTTGCTTCGAGTGCTTTTATGATAAACTCCTCCTGGGCTTGTCGATTAGTCAGGCGGTGGTCGAAACACGCAAACAGTTGCAGGCTCAGCCGGAGACGAAGCGGTTTCGCGTCGAAGGTCTTCCTTTTCACGTCTGGCCACTGCCAGTGCATTACGGCGGCCAGCCTGTACGCTTCTTTGGGCAGCCGCAGCAGGCTGTGGAGTTGATGCAGTCGCCGGCATTTCAGCGCACACATCAGCGGCTGTTCGGGTTTCAGTCGCAATACCTCCCGCCCGACGCCGGGCACTGTGAAGATCAAGGTCTGCTGGCCTTGCTAACGGCGGCGCAGGAAGCAGAGGGGTGCGTCCTCAGTCTCATAGGGCCTTCCGGCAGCGGCAAAACGCATCTGGTGCATCAGGTGGGTTTTTACCGGGCGCAGCAGCAGAGGATGGATTACGGCTTTTACTTTGATGTGGGCACCGGATTCTACAGCTTTAGTGATGTTCAGCAGATGATTGCGCCGGTGTTTGATTGTGAGGCCGATGACACTGAAAAGCTGGATACGGCCTTGCGCGAGCACCGCTGTTACTTCGTGTTCGACAATTTGGATACGCCTACCTTGAGCCAGTGGCCCGAGGTGGGCGAGGCCGCGATCGCGGAGTTGATCGACTACCTGACCAGATTGGCACAGGGGCAACATAGCGTGGTGGTTACGGGCAGGGATAGACTGGAAGTTCTGGATACGAAATCCCTGCGTGTTGAGCCGTTGCATCCGCTATCACAGCAGGTGCTCGCCGCCGGTAGCTTGCGCGAGGGATCGGTCGATACCGGTGGCATGGATTGGCTGCCGCTGCTGGAGTGTTTACAGGGCAACCCCTTTCTGATTCAAAAGGTGCTGCCACAATTAGCGCATCACAAGTGCGAGGAGTTAGTAGCAACAGTTAAAAGCTGGCCCGAAGCGGCACAGAGCGACCCGGTGGGGCAGTACTACCGGTGGCAGTGGAGTCGCCTGGACGTACCCTGGCAACGACTTTTGCGCCAGGTTGCCGACTTGCCTTCGGTGCCTCTGGAGATGTTGACGCTCGCCTGCCGACAAATAGCAGCGCCTGCGGACAAGGGGCCTGACACCGACGAGGGCGATTCCTCCGAGGTGCCGAAATCGACCTGGACTGAGCCCGCGACTAAGCTATTTACTCAACTGGGAGTACCGCTGGAAGGTAATAGTACTGGCTTCAATGCGGCTCAGGATCATTGGCAACGCGCGGGCCTGCTTCTGAAGCGGCCCTACGGTACATTGGTCGACCCTCGATTCGCTCATTTCATGGCTCGGTCGCTCAAGGAGGACAGTGATTCAGCGAGTACGGTCGACCCCATTCTGCTTAGCCGGATCCTTTGTGTCGGCATCGGCAGTCTGGCGCAGCACCTGCAGCAACAGCAGAACCCTCTCATGTCTCAGTACCTGCTAGCCAACCGTCGACATTGGGTAAAGCACTTTGAGGTGCTCTGGTTCGGACGCTGCTATCGGGACTTTGTTCGCGTCAAGCAGGCCTTCGACTCCCTGCTGCGCACAGTCCGGCTCGAAGGTGAAAGTACGGCCTGGACGCTGGATTTGCTGGGCCGGACGCCCATGGTCACGACGCCTGAGAATCTGGAGTCGGCGGCAGCCTGGCTCCGGCTGGCTTACCATGTGCTTGCTGCGGATAAGGACGCGCAAGCCAAATTGCTAACGGACGCTGCTGCGCAGTGGAAGGAATGGCTCCTGTTGCAGACAGTCGGTGAGAAGTTGCATCCCTGCTTCCGGCTCGCGGCGCAGTGGTTGGCTGCCTTTTATCAACTGCAGGAGCAATGGGCGATTTGCTACGAGATCAGCGAACGTGTTTACCACCACGACCGTCACCATCAACAGTGGCCCTTTGTGATTGAAGCGCTCAAACGACTCGCTCAGTGCAGCGTGGCTTTGAAAGACGAAGCAAAAGCGATTGCGTATGAAACAAGCTTACTGGACGAACTGCCTTTCGATCAACTGCCGCCCAACCTGCGCACGCAGTTGATCCTGCAGGTTGCCGGAGCGCGGGTGGCACGTGGCGAGTCGCAATTAGCACAGCCGCTGGTAACGCAGTTACGGGAGGCTAAGGATGCTCGGGCTCTGGGATCGATACTGGACTCTTTGCAAGCCGACATCGACTATCAGCAAGAGCGTTACCCGGAGGCGCTCAATGGCTATTGTAAGCTTTGGGAAGCTGCGAAGGCGGGCGGTCAACCTGGCGGCGCTGACCGGGCGTATCTGCAACAGCGGCTGAAAGACCTAGAGGAGAAGCTGGGTGAGGAGCGTTTTGATGTCGTGTGTCAGCAGACCCTGGGCCACTTGATTGATCTGGATGAACCGGGGGGAGGCTGAAAATTTGTATTCGACGTTCAATGTTCGACGTTCAATGTTCGACGTTGATTCCGGCTTTGCCGACTTAGGTAATTAGAAACAATTGATTAATTGTCAAATAGAGTGCTTGCAGAAAATTCCAGTTCATTCGATTCGCTTGCTTGTTCTAACATGAATTCAGTCTGGGGTGCGCTGGCGATGGAAGTGCTGGTGCGTCTTGGAGTAGAGACCGTGGTGGTTTCACCGGGTTCCCGATCGACACCCTTTGCCATTGCTGCCGCGCACAATCCAAAGCTTGAAGCGCTACCCATTCTCGATGAGCGCACGGCTGGTTTTTTTGCCTTAGGTCTGGCGAAGCGCACACATAAGCCGGTTGTGCTGGTCTGTACCTCGGGTTCTGCGGTGGTGAATTACTATCCGGCAGTGCTGGAAGCATCCATGTCGGGCACGCCTCTAATTGTACTTTCGGCAGATCGTCCGGCTGAGCTGCGTGATTGTTCTGCAGGTCAGACGATTGATCAGGCCAAAATCTTCGGTGGTTTGGTGCGTTTTTTTCATGAAGTTGCTCTGCCGGAGGCTGAGCCCGGATTGTTGGCGTATCTGCGTCAGACTTTGATACATGCGGTACATCGATCGCTGCAGAGTAATCCTGGGCCGGTGCATTTAAATTTCCCGTTTCGTGAGCCTCTCGCTCCCTCTGGGGAACATCCACCGGTCATGAGTGTTTCTGTGATGGAATCTGCAGCAACGGTTACGACACGTCTGTGCGAGGGCGTCTCCGGTGAATCATGTCTGGATTCGGTTGCGCTGGAACGGCTCGCTAGTCATCGCCACGGGCTTATTGTTGTTGGTACAGTCAATCCGAGTGAGGGAAACGAATCTTTTGCAAATGCTGTGTCAGCGATTTCAAAGAAACTTGGCTGGCCGATACTAAGCGATGTGCTCAATCCTCTGCGGGGCTATCTGGGTGAGAAACCGGTCTTGATCTGCCATTACGACAGCCTGTTGCGTAGTTCTGAAATTGCCGGAAAGTTGAAACCGTCGGCAGTTTTGCAGATCGGTCCGTTGCCCACCAGCAAAGTTCTGCGTAAGTGGTTGGAAACGCTAAATGCAACATCGTTTCTCCTGTCTGAGAGGCCCGTCAATACGGATCCGCTGCACCGCATTGCCATTCCTTTGCAGGGCACTGTGGAAGCCTTCAATGATTCAATCCGCCAGCAGACGGTTGATGCGGAATGGGTTGAAAGCTGGGTAAGTTGTGAGCAGAGGATTATGACAACTCTCAGTGAAAAATTTGAGCAGACGGATGCTCTGTTTGAAGGGAAGATCGCCTGGCTGTTGTCGCGCTATCTGCCAAAGGGCACACCAACTTTTATTGCGAACAGTATGAGCGTTCGCTATGCCGAATATTTCTGGTGTGCCGGGGATCGTAAATGTCCTGTTTACTGTAATCGCGGGACAAATGGTATCGATGGCACGCTAGGTACTGCAATGGGAGTGGCGCATCGCGGCAAACCTGCGGTTCTACTGACCGGTGATTTGGCTTTTTTGCACGATACCAATGCCTTGCTTGCAAACGGTGAATTAAATGGCAGTTTGACGGTTGTGCTGGCAAACAATCAGGGAGGCGGCATTTTCGAGCATTTGCCGGTTTCGCAGATGAAAGATTCGTTTGAACGGTTCTTTGCCACGCCACAAAATGTGCAACTGGATAGGTTGTGTCAGGCATATGGAGTGGAGCATCAGCAGGCGCAAAACTGGGATGCGCTGGTTGAGGCGATTGAGGTGTTGCCGAAGCGGGGTGTTCGCGTGATTGAGGTGCCCACGGATCGGAAAGCAGATAAGGCGCAGTTGCAGACGTTTTTTAAATT
>CAZTSB010000090.1:0-8607 GCA_964616435.1 uncultured Puniceicoccaceae bacterium | reverse complement strand
ACTTCCTTCTTTATTACTTCATATTGCCCATCTAAGAATTGGAATCAAGGCAAAGCAATAGAAATAGCAATAACACAAATGCTTGTATATTGCCCATCTAAGAATTGGAATCAAGGCAAAGCAGGCTTGCCCAGCTGAGGCGTAAACTTTTGATATTGCCCATCTAAGAATTGGAATCAAGGCAAAGCCTCAAAATGAGCTTGCTCCCGTCCAGGGTGATATTGCCCATCTAAGGGATGTCAAATGGAGCCAGGCCACGCATTCTAACATTTTTAGTCGCTTCTCCGATCAACGCTTCAATGCCGCAACTGACCTCCACAAGCAACGGTTACAATCGGCCGCCTCGATCGGCTCACTGCGCTGCGGAGCCTCCTGACTATTACAGCTTTAGCCGTGCTCCCCGCCCAGCTCTGCAATCTGATCGAGTCTCCCGCATCTACATTTTTATCATTGTCGTCTTTTCATAAAGTAAGCTTGAAGAAATCCATGTATCTGAACATCTTTATGGTTATATTATATCAAGATCTAAACTTGCTAACTCTCTAAAATTGTCTGCCATACTACATTATGGAGCTTCTCAATATTTCGTTTTTCATACTGATTCTGAAAATTACTTTTTCTGTACTTCCGGGCGTTTTTGGTATTTTTTTAATCTTTAGTTCGCAGAATACTAAGCGCAAAATACGTAATATGGTTTGTAATCAATTTTTTGGAGTCAATGATGCCATTCGTACACGCAGTTTCTCACGTTTCCTATATGTCCTGGGGGTATTATCCATACTGTTTAGCATTGTAGCGAGTTGGGTTCTCGTTGTGAGAACATACATTTAGGGGAAATACTGAAAAGGCGGAAAAGTGCGTATATTCCAAGATCTTAGAAATAGGAAAAAGCAATTTATTTCGGGGATTGTAAGATTATTTTAGTATTTTCAAGAAGAGGTGTTTTTTCAAATCACAGTTTATAGCCTGATTAGTGGTTTTGTTTCATGGCTGGTAATCTACTGTCTGCTAAAGCTTGGGTTTGGACGAGTGGGTAGCGTAAATCCGCAGCACCATCATACAAATATGGAAGCGATTCCAAGGATAGGTGGTGCAGGCATTGTAGTCGGTCTTCTGATTACCTTCCTATTTTGTTTTTTTCAGTTTGGTATCGAGGACAACAAAACCCTGATGTACCTTGCAATTTTGGGTGGTGCGCTTGGGGCATTTTCTCTGGGTCTTATCGACGATTTTTATCCTCTGCAAGCAAAGTTTAAGTTTTCGATACAGATCCTGATCGCAATCATTTCATACAAGTGCGGTCTGGCAATTCATAACTTGACTGTTCCCTTTACCGATACGTTTGTCAGACTGGAGATTTGGGGGCTGCTGATAACGGTTGGCTGGTTTGTTTCAGTGATGAATCTGATGAATCTGGTCGATGGTCTTGACGGTCTTGCCGGTGGTATTGGTCTTATGCTGATGGTCTTGCTGGCGTTCCTCGGAATCCAGCAAGACTTCCTGTCTTCATCTATTCTGGCTTTAGGTATGATTGGTGCGATTGTTGGCTTTCTGTTGCACAATTTTCCACCGGCGAAGTGCTATATGGGTGACTCCGGTGCGTATCTCATTGGTTATATGATCGCTGCTCTGTCATTGCTTAATTCTGAGAAAGGAGCAGTGATGGCCGCCATGATAGGGCCGGCGCTGGCACTGGCGCTGCCGATTCTAGATGTAGCCTTTGCACTTTTGCGCAGAGGAGTTAGCGGATTGCCGTTGTTTCGACCCGATCGTGGTCACATTCATCATCTGTTGATAAAGGCAGGTCTCTCGCGTCGCAGAACGGTTCTGGCACTGTACGCGATTTCTTTATTTGCCCTAATCGGAGGGCTTTTTGCGCTGATTCAGGATGGCCGGCATTTGCCGATCTTTTTGGGCTTTGCCTTTGTGGTAGTGCTTTTTGTCCTTCGTGGACAGAACATTTCGACGAATAATGTCTTGGTCTTTTTGACGGACTCATTGCAGTCGCGTCGAGATATACGCAATGCGCTTTATCTGAAAGAATGGTTGATCGTAGAAGCTGAGCGTGCTGGTAGCATCCCACATCTTTGGTCAGATTTTCAATTTGTCCTCAAGAAGATAGGGATTTGTCGGGCCAGATTAACTCTCGAAGAAAAAACGCGTGAATTTTATATACCGCATACTCCATCAAAAGATTCAAAACATCTGTGGATGGAAACTCATGAGATACGGAATTTGTATACGGCTTCATTGGTCCTTTACGGTGAAAAGGATAACCTGTCTGAAAGCCAGTTTTCGCTGATTGCGGATATTGCTGCTGAAGCGTGGACAAAGGCCTTACACAAATGGCGTGATACGAATGGTGTGCCGATTACATTTGATGCGGTTGCCGATAAACCCAAAGATTATCGAAGCCAGAAGTCCAGAAATCTCTACCGTCCAACCTATTGAGGATAGTCTTCAGGTTCTTCGCTATTTTTAGTGGAAGAATAACTATTTTACTCAACCCGCAAAAGTAGCACAATTCCGATACGCACCTTTGTCCAAAGCGCAGCACCGTCCCCGGTGCGCACATGCGTGGTGTTTGACGGAGTCCGGATTTCAATAAGATGCCCCGTGCGGCGCGAGACGCGCCTGCGCTACCTTTTTTCGATTCCTTTCCAATAAAAATAGCGAAGAACCAGTCTTCAACAGTGTGGGAAGTTAGTGCAAATAATCTAGGATCATTCCTCACAAGAAGCTACATACATACGACAATAGCATGAAAGACAGCTTTATCAGGTAAAATTTTAGCTGACCTTTTCACATGTTGCCCGAGGTGTCATTGCCGTGGGCGAGTAAAAACTCCTTGGAGATTCGAACTTATCGACGACGAGAAAACTTGCTCTGAAATTTCTCAACACGACCAGCTGTATCCACAAAACGCTTCTCACCGGTAAAGGCCGGATGGGAATCTGCGGTAATGTCGCGAATAACTACCTGGTATTCAATGCCATCAATAGTTTCAATCTTACTGCTGCGCATTGTCGAAGCAGTCAAATATTTCCGACCGCTTGAGACATCAACAAAAGCAACTGGATTAAGCTTTGGATGGATTTCTGTTTTCACAATAGATTTTTGGTTGATGAAGATTAGCCCTGGCGCGCTTTGAAGCGAGGGTTCGTCTTGCATATTACATAAACACGTCCTTTGCGTCGCACGACTTGACAATCCGCGTGACGATGCTTGAGAGACCGAAGTGAAGAAACTACTTTCATGACAAAATTTAAAAAAGATTCCAAAAGTCTGCTTCAATGATAGTTTTGTCAAGGGCAGATTCGAATAATTTTGGTGCTGTTCAAAAATCATCAAGCAACGAGTTTGTTTTTTGGTTCAGATGGAGATTTGATGTTCAGGATTTTCTTGGCCGCAGGTTGAATGAGAAGCTTTGTTAATTTGCATTTGTGGACAAGCTGTGCCTTATTGTCTCACATGCTGGTAACCATATTGATTGTAGATGACGAAAAGAATACACGTGAAGGACTCAGTCTCGCCTTGATGGAAGACTATGAAGTGTATACGGCGTCCGGTGCAGATGAGGCGTTTAATCTGATGGAAGCTGAGACTTTTGATGTGATTCTAACGGATCTGCGTATGGCGGGCAAATCGGGTCTGAAGGTAATTGATCACGCAATCCAGTTGCCGAATCGACCGATCTGCATCATGATGACTGCCTATGGTAATGTGGAAACCGCGGTCGAGGCAATGCGTCGTGGGGCTTTTGACTTCTTAACCAAGCCGGTAAATCTGGAAAAGCTGGAGATCATCATCAAGCGGGCACTTAAGTCAAAGACAGTCGAAGCGGAAAATGTTGTGCTTCACGAGCGTCTGGATAAAAAGTACAGCTTTAATGGAATTGTCGGCAACTCGCAAGCGCTGACAGATGTTCTGGATAAGGTGAAGCTGGTGGCGCCATCGAAGGCGACCATTTTGCTCGAAGGTGAAACCGGCACCGGAAAGGAGTTGATCGCTCAGGCAATCCACCAAAACAGCACGCGTTCACGCAAGCCTTTCATACCTGTGCATTGTGCTGCGTTGGCAACCAACCTGCTCGAAAGTGAATTGTTTGGGCATGAGAAAGGCGCCTTTACCGGAGCGACAGAGCGGCGAATCGGACGTTTTGAGGCCGCTGACGGAGGCACCTTGTTTCTGGATGAAATTGGTGAGATCGATGCCTCTACGCAGGTGAAGCTGCTGCGCTTTCTGGAGACGCGCAGTTTTGAGCGGCTGGGTAGTTCGAAGTCGGTAAATGTCGATGTGCGTCTGGTGTGCGCGACCAATCGCAATCTTGCTCAGATGTCGCGAGAGGGTGAATTTCGTGAGGATTTGCTCTACCGGCTCAACGTTGTGACGATCAACCTGCCGGCATTGCGTCATCGTCAGGAAGATCTGGTTCCTTTGCTCAATCACTACATCAGCCAATTCAGTAACGAAAATGGTGTGAGTCCGGTTCGCCTTACGGAGGGTGCGATGGAGATTCTGCGAAGCTATCGTTGGCCAGGCAATATTCGTGAACTCAGGAACTTCTGTGAAAATATTGTGGTGCTCAAGCGTGGCAGTGAAGTGACCGAATATGACCTCGATGCCAAGTACAGGTCCGAGGCAGAGGATGAACCGGCGCAAAGTGATGCAGCGGTTCCGGCAACTTTGTTGAGCAAAACTGAAAACGAGAAAAAGCTGTTGCGCAATGCTCTGGTCAAAGCCGGTGGCAACCGCACACGTGCTGCTGAGTTGATGGGGATCAGTCGGCGTACCCTGCACCGCAAGCTTTCTCAGTGGCCTGAGTTGGATGTTTAACCTGGATTCAGTAGTAGAGGTCGATGATATCTTTATAGCTACCCTGCTGCATATTTGAATTGCACTCGCCTGCAGCAGCCAAACTTAACATTTTTCATTGCCCTTCTCAAATTGTGACCCACAGTTCCTTTTTTAAAGCAGTCACCTTATCCCACTGAGTGTTGACCATACGAAATATGAGTACACCCATTAACTGGAATCGCAAAGATCTTATTGGCATTAAACCTCTCTCCAGAGAAGAGATCGGAACCATTTTCACCGTTGCGACTGCGTTTAAACGTGCAGTCGAAGCTGACAAAGCAAAGACACATCATCTGGATGGACGCACGATCGTCAACCTTTTCCTCGAACCCAGCACACGTACACGGCTCGCATTTGAACTCGCAGCCAAACGTTTAGGCGCCGATATTATAACGATAGCCACCGATGCGAGCAGCCTGACCAAAGGAGAGACCTTGCGTGACACGGCACGCAATATCGCAGCGCTCAAGGCTGATATGATCGTCATCCGTCACTCTGCTTCAGGCGCTCCAAATTATTTGAGCAAAGTTGTCGATATTCCAGTCATCAACGCCGGCGATGGCTCGCACGCTCATCCCACTCAGGCGCTGCTCGACACATTCACACTGCTGGAACATTTCAAAAACCTGGAAGGTAAAAAAGTCACCATACTGGGTGATATTCTCTTTAGTCGCGTCGCACGCTCCAACATTACTTGCCTGCAAAAACTGGGCGCTAAGGTAACGGTAGCCGGACCCAGCACACTGGTGCCAAAAGGGTTCGAGTCGATGGGAGCAAGAGTGTGCCACGACTTAAAAGATGCCCTCGAAGATGCCGATGCAGTGATGCTCCTGCGCATTCAGCATGAGCGGCAAAGCTCAACACACTTCCCTTCACTCGACGAGTACACAAGCATGTTTGGTCTGAATAAAGAACGGGCCAAGTGGTTGAAGCCACATGCCATTATCATGCACCCGGGACCCATCAACCGCGGCGTTGAAATCGATTCCGAAATCGCTGATTCAGACCGCTCGGTTGTCTTACAACAGGTAACTAACGGCATCGTTATCCGCATGGCAATACTCTATCTCTGCAGCAGCGCCCATCGAAATAAACCGATTGAACTACCATACTGATACACCCGACTCTCCGCACGACCCATCTCACACACTTAAATTCTTTATCATATGTCAGACATACTTTGGATTACCGGTGGCCGGGTCATAGACCCCGCAAATAACCGCAACGAAATTGGCGATGTCTTTGCTATCAACGGGATACTTTCCGAGGCTTTGTCAGATGACCAGAAAGAGTTTGCCCGCAAGATCGATGCAAACGGCCTTGTCGTAGCGCCAGGACTTGTCGATATACACGTGCATTTACGCGATCCGGGACAAACGCATAAAGAAAGCATACTTACCGGAACACAGGCCGCCGCCGCCGGTGGTTTTACAACGATCGTGTGCATGCCCAACACCAGCCCGGTCTGTGACAATTCAGGCACTATTCAGCGCATACTGGACAAAATCGCACGCAATGCCATCGTCAATGTATACCCGACCGGTTGCATAACAATTGGAGCAGACGGCAAACAGCTAGCCCCAACAGGCCAACTGAAAGAGGTCGGAGTTGTCGCGCTAACAGATGGCGAGAGATGTGTGCAAAGCAACGAAATCATGCGGCGCGCAGTTGAATACGCCAAGATGTTTGACCTCACCGTTCTGGATCACTGTGAAGATGAAACTCAAACCCGGAACGCCGTCATGAACGAAGGAGAATGGTCGCTTCGCCTTGGACTCAAAGGATCCCCCAAAATTGCCGAGGACATCATGGTTGCGCGCAATGTACAACTGGCCGAGCTAATAGATGCACATATCCACATCCAGAATGTTAGTTCCATAAATGCCATTGATATCATTCGAAGAGCGAAAGAGAGACATGTAAAGATAACCGCAGAAGCATGCCCGCAGCACTTTACGTTTACCGATGTCGAACTGTCCGGGTACAACACAAATTTCAAGATGAACCCACCGCTTCGTACGGAACAGGATCGGATCGCAATCATTGAAGCGCTCAAAGACGGAACGCTGGATTGTATTGCCTCATCCCACGCCCCCCACTCGCCGACGGAAAAAGACTGTGAGTTCGATCGGGCTCCAGCGGGCATAATCGGCCTGGAAACTGCCCTCGCGGCCTCACTGCAGGTACTCTACCATGAAAAACATCTAAGCTTGAGCGACGTAGTTGCCCTGATGACCCATAAAGCCGCCGCCATTTGCAAATTGGACGCAGGTACCCTCAGCATAGGCACTCCAGCAGACATTTGTCTCTTCGACCCGGATGCACCGTGGAGAGTCGTATCAGACAAATTTTTCAGTAAATCAAGGAACTGCCCATGGAACAACAAAACCCTGCATGGAATGGTCAAAGCAACTTACCTAGCCGGAAAACCCGTATTTGATGGGACAACCATCACTGCTTAAAATGCCCCTTGAACTTGATAATGCTACACTCATAGCAGGACTGCTTATCTTAGGAATATTTATTTGCGGCACCTTTCTCTGGATTTCACATCTGAACGAAGGCAAACAGCATTCCAACCCCCAGGCATCCGCTCCAACATGGTCGATCGGCTGGGTAAATTTCGGACTGTTTCTCTGTACGCTGATTATCAGCACATCATTTACCCAGGCCCTTGCCGCCAAGCTTATCCATACGCTTGCCCAACCCACTGGAGATGAACAGATAATCAGAGAAATCGGTATTTCTGATGAGGTAATTGAAGCAACCGATCCGAATCGTTCCGAGAGTACCGAAGAAACGGAACCCCCAAGCCCATGGTCTGCCGTTTTATTGATACTTTCGATGCAAATCCCAATGATTGCTACTTTTTACGGACTAAGAACATTCTACCCGCAAAGCTTTGGTGGCTCACTCAATCGCAAAACCATCTCCGTACAAAAAGCGATTTCAGGAACGATACCCTACTTCATCCGCTGTTTCCCAGTCATCTGGCTGACAGGACTGCTATGGTTCGGGCTACTAACCGGTCTGCAAAAACTAGGGATAGTAGATCAACTCCCACCCCAGCAGCTTGTAACCATAGTGCGCAACAATGAAGCTCCGTTCGCTGTAGCAATAATCACCCTTTGCGCAGTCGTATCTGCACCGCTTATTGAAGAAATTATTTTTCGCGGAGCAATTTACCAATTCTTAAAAGGGCACACCCCTCTTCTGGCAGCTCAGGTTCTCAGTGGCGCACTGTTTGCCATTATGCATTCCAACCTCATGTCATTTTTACCACTGCTTGTCATTGGTGTATTCCTTGCCAGAATCTACGAAAAAGAGGGAAATATCCTCCTGCCGATACTGTTTCACATTTGTTGGAATGGCTTCACTCTGCTGATGGTATTCATGACCAGTCCATCTGAAGTCCCCCTTGGATCGAATTAATACCCAATGGCAAACGGCTTGAAAGTATCTCGTTTATTGAAGTTCAAATCGGAATCGATTACTGTCATGCGACTGCCCTCGACGGCACACCAGCCCGCGGCTTTCAGTGCGGGATCAATATGCTCGGCTCGGGTTTCGGCTTCGTTCATGCTTTGATGCGGAAGTTGCAGATTTGTCTTGTGTCTATAGCTAAGCTTGGAATTACTTTTACACTCAAATGATGTCCTTTCTTTGGTAAAGAGGCGCAGGTGCGTCTCGCACCGCATCGAATGTTTGTGCGCTCTGACTTACACGACGCTGGTGCGCACCGGGGACGGT
>CAZTSB010000089.1:0-17350 GCA_964616435.1 uncultured Puniceicoccaceae bacterium | reverse complement strand
GGTGCAACCGTTGATACCAGTGGCGGCAATGGTATACATCAATCACATGGATTGGGCAGAGCTGGTGGTGGAAACGGTGGTGACGCATTTCGGCGCAGCACCTCTGAAAATCCAACAGACGGACTGGGAATAGGCGGCAGCCCTAACAGTTACATTGAAGACGGAGCCATAGACCGACCTTCAGGAGGCGGCAGCTATGGCGGATTCGGTGGTGATTCCAATGGAAATGATTACATCATCGGCAATACCTATGGACGTGTTTATCTCGACATACTTTGTGGTGGTAGCGGCGCAGGGGGCACACACAAAAAAGGTGGCGGCGCAGGGGGCGGTGGCATCGGTCTTATTACAAAAAATATTTTGACAATCGAGTCAGGTGTGCAGATCAACGTCAGCGGTGGAGATGGTGCTGAGAGTGGCAATCTGGATACGTCCGGTGGCGGCTCCGGTGGCTCTATCCTGCTATCCGGCGCCGAGATTCACATTTATGGTATTCTGGATGCAAGCGGCGGAGACGGAGGAAATACCTTAGATCGTGTTCCAGCTGATTCATCTGACATGATCGGTGGCGGTGGCGGCGGCGGTGGACGTATCGCCGTTTACTACAAAGACCTCCTGAATATTGGTAACACGGATAACATAACTGCTGCAGGTGGTGCAGTTGTAGGTAATAATTCAAATGGTCAACCAGGTGGCGCGGGCACAATATCCTTTGTCGGTCCATCTGAAAAATGGCTTTACTACCAGGAGGGTATAACCAACCCGCTACCTGAAGACTGGTCTACGGATTATAATAACGACGGATTGAGCGCTCGGCTAGAGTATGCACTCGGCGGTTCAACTTCCACTCCGGACCAGTCGATTTTCCCTACTTTGACACTCAATGGCTCCAACGATTTTGCGTTTACATTCAATCAACGCCGTATGGGAATCGATCCCACTGATTATGTTGTTGAAACTTCAACGACACTACAACCGGATGACTGGACTGAGCTTCCCCGTGACGGTGCTTCCATAATGCCTCATCCAACGATGCAAGACTTCGACCGAATTGCTGTTTCAATACCTGGAAATGAACCTAAATTATTCGTTCGTCTGCGTATTCGCTGATAGTTTATCAACTCAACTATTTTGAACCTATTACCCGAACTCGGCTGCGTCGGGTTCGGATGTACTAGTAAACATCGCGCAGATAGCGTTTTTCAGACTTTAGTTTTTTGATGTATTCAGTCGCTTCATCTTCGCTGATGTTTCCTTCCTGAGCGACTATGGTGTGTAGGGCTTTGTCAACATCGTGCGCCATGCGGCTGGCGTCGCCACAGACATAGAATGTAGCGCCTTCCTGCAGCCAATTGTACAATTCTTTGGCATTTTCTCGCATGCGATCCTGAACGTAAATCTTGTGTGCCTGGTCGCGGGAGAACGCGACATCGAGTTTGGTCAGGATGCCATCACTCAAATAGTTTTGCCATTCAGTCTGATAGAGAAAGTCTGTCAGATAATGTTGATCGCCGAAAAATAGCCAGTTTTTTCCCTTGGCACCGATTGCCTGACGTTCCTCCATGAAAGCGCGAAACGGAGCAATGCCTGTTCCGGGGCCAACCATAATCAAGGGGGTGTCAGGATCGTCAGGAAGCTTAAAATGCTTGTTTGGCGAGACAAAAACCTTGGCCGTTTCACTTTCCTGGATTCGCTCGGCAAGGTAACTGGAGCAAACTCCTTTGCGCTGGCGGCCGTTGGTGTGATAGCGCACGACTCCAACGGTAAGGTGAACTTCACCCGGGTGCGCTTTAAGGCTGGATGCGATTGAATAGAGGCGGGGAGGCAATTTGCGCATGGCTGTGGCAAGGCCGTTTGCAGTGAGTTCCTTGGCTGGAAAGTCTGTAAAGACGTCGATTAGCTCACGTCCGTAACTGTAATCGTTAAATTTTTGCTTGTTATCGGGATGGATCAGTGCGTCCAGATCAGCATTTTGGGCAAATTCATTGTAACGTTTGAGTACTGGAAGCGTAATTGTTGTGATTTCCAGCTTATGCGTCAGCGCATCGTGAAATGTATGATCACCGTCTTTCAGCGTTATGACGCTGTTAGGGTCCAGTTTGGTTGTTTCAAGGATCGAATCAACAACGTCCGGGGCATTTGCAGGGACCACCGCAAGTGCGTCGCCAACTTCGTAGGTAAGTCCGGATCCTTCGAGATCAAATTCCAGGTGAATGGTCTCTTTTGCAGAACCTTTGCCGTTGAGCAAAATTCGGCTGTTGAGGCGCGAAGGAAAAGGATTTTTTCGTGAGTAGCTGACGTTTGGCGTGGTCGGTGCGACTATCAGGTTTTCTGCTGTCGACGGAGTTGGTGTACTTGTAAACTCTAATAGAGCAGCCAGTACACCTTTTTGCCAAGTTGCGTAATCTTCGTCAAAATCGACATCGCAATCTTTGCGGTCAAAAATGCGCTGTGCGCCCAGAGCTTCTAGCCGGGCATCAAAATCGATTCCCATTTTGCAGAAGTGCTCGTAGCTGGTGTCACCAAGGCCAAGCACTGAATAGCGTGTTCCCTCAAGTCCGGGAGCCTGATCACTCATGAAGGCATTGTAAAAATCGATTGCATTGTCCGGAGGATCACCTTCGCCCCAGGTACTAACAATGACCAGCAGGTTTTTGACTCCTTTTAACGTTGCCGGCGCAATATCTCCCATACTGACTGCTTTTGCCTTGAAGCCGGATTTTGCTGCGGCTTTCACCGTTTTATCAGCGAGACCTTCGGCATTGCCGGACTCGGATCCGAAAAGGACTGTCAGTTCAGCCGCTTTGGAGGTTTGAGCAACCGTTGCTGGAGTTGCTTTGCCTGCACGCAAGCCGCTGATGAAGCCCTCCATCCACAGCAATTGATCTACTTGAAGACTTGGCAGCAAGCCATTAAGCAATTGCATCTGATCCGGTGTAAACGGAGCCGAGCCTGGTAGGAAACTATCAGATTTACTCATGAGAGATTATTTTTGAAATACTTGAGATAAGTAGATTATGCATTCAGTTGACTAACTAAATAAGCTTCTTATATTTACGAATTACAAACTAAGAAGCACAGTCAGTTTGTAAAATCTTGTCTTAAAGCCTGTCTTTATCAGTAGCTTTATGACTGTGGTTTTAAATGAGAACTTAATTATGATTTCAGAAAGTCAAGCTCCACAAGAATTACATAAGAACGAAGGCATCAAGAAAGATAGCAACTATTTGCGTGGTACAATTCTCGAAGGTCTTACTGACGCGTCCACGGGTTCGCTCTCTGCAGACGATCAGCAATTGACTAAGTTTCACGGCATTTACCAGCAGGATGATCGCGATGTTCGCAATGAGCGCCGCAAGCAGAAACTGGACAAGGCTTATACATTTATGGCAAGAATCGGCTTGCCTGGCGGTGTCTGCACGCCTGAGCAATGGACTGTCGTCAATGATCTGGCAAACTTTTGTGCATTTAACACCATTAAACTGACGACTCGGCAGGCATTCCAATTGCATGGCATTCTCAAGGGGAATTTACGCAACACCATAAAATCATTCAATGAAGCGGCAATGACCACGCTTGCTGCATGTGGTGATGTAAATCGCAATACTATGTGCAATCCAAACCCGTTTGCTTCAGAGGTGCATGGTGAAGTTCAGAAAATTGTTGAGGAAATCGACGCTTACTTAAAGCCACAAACTTCGTCGTATAATGAAATATGGCTGGACGGCAAAAAGGTCGAACTCGACCAGCCGAACCGTTCACTTGACTGTGGTGGTTCTGATGTCGAGCCACTCTACGGAGAGACCTATCTGCCGCGTAAATTCAAAATCGCTGTGGCGATTCCGCCACGTAACGATGTGGATGTGTTTGCCCATTGTCTTGGATTTATAGCGATCGTTGAAGATAATAAATTGATCGGATTTAATGTAACTGTCGGTGGTGGCATGGGAATGACACATGGCAATGAAAAGACATTTCCGCGTCTGGCAGATGTGATCGCATTTTGCACGCCGGATCAGGTAGTGCCGATAGCTGAAAAGATTGTCACCATCCAACGCGATCATGGCAATCGTGTCAACCGTGCCAATGCACGTTTTAAGTACACGGTTGAGCGCCTTGGAGCGGATTGGATTCGCGATGAGCTCGAGAAAAGGCTTGGTTTCAAGTTGCAGGATGCGCGTGAATACAAGTTTACCAGTACGGGAGATCGTTATGGTTGGGTCGAGGGAACTAATGGAAAGTGGAATCTTGGGCTGTTTATCGAAGGGGGACGTATTGTCGATAACGACGAAAGTTCACTGAAGACCGGGATGCTTGAAATTGCCAAAGTGCATAAGGGAGATTTTCGTCTCACAGCCAACCAGAATCTGATCATCGGCAATGTTGATGCTGGCGACAAAGATGCGATAGATACGCTTGTCGAACGTTACAATATGGATCGCTACAAAAAAGCTTCGGGAATGCGCCGCAGCCAGATTGCCTGTGTTGCGCTGCCGACTTGCGGACTCGCGCTGGCTGAGTCGGAGCGTTACTTGCCGCAGCTGGTCACCGAACTGGAAGCCATACTTGAAGAAGCAGGTCTGCGTGAAGATGAGATCATCATCCGTTCAACGGGTTGTCCAAACGGTTGCGGACGTCCTTATCTCGGTGAGATTGGACTGGTGGGTAAAGTTCCTGGAAAGTATAATTTGTACCTTGGGGCTGGATTTGACGGCGAGCGGTTGAACAAGCTCTACCGCAAGTCAATTACCCATGAGCAGATTATCGAGGAACTTGGACCTATCATCCGCAAATATTCGGATGAGCGAAAAGAGGGTGAGCGTTTTGGCGATTTCACCATTCGCGAGGGTTATGTAAAAGCAACCACTGCAGGAAGCAATTTTCACGACTGAATGCGCATAAGTTTTGTCAACCCGATGCATCCTCGGACTGCTTGTCCGACTGACTGGCTATAAGGCTGTCGATTTTCGCTTCGAGGGATTTAACTTTATCCATCAATGGATCCTCGAACTCGTCGAAAGGATTTTCAGATCCGTCACCTTCCAGTTTCTCTTTTTCTATCTCTTCATTGTAGACGATTTCATAGTTGTTGATGATCGCACCGAATACAATATTGATTAGAAGGAAAGCGGAAAGAACATACCAGGTAATGAAGTAGGTGTTAACGAGAAAGTAATCTTCCCCCTCTCCCATCAGATCGTACCTTAAGTCAGTCCAGTCTTCACCTGTCGTCACACGAAATAGGGAGAAAAAGGCTTCCGCAATATTCCCAAAAGGATCAAATGTTTCGGAATGGGCTGTTTCCACAGTCGTAACTCCTCTGAAAAGAGTAACGCCAATCACAGAGTACATATACATGAAAACCAGCAGTAGGAGACAGGCAAAATAAACCGATTTGAAGGATCGCAGCAATACCTTTACCAGCAATAGCAACTCAGGGAACGCTTTGAACATACGAATGACTCTGAAGACTCTCGCTACTCGGAGAGCGCTGAGGGCAGGGCCGTCGGCAAACCAATCACTGGGGATCACTGCAATTGCTACAATAATAATATCAAACCAATTCCAATAATTGTTAACATAGTCTTCAGTGGAGTTTCTTCCAAAAAAGCGGATAATAATTTCAATAAGAAATATCCACAAAATAACATATTGTATACCTTCGATAACAATATTATGAACCTCTGTTTGAACACCGATTAAAGTGGCGTTAACAATAATAATCGCAGTGATGAAGTTCGAAAACCAGTCTGCGTGAGCTATCTTATTTAAGTTCATAAAGTGATCAAAAGGCAAATGCTCTGAAAGGGATTAACGAAGAATAGTCATATTTCTGAAATAGATTCAGCAATTTTTGCAATAAAAAAGCAGCTATTCAGGAATAACTGCTTTTTGAAGTTTAGTGAAAGTGCTTAACCTTATGCTTTATTCATCTTCCGATGAATCGTCTTGCGTCTGCTTTGTATCTTCGTCTTGCGTCTGTTTTGCATCTTCAAGAGCTGCCCGCCTGGAAAGACGTGCCTTACCCTTCTCGACTCCGATGCATTTTACAATCATCTCATCACCGAGCTTGCAGATATCCTCGGTTTTGTTGACTCGAAAGTCCGCCAGTTCAGAGATGTGTACAAGACCTTCTTTGCCCGGTAGGCATTCAACAAAAGCTCCAAATTCCTTGATGCCGCGAACAATACCACGGTAGGTTTTACCGACTTCGATCTCGGCAGTACAGGCATCCACTTCCTGGATGGCTCGTTCGAGCGAGACTTTATCATTAGCAAAGACGAGCACGCGGCCAGGATTGATATCATCAATATCAATCTGAGCACCGGATACTTCAGTGATGCGACGAATATTCTTACCACCAGGGCCAATCAATGCGCCGATTTTTTCCGGATCGATTTGCATTGTGTGAATACGTGGAGCGTGTTCGCGCAAATCTTTTCTGGAAGCAGGCAGATGCTCTGACATAATTGCCAGGATTTTCATACGTGCGTCACGGTTTTGTTTGATTGCCTCCAGGGCAATATCAAAAGGCAGACCCGAGATTTTAAGATCGAGTTGAAATCCGGTAATGCCTTCGCTAGTCCCTGCGATCTTGAAGTCCATATCGCCGAAGTGATCTTCTGCACCGAGAATATCGGTAAGCACGACATGTTTGACGATTTTGCCGTCACCATCTTTTTCGGTGACCAGACCTGTAGAGATACCGGCACATGGAGCCGAAATAGGCACACCTGCATCCATCAATGCCAGACAGCCGCCGCAGATTGAGGCCATCGATGTCGAACCATTGGAACTCATCACCTCTGAGACAACGCGTATGGCATATGGGAACTCATCTTCGGGCGGAAGAATCGGAAGCAGTGAACGTTCGGCGAGTGCGCCATGACCGATTTCACGGCGTCCGGTGAATCCAAAACGACCGGTTTCACCAACGGAGAAAGGCGGGAAGTTGTAGTGCAGAATGAAGGACTTGGTCTTTGCTCCACCGGTAATACCATCGACTTCCTGAACATCGCGGCTGGTTCCGAGTGTCGTGATGACGAGTGCCTGAGTCTCACCGCGATTGAATACGGCAGATCCATGCACACGGGGCAGCATTCCGGTATCGCAGGAAATGGTGCGTAAATCTTTTGTGCCTCTTCCATCGACGCGTTTTCCGGTCTCCAGAATATTTTTCCGATAGAGTTTCTCCTGTATTTCGTCAAATGCGCGAGCGACATCGTCAGCGTTCACGTTATCGCTTCCGAGTTTCTCTTCCAAAGCCACTTTTGTTTTTTCAGAAATTGCTTCAATTGCCAGCTTGCGCTCTGTGTAGCTGTCAAAGTTGAGGGCTTCTTTTACATCCTCGGCAGCATGTGTTTCGCAAAATTCAATTACGTCCTTAGGAGTCACTGTGAGTGGATAATCTTTCTTTTCCTTGCCGGCAAGTTTTGCGAGTTCCCGTTGGGCCTTAATGATCGGCTGGATTGCTTTCTGGCCATATTCAAGCGCTTCGTAAAAACGCTCTTCCGTAATAAATTCGGCAGATCCTTCGATCATCAGCATCTCGGTTTCCGAACCCACATAGATCAGATCCAGGTCCGAATCGAGCATTTCGTCATGGGTTGGATTGGTCACGAATTCACCATCGATCTGACCGACGCGTACGCAACCGACCGGACCATTCCAGGGAATATCGGAGATGAGTGTTGCAGCCGATGCAGCGTTTACCATGAGTACATCCGGCTCATTAACCAGATCGGTTGCCAGAAGGAGCCCGATAATCTGCACTTCATTCATGAAGCCTTTAGGGAAGAGCGGACGCAGCGGACGGTCACAAAGCCGTGAGGTAAGGATTTCTTTTTCAGAAGGTTTGCCCTCGCGCTTGAAGTAGCCACCCGGAAATTTGCCAGCGGCAGTGAATTTTTCGCGGTAATCCACGGTGAGCGGGAAAAAGTCCTGCCCCGGGCGTAGCGAGGAGGCTGCGGTTGCCGAGACAAATACAACAGTATCTCCCATGCGAATAGTGACGGCGCCACTGGCAAGTCCTGCCAGATCACCTGTGGAAATCTCAATCCCGAGATTTTCGACGGTTACATTATGTTTCTGTTTCATTCTTCTATATTTTTTATCCAATGTCAGATTGGGGATGTTTTTAGTTCATTGTGCCTGGTTACGAATGTGCGCTCGGCGATTTTAGATTCAGCAAATCTTAAAGCTGCCTTATAATAACAATTTTTTTGAAGAGCGCTCCTCGCAAAAAAATACCGGACTCTATTGACCAGAGTCCGGCACAAAGAGGAAAATTGAGTTAGCGACGTAAACCGAGGCGTTGTATAATCGATGTGTAACGATTAAAGTCGATGCGTTTTAAATAGTCCAGAAGCTTGCGGCGTCGAGAGGTCATGCCGATCAGTCCGCGACGTGAGTGGAAGTCCTTGCGATTATGACGAAGGTGCTCAGTAAGATGCTTCACCCGTGCTGTGAGAAGCGCTATCTGCACTTCGCAAGAACCGGTGTCGCCTTCTTTCTGAGCGAATTCTTTGATAATTGCCTGTTTGTCTACAATAGTGTTTGAGATGTCTGCCATAGTTTATGTTTGAATTCACGACTTTGGATCTTGAGTTTTCAAAATCGCTAAAGCAGCAATCATACCGCTTTAGCCGTTGTACCCAATGGTTTGTAGTCATTGGGAAGTCGAGGAACTTATCTTTATTTGTAGATAAGCTCTAACGCTGAATTTAAAGGAAAGTGATACTCTTAATCTTGGATGCAAGAAAAAAGTATCATTGATTTTATGCGCCATGTAATTCAAATTTGTAGTAGTGTGGCGCAGCATCGTCCCCGGTGCGCACCTGCGTCGTGTAAGCCAATGCGTTTGAACCTTCGTGCGGCGCGAGGACGCGCCTGCGCTACCTTTTTTATTTAACATGTTGCTACAAATTTGAATTATACCAGGAGCCTGTACTTATTTGTCACAAATTATTTTTACTTTGTTAATCTTAGCGCTTGACTCTCTGTGAGTGAGGTTAATGTTCTCTCTTCCAATTAATTCATAACATGGCTAACACCAAATCAGCACTTAAATATATCCGTAAATCCAAGTTGCGCACCCTGCGCAATCGTCAATTAAAGTCTCGACTTAAGACACTTTACAAGAAAGTACAGGCTGCTTTTGCGTCTGAAGACAAAGATGCCTTAGTTTCGGCTTCCAGGAATTATATTTCGGCTCTCGACAAGGCTGGAAAGACAGGGTTGGTTCATGCGAATAAAATAGCACGCCATAAAGCGCGTTGTGCATTGCTTCTGAAAGATTAAGCATTTAATAATTTTTTAATGTCCTGGATTCGTTATTAGTCGAAGGGCATTTCTTGGTAAGATGTTTACCAATGAATTCTGAGAGCACTGGAAAGTTTATCGGATTTCCTCCGGGGCTTCTCGTTGATCATCCATTGAGAGTTTCAGTAATTGATGAAACAGATGGCTGGATTGCGATCGATAAGCCAGCTGGGATTCCGGTACGACAGCATCCCTGGAATCACAAGATGGTTGGTATGGACACGGCCTTGAACAAACAGCTAAAAGCACGAAAGCCCGAGTTGCTCAAAACCGGTGCGACACTATTTGGTTCCATATACAACGTAGAACCTGAACTATCAGGCGTTGCTCTATTTGCGAAAGATAGAGATAGCCTCAGCCAACTGCGTAATCTTGCAGGTTCGGAGAAGCTGCTATTTACGTTTTTACTGGTTACAAAATCAGATTCAGCAGGAGACGTTTATGAATTGATTGCTGATGCGCCCCTGCTCGTTCACAACACAAAGCCCAAGATGATCCCTTCAACGGCTAAAGGAAAAAAAGCACATACGCATTTTCAGCGGATCAACGAATCTCCTTCAGGCTGGTCTTTGTGGAAAGCAAGTACTCGATTCCCTCGATTTCATCAGATACGTGCACACGCTGCTGTGGAAGGGATCGCAATTGTGGGGGATGCGGTTTACTCGGGTCCCCGGATGCCATTGTTAAGCGAACTTATGTCTGGGAAGCGAACCGCTGAAATGAATCATCCGATCTTCACCGGAATTCCTCTGCATTTAAGTGCAGTCCGTTTGCCAAACTTAGACGACGAGTCTGAAACAGTTCAGTTGGTTTCGGCGTTGCCCAAAAGCTTTCGTTTGTTGTTGGAGCGTCTTCAACTGAAGTATTGATTGGCAGGAGAGTACAAGTTGATTGTAGCTGTGCCTTAACCGTGGAATTACTCTTGCCGATCAAGGGAAAGGAGAAGCGCTGGGCGATAGTTTATAGCTAAACTTGGAATTACTTTTACACTCAAATGATGTCCTTTCTTTGGTAAAAGAGGTAGGGCAGCAGGTGCGTCCTCGCACCGCATCGAATGCTCGGATGCTCTGACTCACACGACGCTGGTGCGCACCGAGACGGTGCGGCGATACCCGATGCACAACCTGTTCAAATAATTTTAGGCTTAGCTATAATCGGTATCCATCTGCGGCTAAAAAGAATGAGGAATCAAATTAGGCATTATTTAACTTAATCGATGACAAATGCATCGTATAATTAATATCTACAATAAATCATTCCGGCAAACCTCAGCTTTTGTATCAAATCGGAGCGGTCTCAAACATCACTGGTCTTACCTCTAACTCGATTCGGAGTGTGGGAGCGTCGATATAATTTAAAAATCGGGCGTTTCACTCGGAATTGCATCAAAAAGCGATCAAAGCACGCGCCTTGCTCAAATCAATGCGTCGGACCACTTGAACCGGACGGGATGTGAATGTTCTCCACCATTTCCTGAACATCTTTGGGCGGCTCCGGGGTAAATGAACTTATCAAGAAAGCGACTCCAAAGTTGATCAACATACCAATGAACCCGATACCTTCAGGTGTAATGCCAAGAAAATACTGCTCTTTCTTACCACCCAGAAATTGAAAGTACACAATGTAGCCGACTGTAAATATCAGGCCGGACAACATTCCTGCAATTGCGCCTTCACGGTTCATACGCTTTGAGAAAATACCGATTAGCAAAGTCGGAAAAAAGGACGACGCGGCCAGCCCAAACGCAAAGGCTACAGTCTTGGCAATAAAGGCAGAGGGTGGATTAATACCAAAATAAGCCGCGACAATCAGGGCGCCAAAGGAGGTTAGCCGCGCATAATTGACCTCTTCTCGATCACTGAGATCCGGTTTGACGATTTTCTTCATCAGGTCGTGTGAAATTGATGTCGAGATTACCAGCAACAAGCCTGCCGCTGTGGAAAGCGCCGCGGCAATGCAACCTGCCATCAACAAAGCAATCACCCACTTGGGCAACCCAGCCATATGCGGATTGGCCATGACCATGATGTCGTTGCCAAACCAAAGCTCATTTGGGTTGGAACCATCTGCCTTGTTTGCCAGCAGACGCTGTCCCGACGAGCCAACTTGTTGATTTTCCGGCGCGTCATATTCCGGATAAACCGGCCTCTTGCCCTGGAACACTGAATTTGACCCCGACTCAGACTTGCCGGGACCGAAGTACTGAATCCGCCCGTCTGCGTTTTTATCAACCCATGCCATCTGCCCGGTTTTTTCAAACTCCTTAAACCACGCAGGCACCTGAGCGTATTCTGTCTGATGCAGTTTTTCGATCAGGTTGACTCGAGCAAACGCGCCGATCGTCGGTGCAGTCAGATAGATAACGGCGATAAACGAAAGGGTCCAGCATGCCGATTTACGTACGGCAACGACATTTTTCACGGTAAAAAAGCGTACAATCACATGCGGCAATCCGGCTGTGCCGCACATCAACGCAGCTGTGATGCAAAACATATTCACCGTCGACAGGCTACCGGAGGTATACTCGCGAAAACCGAGTTCCTGATTGATCGCATTTAATTTTTGCAGGAACGATACCGACTCTCCTTCACCTGCAGCGTAATTGCCAATCAATCCAAGCTGTGGCATCCAATTTTCTGTAAGCAAAATCGAGATAAAAATCGCCGGTATAGTATACGAAAAAGCCATCACACAGTATTGTGCTACCTGCGTGTACGTAATTCCCTTCATTCCGCCAAGTCCGGCATAGACAAATACAATGAGCGAGCCAATCACAACACCTGCAGGAATGCCGATACCGAAAAGTTGTGAAAAAACCACTCCCACACCGCGCATCTGACCCATTATATAGGTCATGCAGATGAAGATCGCACAAATTACTGCCACGCCACGCGCCCACTTTGAGTAATAACGATCACCGATGAAATCCGGCACGGTTGCCTTGCCAAACTTGCGCAGATAGGGCACCATTAAAATCGTCAGCAAAACAAATCCGCCAGTCCAGCCCATCAGAAAACGAGAACCATCATAACCACTGATCGCAACCGTACCCGCCATCGAAATAAAGGTTGCAGCGGACATCCAGTCAGCCGCAGTCGCCATACCATTTGCAAGCGGGGACACTCCCCCGCTCGCCGTGTAATATTCCTTGGTCGAAGCCGCTCGGGATTTAATGGCAATTCCGATGTAGAGCACAAAGGAAAGCCCGATGAAAACGAAATTTAGCTGATCCTGGGTCACTTCTACTATTAATCTACTTATTTGCGTTCACTGTAGCCATATCTGGCATCCAGACGGTTCATTACAACAGCATAGGTAATCAGCAAAAAAACAAAACATAGGATTGAACCTTGCTGTGCCATCCAAAATCCAAACGGCGCGTTGCCGATCGGAGGTGCATTGGTATCCAACCATTCGCGCAGCAAAATGCCACACCCGAAGCTCACAAGAAACCAGACAACCAAAAGAAAGATTACCAGCTTGAGGCACGCTTTCCAATATTTTTGTGGATGAGTCATTCAACAATTGTAGCAAGTGATGGATAAAAGAAACCTCCTGACACCGATGAGCTTCTTATGCAACAACAGATTATTATTTCTAGCTCCCAACTTCCGCCAAGTGCAGTGGCGGCTTTGTTAGCTTCAAAGCGCTGCGGTTGCCACGAAGATCCACAAATAACTGATCATCCCTAGCCTTAGTCGCAATCAATGCACTTCCGATCGGACTGCCCAGTATCGGTGAGAGCGTACCCGAAAGAACGTTGCCAACGGATTTGCCATCAACATCAATTACTTCGCTGCCTTCACGGGCAATTCGACGACCCTCAAGTACAAAGTGTACTACCTGACGTTGGATACCTTGCTTCTTCTGTAGTTTAAGTGCTTCTTTACCAACAAAATCGTCCTTCCTGAATTTCACCGTCCAGCCAAGACCTGCTTCAAGCGGCGTAATCCGGTCACTGAGTTCATGACCGTAAAGCGGATAACCCGATTCCAGACGAAGGCTGTCGCGGCAACCCAAACCACATAATTGCATGCCAGACGCGCCACCCTTATCCATCAACAAGCGGATAAGATCTTCGGCAGATTCGGGAGAAACATAGATTTCAAAACCGTCTTCGCCCGTATAACCGGTGCGGCAAATACGAACCTCTCCTTCCAAAAACTTCGATTGAACATGCTCAAATTTTTTGATTCTGGACACAAATTCGAAACCGGCGCTTTGTAGGATCACTTCCGCTTTGGGTCCCTGGACTGCCAAGAGAGCATAGTTTTCAGAGTGATTTTGAATCGTCACATCCAAGGCCCATCTTTCAGCCTGTTGGACAAACCAGTTAAAATCTTTTTCAATATTGCTGGCATTGACACAGACAAGAAATGCATCTTCAGCCGTCCTGTAGACAATCAGATCATCCACCACTCCTCCATCTTCTGCACACATTGGCGAATAAACTGCCTTACCCACTGCTTTCGTGGAAATGCTATTGACTAAAAGCCGGTCAAGAAAGCGTGCAGAATCAGCGCCACTTACATGAAATTCTCCCATGTGGCTGACGTCAAAAAGACCGGCCGATTGACGAACGGCTCGATGCTCTTCAAGAATGCCGGTGTATTGTACCGGCATGTTCCAGCCACCAAAATCGACGAAGCGAGCGCCTTGCTCAGCATGAAAATCATGCAATGGAATCTGTAAAATGGCAGTCATAAAAACACTTAATAATGTGCAAAGAATCTTGCGATAGTATTAAAGCCAAGTTGTTTCTATATTCAACTATTACGAGTTAAATCTTACACCCGTTTAACGTACCCGTTTCATCAATATGCAAAAAATTTCTACTGATTTACGCGAACATGCGCGCCATTACATACCTGCAAGTGACTCAGACATTCAAGAAATGCTCGAAACCGTTGGCAAAAAATCACTCGAAGAACTGTTTGATCACATTCCCGCTGAAGTAAAGTTTGAAGGCAGCATTTCACTACCCGAAGAAATGCCCTACGATGAGTTATACACGCGTCTTGAGGAAATTTCTAAAATGAATCGAGTTGGCATAAGCTTTCTGGGCGATGGTGTGCCGGATTTTGTGCCCTCACCTGTGGTCAACCCCATTTGCAACATTCGCAATCTGACAACTGCCTACACACCTTACCAGCCTGAGTTGAGCCAGGGCACATTGCTGGCGCATTGGATCTATCAGTGTTCCATGTCACGTCTGACGGGATTTGAAGCGGTTAATGCGTCGCTCTATGATCGTTCAACAGCTATTTTCGAAGGCATTTGCACAGCAGTTCGCATGTCAAGGGGCAAGACCATAGCCATTATTCCTGAAACCGTCTATCCCGGCGACCTGGAAGTATTGGAAACACTCGCTGTAAATACGGATCTGGAGTTGGTTCGCGCACCTGCCGATGCTTCGAGTGGCTTGATTGATTTAAAAGAATTAACCGCTGCTGCTGAAACCGCCGGCGAACGTTTGGCTGCAATTGTCTTTCCACAGGTCAACACATTTGGACTCCTGGAAGAAGTCGATACATTGACGGACCTGACTACACAATTTGGAGCCAAAAGCATCGCGATAATTGATCCCATTTTACTGGGACCAGGTGGACTAAAGCCACCTTCCGAATTCGGTAAAAGCGGAGTCAACATCATTGTCGGTGAAGCTCAGCATCTTGCACTAGCGCCCAACTTTGGCGGGCCGGGCCTGGGTCTATTCGGTGTACGCTTTTCCGAAAAAGATCGAAATGGTGTCCGCGCAGCACCGGGTCGCTTTATTGGTAAAGCCAGAGATTGTTCAGGCCGTGATTGCCGGGTCGGCGTTCTCTCGACTCGTGAGCAACATATCCGTAAAGACAAGGCGACCTCCAATATTTGTTCCAATCAAGCCTTTGTAGCGACACTGGTTGGGGCCTCGCTGCTGGAGCGAGGAGACTCTGGCCTGGGCGACATTCTGGAAATCGTACGCAAGCGACTTTTTGAAACGGTCGATCGATTAACTGCTTTTAAAGGCGTATCGCTTGCGTTTCCGGATTCCATAAGCTTTCACGAAGTAACACTGGAATTGTCAAAGCCTGCTTATGAATTAGTGGAAGTGGGACGCGCACGTGGTGTACTCGCCGGAGCAGATGTTTCAGAGCGCGTTTCCGGCAGTCGACAATTGCTGAAAATATCGTTCTCCAATCGCGAGCAGGATATTAGCGCTCTAGTGAAAGTTTTTGAAACAGTGTTTGGCCCTGCCGAAACGGAGTCTTCAGCTAATCTGAAGCCAGTCGCTGAAAACTTTTTGCGCAAAGAAGCGCCTGGCCTGCCCAGCTACGCAGCCGATGAGGTCATCAATTATTACGAGCGTCTGGGCGAATTGAATGTGAGCCCGGACGATGGCTGTTACCCGCTTGGTTCCTGCACCATGAAGTACAATCCGAAGGTAAACGACCAGACAGCCGGCTTACCCGGATTTACAAACATACACCCACAGGCACCCATAGAGGATGCGCAGGGATGTCTCTTCGTGTTATACGAGATACAAGAATGGTTCAAAAAAATCACCGGTCTTGCCGCTCTGACCACTCAACCGGTCGCCGGAGCACAAGGTGAACTGGTTGGCATCAAAATGTTCCAGGCGTATCATCGCGATCGTGGTGAAAACCGAGACATTATTTTGATTCCAGGTTCCGCACATGGCACCAATTTCGCAACTGCCACAATGGCCGGGTTTAGCGGAAAAAACGGGAAAATTGTCTATCTCAATTCTGATGAAGCCGGTCGCGTTTTGAATAGTCATCTGGACCAGTGCATCGAAGAATATGGCAGCCGCATTGCCGGGATTATGATTACCAATCCCAACACCAGCGGCATCTTTGAAACCTCATTTAAAGAAATTGCCGAGAAAATACACGCCATCGGTGGACTCGTTTACATGGACGGTGCAAACATGAATGCAATTGCCGGATGGGTCGACCTTGACAAACTCGGCGTCGATGCCGTCCACAACAACCTGCACAAGACCTGGACAATTCCCCATGGCGGCGGCGGCCCGGGAGATGGATTTGTAGCAGTGAGCAAACGACTGGAGCCCTATCTGCCTGGCTATCAGATTGAATACGACGGTTCGCGTTACCATCCCGTGCGCGCACCCAGGTCGATCGGGTCCTTTCACCGTCACTGGGGCAATTTCGCCCACAAAGTACGATGCTACACCTACCTGTTGCGTCTTGGGCGTGAAGGCGTACGCCGTATGGCAGCGATAGCGGTTCTGAGCGCGCGTTATTTGCAAGCCAAATTGACCGACAAATATGCTTTGCTACCAGCTGGTGCAGATGGTGAGCCACGCATGCATGAGTTCATTGTCACGCTTAAACAGGAAGATTTTGGTCTGCTCGACGCGGCCGGGCTGCGTCAGACCGATACGGCGCCGCGCATCGGCAAACTGTTTCTCGATTTTGGATTCCACGCTCCCACAGTTGCCTGGCCGGAGCCATTGGGCCTGATGATTGAACCGACCGAGAGCTATACCAAAGCAGAGTTGGATCGTTTTGTTGCAGCAGTACAGGCAATTATCAAACTGGCAAAAGAACACCCGCAAGCTTTGAACTCCGCTCCGCACTTCACACCCATTGATCGCGTTGAAGAAGTAGAGGCAAACCGAACTGTGTGTCTTTCAGAATCCCTGGATCAATTGCCGACGATCAACTCACCCCGCATTTCAGCCCGCGAGCTTGGAAAGCTTCCAGTGGATGAAATCTACTCGAAAGTCGTTGAGGAACTTGCTTAGTTCAAATTAAAAAGGTTCGCGAGTTTTGAATCGAAGTCGAAATCCAAATCGATTGCGATTTCGATGACGATTTAGATTTGGATAATGAGTAAATCTTTCAGACCTTCTTAGATTTGGTATAAGGCAGTAGACACCCTCTACCTTAGGCAGTAGACACCCTCTACCTAGTGCAGTAGACACCCTCTACCTAGTGCAGTAGACACCCCCTCCCCAGGGCAGGTTGTCACCCTCTCCACAGGGCAGGTGGTCACCCTCTAC
>CAZTSB010000088.1:0-11730 GCA_964616435.1 uncultured Puniceicoccaceae bacterium | reverse complement strand
GGCACCGTCCCCGGTGCGCACCAGCGTCGTGTAAGTCAGAGCGCACAAACATTCGATGCGGTGCGAGACGCACCTGCGCTACCTCTTTACCAAAGAAAGGACATCATTTGAGTGTAAAAGTAATTCCAAGCTTAGCTATAGATCAAATCCATTTAGTACCGTACTTTTAAAATCCGTTCATGTTTGGCACAGATTTTTGGAATTTGAAATTGGTTCCGGCTCTGTCTACTTAGGGATAGCAGTTCGATTACAACGTCCCCGTTGCCAATGCCGAAAGGTGTTAATCAAATGGTTCGTCAGTAACTGGAACTGTTTGTATGTAAGGCAGACTGAAACGTATGGATGTACCGTCGCCGAGACGACTCTCTATGGAAACATTTCCGCCGTGCTGTTGAACAATATGTTTCATGATGCTTAGGCCAAGGCCGGTTCCGCCGCCTTCATACGAGCGTCCTTTGTCCACTCGATAAAATCTTTCAAAAACATGCGGCAAATCTTTTTCCGGTATGCCGGGACCGTCGTCCGTAACGGAACATTGAACTGTTTCCGAAGCTTCGTCATAGCTGACTTCCACTTTCAATTCAGTGAAATCAGGCGCATATTTAAACACATTTTCAATCAGGTTATCGAATACTTGCTGAATGCGAAAACGGTCGAATACAAATTCTCGGACTTGCTTGTCAAATATCAGGGTGATTTTTTGCTTCCCGACATTCAGTCTCGAATAATAGTTCTCCAGAATTTCATCCAGTAATTCCTTAAGAGAATCCACTGAGAGCTTGACCTGACCGGGCTTTGATTCGAGTTGGGACAAAACCATTAAATCTTCAACTAGCATGTGGAGCCGCTGAATATTTTTCTCAATTTTTTTCAAAAACCGCTCTCGTATCTCAGCCGTTAACAGTTCGTTATCGTCAATAAGTGTTTCCGTATATCCCTTGATGATCGTAATGGGCGTAAGCAACTCGTGTGACACGTTCGCCACGAAGTCCCGTCGTATTTCTTCCAGACGCTTCAACTTTGTGATATCGTGCAACACCAGTAAAGTGACCACTTCGTCCATTTCAGTCACTTCACGAACTCGACTACACGATATTTCAAACCAAAGCAACGTACCCTGTCGTTCAAAGCTTACTTGCTGCTGTTTGTAACCTTGGTCACCCGAATACGTGTCCAAATATTCAATCAATTTAGGAGAGCGCAAAACCGACTCCAATCGCAGCCCTTTCAATGAATCCCCCTGGCGGAATAATTGCCTGGCTGACTCATTGGCGTATTCGATTTCCCGATCCTGACTGAAGATGATTACAGCCTCCTGAATCGACCCTAAGGTGGCTTCCAGTTGATTCAGCCGACCCTTGTGGGCTTCGGCATAATTATTACAACTGTCAATCAATTTGTTGGTTTCCGCAAGCAGTCCTTCAAGACCCATCCATTGCCTCAATCGGGAAGATCTATTGGACAAAAAGTGTTGTCTGGATCGCACCGCTCTACTCAAATCACCAACAACATTTTTTATTTTAACAACAAGCAAGCACAGTGCTGCAAAACACACAAATGCAAGTACGTTAATCAGAATCGTCATGGACTATTAATAAAGATGTAATCTACAAAAGTTGCCACCCGAAACTTACTGCTTTATTCGCTTCAAAGCCGTGTCCAGGCGATCTGCCAGAATATCAATCAACAGAGGATGTTTACCCATTAATCCAGTCTGCTCAACTGAACGGAATGCAGCCCGTTCCGTCAGCTTTTGACAAATTTCCGCAACATCGCCCTCAAGCCCGGCATGGCGCCCTGGCAGGAGAAAAAGCATCGCTACAATCAAGTCGCTCCCTTGCCAATTTTCCAGTTTGTCCAAATTTTCCAGTAACGGTTCATTAAAATCATATTCAGCGCCCTCACGACGCTCCATTGAACATGCAGCAACCTCGGTAAAATCACTGTTTAAAAGACTACGTACCTGAGCCGCCACAGCATTGCGTACTCGGTTAACAGCCTTCTCCGGAGTGCCGTGATCAATAACGGCGACCCTTGCAGCATTCAGACCGCTGTCCTTTAATTTTTGACGAACATGATCTGCCAGTATTTTTGCCAGACGCATATCCGGAGCTTCCACATTCTCACCGGCCAGCGGCGGCGCAATTACAACATCCAAATCCGGAGCCTGCTTCCGTGCATCCTTGATGAGTTCTGGCAAATATCCGGTAATCGCTCGACTCGGTCCCAAAAACAAAGGCAAAAAAACAAAGGACCGTCCATCCGCCTCAATCCATCTGCGCAGAGTGTTTTTCACTGTCTGTGCTTTTTTACCCCAAAGCTTTATTGCCGAGATTTTGTCAGAATGCAATAAACTGACCGGCAGCACCTTTCTTCCCATGCGGACAGAAAGCTCGCTGGCAAGGCAGCGCAATCCCAAAGTTGCCTCCGCACGCAAGGAACCGTTATCAATCAAAAAAATGATAGGTGATTTTTCCATTACAATTCAGTCAGTATGTCCTTTGATTAAATATATGCCGACAAAGAAAAAGTTTGCGCGTTACAATCGATCTCATCAAATTTCTATATTATGGCTAAACTGCTTCAATCAACTTATTTACTATCACTATTTCTTTTACTGCTCCTATCCGGTTGTAAAACTCAACCACCGACACAAACAGGCGCAGACGTTGGTTGGGATGGTGACATCATCCCTTCCGGCGTGGAATATGGAGGGGGATTGGATCCACGCCCCCTCGGAACGATTGATGCTGCGACAGGCACATATAACGGCCGCCCAATGGTCGAAGGCATTCTTGAAGATATCTACTTTGCTTTTGACTCCTATTCGATTGCACCTTCAGAGCGGCCCAAGCTACAGGAAGCAGCCGATTATCTTACAGGGAATCCGCAAGACGGCCTACTGATCGAAGGCCATTGCGACTGGTATGGAACCGCAGATTACAATCTGGCGTTGGGTGATCGCCGGGCAAAAAGCATCCGCGACTATCTGATGACACTTGGTGTTAGTGAAAATCGGATTGAGACACTTTCAAAAGGCAGCCTGGAATCAACTTCAGGTCTCTCAAAGTCAGAAGCTCGTCAGGATCGTCGCGGCGAACTGATTGTTCTACAGTAATTTCATTTTTAGAACCAAAAAGAATTTGCCTGCTTGTGCCGATACGGCCTCAAAGCAAATACGGAGCAAAAGTTTATTGAACTTTGGCCCCCAAAATCTGTCTTATCTCCAGTTGTATGTCCGAGCTGATAGCAGTCCCCCTTTTAGATTTGAAGCCTCAATATAGAGGGCTCAAAGCCGAGCTGGACGCTGCGGTCGCTGAGGTTATCGACTCCCAATACTTTATTCTGGGGCCCGAGGTTGAAAACTTTGAACGCGAGTGTGCGTGCTATTGTGGCACAGAGCACGGGATTGGCGTCTCTTCAGGGACAGATGCCATTATTGTTGCACTGATGGCAATGGGGATTGGTGAGGGCGACGAAGTAATTACCCCGACATACACTTTCTTCAGCACTGCCGGTTCTATTGCTCGGCTTGGAGCCACTCCTGTTTTTGTTGATATTGACCCGCAGAATTTCAATATCAATGCCGCTCAGCTTGAAGCAGCGATTACGGAAAAAACTCGCGCGATCATGCCAGTCCATCTTTTCGGACAAATGGCAGACATGGATACCATCAACCGGATTGCCAAAGCTCACGGTATTTCAGTGATCGAAGATTCTTCGCAGGCGATCGGCTCCAAACAAAATAATCGACCGGCATGTTCCTATGGACAAATCGGTACACTCTCGTTTTTCCCGAGTAAAAACCTCGGTTGCTTTGGCGACGGCGGCATGGTCGTCACCAACGATGCCGAACTTGCGGAAATCAGTCGGCAACTGCGTAACCATGGCATGGAACCTAAATACTTCCACGCTCACATCGGAGGCAATTTTCGATTGGACGCCCTCCAGGCCGCTGTGCTCAACGTCAAACTGAAGCATCTTAATCACTGGCACGAGCAACGCCGCAAAAACGCAGCGCTCTACTGTCAGCTTTTCGACGAGGCCGGAATCAATCGAAGCATTGATACTCTTGAGGCAGGTGATTTACAAAACGGGATTATTCTGCCCTCGGAAGAAAATGGCAATTATCATATCTATAACCAGTTTGTTATCTACTCAGATCAGCGCGACGCACTGATGAAACACTTGCGAGCAAATCAGATCGGCTGCGAAATTTACTATCCGCTCGCCTTGCACGAGCAGGAATGTTTCCGTTCCCTGGGCTACAAAAAAGGCGCATTCCCAAATGCAGAACGGGCTGCCGCAATGAGCCTAGCCTTACCTGTCTTTCCGGACTTATCCAGCGCACAAATTGAAAGAGTCGTCGAAGTCATCAGCGACTTTTTTGGATAAATTCAAACAAAGACCCTGCTCTGCATTACCGACTATGTTTTTTAAACGCTTTTTACCCTACTTCACTTATCTGAAGTCCGTACGTGTACAGTTTGCACTTGGCATAGGGTTCGGAATCATCAATGGCGCCGTATCTGGAGCAGGGATTCCTTTTGTCGTCAAATATCTTCTACCGCTACTGAAGGATGCTGCCACACACGATGGGCTAAACTTCTTTATGATATTAGGACTGGTCCCATTGGTATTTGTCGTGCGGGCGCTTAGCGAATTTTTGAACGCCTATTTAATCGCCTACTCGGGCCTTCACGTACTTGAAAAGTTACGGCTAGTGGTATTTGAAAAAATACAACTACTCCCGATGAAATTCTTCCAGAAGAACACCACTGGAGATCTCATGAGTCGCGTGCTGGGAGATACTACTCAGTTGCAAACTGCGCTGGTCAGGGTTGTCGATAGCCTGATTAAAGAGCCGGCAACACTGTTATCTGCTATTGGTTTTTTAATTTTTCTTACAGTCACAGAATCCGAGACTGCCTTCATACTGATTGCTTTGGCTTCAGTTCCCGGTTGTGTATTGCCGATCCGCACGATCGGCACACGTATTTTGAAAAAAGCCAGTCTGCAACAGGCGCAGGCTGGCAAACTCAATCACGTACTCAACGAAAACCTCTCTGCCGTTCGTGAAATCCGCGCTTACAATCTCAAAGAACGTGAAATTAATCGCTTTTCTGAAGCCATACGTAAGCTTTTAAGACTTACACTCAAAACCATCAAGTACGATAAAGGACTCTCCCCGCTAATCGAAGTAGTTACCGCCTTTGCAATTTGTTTTGCTCTTTATATCACTGTTATCAAACAAATTGAAATTGAGACTATCGGATCCATGCTGGCAGCTCTATACATGTGCTACCAACCGATCAAAAAGCTTGGATCCGTTTCCAACACCATTCGTAAAGCAGAGGCCTCCCTCAACCGGCTCGAATACATACTCCACTCGGAAGACACGGTACCTGAACCGCTAAATCCAAAATCGCTGAACTCCGTCGCTGGAAAAATCTGCTTTAATAAGGTTACCTTCGCATATGAAAGTACTGCTGCCCTGAATCAGATCACTGCAACCATAGAGCCAGGACAGGTTGTTGCACTTGTCGGACCCAGTGGCGCAGGCAAAACAACCTTCGCAAATCTAGTGCCACGTTTTTACGATGTTGGCGAGGGTTCCATCACTTTGGACGGCATTGACGTACGGGAAATTTCCAAACAAAGCTTACGGTCAGAGATCGCGCTGGTTTCTCAAGAGTCCATGCTATTTAGCGACACCATTGCCAACAACATCCGCATTGGTAGAGAAGACGCTACATTTGATGAAGTAAAGGAGGCCGCAAAAATGGCACATGCCCACGAATTCATCGAAGACTGTGAAGAAGGCTATGAAACCATTGTTGGTGAACACGGTTCCCGGCTATCCGGCGGACAGCGACAGCGCATCGCCATTGCCCGTGCCTTTCTCAAAGACGCGCCTATCATCATTCTTGATGAACCCACTTCCGCACTTGATGCCGAAAGCGAACATAACATTCAGGCAGCACTTGAAGATCTTGCCAAAGGCCGCACCATGCTAATCATCGCCCATCGATTCAGCACAATCAAAAATGCGGAGTGTATCTTCGTATTCGATAACGGCAGGATCATTGCTCGGGGAAGCCATGAGGAACTTTATTCAAAAAATCCTCTCTATACCAGTCTCTACGATAAACAGGCCAAGAAAGCACCCTCAGACTCAATTCAATGAATACTTCCTTCTTTGAAATTATAGCTAAACTTGGAATTACTTTTACACTCAAATGATGTCCTTTCTTTGGTAAAAGAGGTAGGGCAGAGGTGCGTCCTCGCACCGCATCGAATGCTCGGATGCTCTGACTCACACGACGCTGGTGCGCACCGAGACAGTGCGGCGCTACCCGATGCACAATCTGTTCAAATAATTTTAGGCTTAGCTATAATTCTACTGTACCCTGAGGTGCTTAATTTTCTAAGTCCGACACTCTCTTTTTAGATTCGGTATTAGCCGGTCTTTCCCTATACCCTGAAAAAAAGTGATTTTAGCCTCGAATCGGGAAAGACGGCTTAGGTGTAGGCGCTTACCCTACTATTTTAGATAAGGTTCTTTGCGCTTGCCCAATTTCGTAGACTGTCGTAAGCAATCGGGTATGGATAAACTTGACGAACTTTTTGACCTTCAGGCAGCGTTGAACAAGCGGATTGGTGTCGGTACCGATGATATGTCCGATGAGGATAAGACTCAGTGGGTCTTGAATTATACGCGCGCCATGCAGCAGGAGCTTTCCGAACTGGTGGACTCTGTCCCCTGGAAGTGGTGGGCGAAGTATCAGAAGTTTGACGAACAGAATGCGAAAGTTGAAGTGATCGATCTTTTCCATTTTCTAATATCTCTGGCGCAGGTATTAGGCATGACTGCCGAAGATGTGTATGAAATTTACGCCAAGAAGAATAAAGTGAACCACAATCGGCAGGATAGTGGGTATTCCGAAAAGGACGAAGAAGACTCACGGCATATTTAACTGAGTGAATTATTTAGGTTTTTAATTTTCGGCTATGGATGAGTCTCCTTTAACTATTCTGTTTTACGTGGCAATCGCTCTTTACGTCGGTCATTTGTATCGAGCTGATTTTCTGGCGGAAAAGTCCGGAAAGCCAAACCCGAAACCTCTGCCGGGTGCGACTTCCGCATCAATGGGTTTGTATATAATCGGTGTGATCGGAGCATTAGTGATTCTGGCTGTGGAAACATTTGGAGAAATTGCTCTTGGTATCTCGTCCGAACAAAGTGATGTAGTCTGGTTTTTTGTATTTGCGAGTCTTAGCGCTGGCATTGTTGAGGAAGTCATTTTTCGCGGTTTTCTGGTTGTGGAGAATCGGGGTCGAGCGGCGCTGATTTCCAGTTGTGTGGCTTTTTCACTGATCTTTGCATTGCTGCATCCCTATCTCTGGGAGTTTGACTATCCGGAAAACGTTGAAGCGTGGAAGTTTTGGCAGGCCGATTTTAGTTTTATACTGACGCCTAAGGCGTTCTTCACGACAGCTATACTGTTCTTGAATTCACTCTGGTTCTATGCGCTCAGGTTTGGCCCCTGGAATCCGGAGCGTTCTCTGTTTCCCTGTATGCTGGCACATTCGATGAGTAATCTGGGTGTGTTTGTTGTGAAATGGTATCAGGGGCATGTGGTGTTTTAGAACTTTGAACGTCGAATATTCAATGTTCGACGTTCAAAAAAGCGACCAGTTGTTCGGCTGTTTTGGGGCCGATGCCTTCAACTTGTGTGATTTCTTTAACGCTAGCAGCGCGTAGTTTTTTTAGGGAGCCGAAATGCTGAAGCAGAGCCTGTCGCTTGATAGAGCCGAGGCCCTTGAAGTCATCAAGTATGGATTCGCGTAGTTTCTCGCTGCGAAGGTCGGCATTAAAGCGGTTTGCGAAGTTGTGTGCTTCATCACGCAGATGTTGTAGCATGCGCAGAGCCGGATCATGATGCGATAGGTTGAGTGGTTCGCGGCCGTTGCTGAAAATGATGGTTTCTTTCTTTTTGGCGAGACCGATGAGTTCGGGCGGTTCGAGTCCCTGTTCAAGAAATGCCTTCAGGGCAGCGCTGACCTGACCGGCGCCGCCGTCGATGACGATCAAATCCGGGAAGGGCTTTTGTTCATCGTTCAGACGACGGTAGCGGCGTCCGACAACTTCCTGCATGGCTCGGAAGTCGTCGTTGCCAACAAAGGATTTGATCTTGTAGCGGCGGTACTGTTTGCGATTTGGTTTTCCGTCTGTGAACACAACCATGGAGGCCACGCAAAAGCTGCCTGAAATGTGTGAAATGTCGAAGCATTCCATGTGCTTGGGGATTTTGGGGAGATAGAGCTTTTCCCTAAGTGTTTCCAAAATTTCACTTTGCGGGGTGGGGTCGTATAGTGTGCGTTTAAACTTGCGGGTGCGAGCGATTGTTTGCTTGAGCGCTGTGATGCGGTCTCGCAGTTGTGCGGCTTTTTCGTAATTGCGTGCTTCGGCACAGACTTGCATTTCCGCTTTGAGTTCTGCAAGCCACTCCCGGGTCTGACCTTCCAGAAAGGCACATGCTGATTCGACACGGTTGAGATAATCTTCGGCGCGGATTTCATTGGAATGTTCGTAGAGTTCAGCACGGGCGTCATCGTATAGTCGCCAGCGATTGTCTTCCAGTTTAACGGGCTTTGCATCACCGAGCAGGATGCCGAATTTACGTCGTAGTTCAGCGAGGGTTTTTCGCAGTTGAGCCGCATGTGCGAAGGGGCCGAAGTAACGCGATTGTTGGTCGGTGCGGTTGCGTGTGAGCCGGAAGCGGGGCAAGGCTTCGCGTAGGTCGACGCGCACCAGGAGGAAGTGTTTGTCATCGGTGAAGACAGTGTTGTAGCGCGGTTTGTATTGCTTGATGAGTTGCCCTTCGAGCAGCAGAGCTTCCGCTTCGGAGTTTACGATGATGAGGTCAAAATCGTATATCAGGTCGATCATTGCCTGGACTTTGGGTTGTGAGACCAACAGTTTGCGTGAAGCCTGGAAGTATGTGGAAACACGTTTTTTCAGGTCTTTTGCTTTACCCACGTAGATTGTTTGCCCGAGACGGTCTTTCATCAGATAGACCCCCGGTTTGTGAGGAATGCTTCGAACCTTTTCTTTTAAATTTATGGGCTCCGTGTCTGGCATTTTTAGAAAACTGTCATAGTATACTGTATTTTTACTAAACAAATCAAACGACTTTCTGTTTTAGTCGTCTTGCATCATGTCAAAATCACATTTAGTTGAAGTTATCAATTTCGGAGACGAATTACTTGTTGGAATTCGTGAGAATGCGCACCTTACCTATCTTGGGAGCCAACTTGCGCGTTCTGGTATTTCCATAACCCGGAGTCGTGTTTTAATGGATGATGTTTCTGAAATTCAACGTGGATTCAGGGAAGCATGGGAGCAGTCTGATCTGGTGATTACAACCGGAGGACTTGGTCCGACAGCGGATGATCTGACGCGTGAGACCATTGCTCAGGTTTTTGGTGTAAATCTGGTTTTCGATCCAAAGATCGAGGCAATGATAAAAGAGCGATTTGCGGGCCTGGGTCGCAAAATGGGAAAGCACCACATGAAACAGTGTCACTATTTTGAAGGTGGTCAGGTATTGTACAACCAACACGGGACGGCTCCGGGGCTTATTTATCAACAAGCTGGGAAGATTTTAATTATGCTGCCGGGTCCGACGCATGAGCTGAAGCCGATGTTTGAAAATCAGGTTTTGCCTTTTTTGAAAGCGCAGGGCTTCACCAGCGAAAGTGATGCTTATGTGCAGGTGCGTACCTGTGGTGTCGGTGAGTCTGCTGTGGAGCGGATCCTGCAGCCGATTGTTGAAAAGTATAAAAGCCTGGGAGTGGCTTATTGCGTGCATTATGGTCTGGTCGATGTTCGGCTAAGTTGTCGTGACGGTTCGCTGACAACGGAGCAGCTAAAACTGATTGCCCAGGAAATACGCAAGCTGATGGGAGAAGATTTCGTGTGTTTTGGACATTGTTCGCTTGCTCAGGTTGTTTATCACGAATTGAGGGCTCTTGGTCGAAGAGTCGCTATCGCTGAGTCGTGTACCGGCGGCTCCCTTGCAGGTGAATTTACAGACATTTCCGGTATTTCCGATGTTTTTGCGGGTGGTGTCGTTTGCTACACAAATGATACTAAAGTCGCTTTGCTGGGTGTGCCTGAATCGCTGCTTGAGCAGCATGGAGCGGTAAGCGCCGAGTGTGCGGTTGCACTGGCATCAGGTGCTGCGGAGCGACTTTCGGCGGATTACGGATTGAGTGTGACCGGCTTTGCGGGGCCGAAAGGAGGTAATGAGAAAAATCCGGTAGGTACGATCCATTTTGGCTATCATTCACCGGTAGGCGCCTGGAGCAAGACGGTTCATTATACAGGAGGCCGTCTGGATGTAAAAGCATGTGCCGTTCAGGCTGCTTTGGATTGGATGCGCCGCAAGCTTCGCAAGTACAAACTGCAGGAGTTTTTGAGTGCAGTGTAGCGTTCTGTAATGAGCAGTAATATTCTAAATCGAAATCGTTATCGAAATCGATTGATCCTTTCGCACAGTTCGATTTGGATTTGGATTTCGATAACGATTTCGATTTAGAATAGTCATTTATCATTTAAGTCCAAGCTATGTCTGCACAAGCATTCGCATTTATCTGTGGTGATGATGATTATCTGGTTTCCGAGCGTGGAAAGCAGTGGTTTGCCGAGCAGACTAGGGACATCGTGGATGACTTGGCGAAAGAAGTGATTGATGGCCGTGCGGGCAATGTTGCCGAAGTGGGAGAGGTAATCAACCGTTTCATCAGTGCTGTGCAGACACTTTCGCTGTTTGGAGATCAGAAAGTCGTCTGGCTGAAGGATGTAAATTTTATGGCTAACAGCCAGACCGGGAACGCACAGGGCACGCTCGATTTGCTAGAAACATTAAAAGATGTCCTCGAAGCCCTGAGTCCGGATCAAGTGCGCGTTCTCATTACTGCACATCCGATATACAAAGTGCGGAGTTTCTACAAATGGTGTCAGAAGAATGCCGAATTCACTGAACTGGCCACGGACAAGGACACGGCTGGTTCTTACGCTCGTATCATTCAGGGCGAGTGTGATCGTGCAGAAGTTAAAATCACTCGGGAGGCCGTGCAATTGATGATCGAAAAGCTTAATGGCAACACGCGTTTGATGGTTGCGGAAGCCCGTAAACTGATAACTTTTATCGGTAAAAGTGAAGAGCCGATTGATGAGCGATTGGTGACGGAACTGGTTCCCAACTTTGGCGATGCCGATTTTTTCGAAGCAGTGGATGCGTTTTATTCTTTGAAACTGGACTGGACGCTGGAAGCTTTGCGGCGGCATTTTTTTACCAATAGTGAATCGCGCCCTCTGCTCGGCAGCTTGCAGTCACGCAATCGTCTGTTGATCCAACTTCGCGTACTTCTGGATGCAGGCGCTATCCGGCTTGGTGGGTGGGGCATTGCAAAGTCTGATCTTGAGGCAGCTGCAAGTGCTTACAAAAAGCATTTTGGTGATAGTGAGGAAAAGAGCAACCTCAATGTATTTACTCAGAATCCCTGGTATCTGGGTAAACTTGCTGTGACTGCCAGCAAGGTGCCGTTGAAAAAATTAATTGAATTTCAGATTGCTTTTGCCGATGCCTTTGAAGGGATCATTGAGCGTCCTGGTGAGCAGGAGGCTGTTTGTCGTGAGATGGCAATGCACTGTTTGGGGTA
>CAZTSB010000087.1:0-4189 GCA_964616435.1 uncultured Puniceicoccaceae bacterium | reverse complement strand
AGAGATACTCTCCACTCAAAAACTGTCTGACACCCTGCATACAACCTATTCAGGCACTGAGACCACCGGTTATCCGGATAACGATGTAAAACCGTTTGAACTGTCCCTCTACCTCACAGAAATCAAAATTCCATAAGGACTCATTTGCTAATTCCCAAGCCAGCAGAGCCGGAGCCAAATTTTAAATTTTGAATTTTAGATTTTGAATGTCTTATTCTCCGCACAAATCTGTGCTAAACATGCACGGATTTTAGAAGTAAGGTACTAATTCTTCATTGCCGATTTCGTTTCAACCAACTGCTGACGATAGCCCAACTTCTCCAGCAACTGGCGATTTACAGCGATCAGATCAGTCATGATTGCCATAATTGCCAGATTGAATGCCGATCCCATTAGAAATACTGACAAAACGACCGACTGCACATGGCCGTCACCATCTCCGGTAAAAAAGTAATACAGAAACCTCAGACCAAGTGCAAAGCCGGGCAGGAAAAGCAAAACGGCGATTCCCATAAAAAATGCAAACGGCTTGTAGATCGCATATGTCCGAACGATCGTGATTGCCGAATTTAAAACGTACGAAAAGACACTCTTTACCAGACGGGACGATCGCTGTTCTCCATTGACTTTAATGGGTACCGAAGCAGTAGCGATTCCAATATGTCCGGCTTGTATCAGGGTTTCCAGCGTATAGCTGTAGCTGCTAAAGGTGTTCAGGCGCATAGCCGCCTCACGGGTAATCGCCCTAAATCCGCTGGGTGCATCCATAACCGACGTTTGACTGGCTACACGAACAATTCGACTTCCCAAAACTTGTAGAACTTTCTTCATCCAGCTAAAATGTTCAACGGATTCGATAGGGCGTGTACCAATAACAAAATCGGCCTCACCTTTCAAAATAGGCTCAAGCAAGTTCGGAATATCCTCTGCATTATACTGGTTGTCAGCGTCGGTATTGATGATTACGTCTGCCCCCAAATTCAAACAGGCTTCGACACCATCCATAAATGCCTTTGCCAGACCTTTATGTCTTTTTAAACATATGATGTGATCGACTCCATGCTCTCTGGCAACAGCGGCTGTCCCATCCTCACTACCATCATCAACTACCAGAGTTTCAACACGATCAAAACCAGGGATGGACTTTGGCAATGCTGCCAGCGTTTCCGGTAAAGTCGCTTCCTCATTGTAGCAGGGGATTTGTATGATTAGTTTCATGGGGTTGATTATCGAGTTACTAAGTGCCAGGCATCTTTTGCAAGATTAGTTATCCGCGAAAGATGTCTATGTTCAAGCGGTTGGCAATTCAAGGATTTCCTGCGGTTGTAAACTTGCGAAATTCTTTGGATTATCCTACTTCTACTTTCATGATAAGAGGTTTAATTTGATAAAAGTAAGAATAAGGTTGGATATTTGCGGATACCCATGTTTAAAACATTTTTCTCCTCAGCTATGATTGATCCAAGTAGAACTGTCGCCATCGTGGGACGCCCAAATGTAGGGAAGAGTCGTTTGTTTAACCGGCTTTGCCGACGGCGGCTGTCGATCGTGCATGACATGCCGGGCGTAACTCGCGATCTTGTGTCTGCCGAAGTAGATAATGATTTTGTGCTTCTGGACACTGGCGGGCTCGGTATGGAGCTGGAGATGACGCCTAAGAAAATAGCTCAGGCCGCCGAGGAACAGGTCGATTTTGCGATTCAGGCTTCGACAGTGGTTTTGTTGGTGGTCGATGTCCGGCAGGGTATTACCGCACTGGACGAAATGGTTGCAGAGAAGCTGCGCCGGTGTGGCAGCGAAGTTGTTCTTGTTGCCAACAAGGCGGATTCATTGGCGGATGAGGATAACGCCTATGAGTTCACTCGCTTTGGATTAGGGGATGTCTTTCCGGTTTCTGCCGAGCATGGGCGTGGCATTTCGGACCTGGTGGAAACGATCAAAGACAAATTAGGTGAGTTGACACAAGCTGTCAGCGATGCGGATGCTGAACTCAGACGTATACGAATTTCCCTTTTTGGGCGGCCCAATGTCGGCAAATCTTCGATTGGCAATCGCCTTCTAAATTCCAGGCGTCTGATCGTGAGTGATGTGCCCGGTACGACGCGTGATTCCGTGGAACTGGATATGGATTATGCGCATAAGGATGGAGAGCAATTGAAATTCCGCCTGGCGGATACTGCCGGTTTACGTTCGAGGAGCAAAGTGGACAGCCCTGTAGAGTTCTTTTCAAGTGTTCGCTCGCAGCAGGCGATGCAGCGTTCCGATGTCGTCTTTCTGGTGATTGATGCGGTTGCCGGTGTGACCAAGCAGGATCAGGCAATTGCAGGATCTATTTTGGATGCAGGGCGTGCGCTCGTTGTTGTCGTCAACAAGTGGGACCTGATTATCCAACAGTGGAAGCAGGAGCCTATCGAAGGTTTCCGATCATTGAAACACTTTCTGGAATCCTACGAAAAGTCGTTGCGCAGGGAGATGTTTTTCCTGCCGGATCCTCCGGTGCTCTTTGTCTCTGCAGAGACGGGGTTTCGAATCGAGTCGATGCTGGAAACCGCAGCAGCCGTTTCCGCAACGCTCGATATGAAAATCCCAACCGGCAAGCTGAATGCACTGATCCAGTCCCTGTTTGAAGCACGGGCTCCCAAGATTGTCGGCACTAAACGTTTTAAGGTCTTCTACGCAGTGCAAACCGATTCGCGCCCAATGCAGATCCGTCTCTTTTGTAATCGTATTGAGCGGCTGGATCCTGCCTATCGGCGCTATTTGGAGCGGGCAATCATCCACGAGTTTCGTCTCAGCGGTTGTCCGGTCCGATTTGATCTGGTGGGTAAAGAGCGGCGTTATCAAGAAGGGGAAACCGGCATCGACTACGTGCCGCGACAGAGTGATCAGCAGCAACATGAGGCGCGTGTGCGAAAGATGGGAGAAAACGCTGTCGAGATCAATCGCAAGCATCCGGAGAAACGCCCCAAAATTGTTCAGAAAAAAGCAGCACACAACAAAGGGTAGAGTTTTGAGCACCTTCAGCGATTCAGATCCCTGCAACATACTGGGTGTAATTAACATGTCGAATGTCGAATAAAAAAGGTAGCGCCGGCGCGTCCTCGCGCCGCACGAAGATTCAAACGCATTACACGACGCTGGTGCGCACCGGGCCGTGCCCTGCGAAGCTTACAGAGCGAAGCGGGGACGGTGCTGCCCAATGCACAATCTGTTCAAATAATTTTAGGCTTAGCTATAATTTTTTTGCATTATGAAAACGGCGCCTCCGGCATTTAAGTTAGATACTTTAAAACGCAATTTGATCGACGGCATTTCAGGCCTGCACTTCTGGCAACGTGTGCAAGGATACATTGCGCGGATAGAAGCGATCATTGAATCCGCAAATGAGCAGGGCGTTCTGATTGCAGAGCCGAATCCGATCGAATTCGCTGCCGCCTTTTTTGCATCGACCCACATGGGTGTGCCGACAATTCTGGCAAATCCAAACTGGCAACAATCTGAGTGGGAGCAGTTGGGCAAGCAGGTCAATCCGGCTGTTGTCTTTGGAGACCCGGAGATTTCCAAAATGCAGGCCTCAGAGACAAACAACCCTCGACCCGGAACGATCCTAATCCCGACCGGAGGCAGTTCAGGCAGGCTAAAGCTTGCCATTCATACCTGGGAGACACTAACGGCTGCTTGCGAGGGATTTTGTTCATTTATAGGATCCGAAACGGTTTATTCCTGCTGTATGCTGCCGTTGTATCATGTGAGTGGACTGATGCAGTTGCTGCGCTCGTTTACATCCGAAGGGAAAATTGCGTTTACCAACCTGAAGGCCTTTCAGCCGGGACAATTTTCAATAATGGATGCAGAAAAACTGTGTCTCTCTCTGGTGCCAACACAGCTCCAGCGAATGCTTGAACGGAAGGTAGTTGCAGACTGGCTTGGCCATTTGAAGGCGATTTTTCTGGGAGGAGCGCCAATGATGCCTGCTTTGCAAGCACGAGTCAGGGAGCTTCACTTGCCGGTCGTATCGACTTACGGGATGACTGAAACGGCGGCCATGGTAACCGCTTTGCCTGTTGATGACTTCCTTTCCGGCAATTCAAGTGTGGGGCTTCCGTTGGAACATGCACAGGTGCAGATAGTTCGCAAAGACGGTTCCGCCTGTTCTCCTAAGGAAAAAGGACGTATTCACACTCGGGCA
>CAZTSB010000086.1:0-13327 GCA_964616435.1 uncultured Puniceicoccaceae bacterium | reverse complement strand
GGATTTAATGGTGAAATATCCTTGAATTTCATCGCCGAAAGTCTCGGTGTTAGCGTATCCTCGGTAAGGCGTTGGTTTGTAACTTTCCGTCGAGAGGGCCTTGATGGAGTTCTAATACCATTTCTCAAAAGGTTTGATGGTTTCACTCGTTTGTCGAAATCGTCATCGAAATCCAAATCGATTTGGATTTCGATGACGATTTGGATTTGGATAATGAGTAAATCTTTCAGACCTTCTTGGGACTGTCGGACTTAGACGGCAATCTCTGCTCATTCTCAATAAGTCCGCTTTAAAGCACCCTCAGTCTCAACTCAATGAATACTTCCTTCTTAGATTTGGTATTATTCAAGAGATCGAGGACGCAAGATATGAAGATGGCTTTGTGCATAAAGCACAAAGCCATCTTCTCAACCGCAAAAAACAATTAAACTGCGATAATACCGAGTTAGTAAATTACTCGAAAGCTAATTGTTCTAGAATGTACCTACCGGGGTTGTTTCTCAGAAAGTCAATCGGAACTTAGACCCAACAGGCTGCTAGAAACGTTTACTTTTCTTTTGGGCAACAAGACTTTTTATCGGATTTTTCCTTGTCGCACTTTTCTTTATCGCATTTTTCCTTATCGGATTTGGAGCAATCGCTTTTACAGCAGCTCTTTTCTTCTTTATCGCCACCACAGCTCTCGCCACCACAGCCTGCATATGAAACTGCAAATGCAGCGATGAAAAGTATAGGAATTAATAGATATTTTTTCATGATTTTATTTGTTTAATGAAGTTGCTAAGCTAGGACTTTATTATGTTTTGTCCATACTTTAATCCATGCTTTATGAAAGCGTACTGTCATTGATGTTCCGGTTATCTGGAAAATAGCTCAAATTTCATATGCTCCCCTGGCTTAAACAAAACGCATTTCCGCTTTATCTGGCTCCGATGGCACGAGTCACTGATGTCGTCTTTCGTCAGTTCTGCAAAGATCAAGGCGCCGACGTCATGGTCACTGAATTTGCCCAGGCGGATGCCCTTAACCGCGAAGATCCCAGGCTATGGGAAACCGTAGACTTTACTGAAGAGCAACGCCCAATGGGCATACAAATATTTGGCTCAAACCCTAATTCTATGGCGGATGCGGCCCGGCTCCTCGTGGATCGCCTGCAACCGGACTTCATCGACCTTAACTTTGGTTGTCCGGCTGAACGTGTCATCTGCATGGATGCCGGCTCTTCCATGCTGCGAAATCCGGCAAAACTCGGCGCCGTCACAAAAGCAGTTGTAAAAGCGATTCCGGAAACTCCGGTGACTGTGAAAATCCGTACCGGATGGGACGACAAATCGCTCGTTGCACATGAAGTCGGCCATATTGTCGAGGATGAAGGCGCTCAGGCGCTGACCATCCACGGGCGCACCAAAGTCCAAGGCTACAGTGGTGAGGCCGACTGGATACTAATTGCAGAGGTTGCCGAAGCACTTAACATCCCGGTAATCGGCAATGGAAATATCCGCAACGCCCATGATGTAATCCACATTCGTGAGCACACCAAATGTGCAGGACTTATGATCGGTCGTGCGGCGCTGGGCTACCCATGGATTTTTCGAGACATCAAGCACTATCTCAAGCACGGCACCGTACCCGACCCTCCAACCATTGCCAGGCGATGGGAAACCATTCTGGATTATACGCGCAAAATCATGGCTCGACCATTTCGCGAACAGCGCCACAAGGACATTCGCTGGATGCGACCCAAAATCATCGGCCTGACCAAAGAAATGCCAAACTCGCGAAAAATACGCGGAGCACTGGGCAAGGTGGTCTTCATCGAAGATCTGGAGCGGGTCGCTGATGAACATATTGCACTTTTCGGAGCCTGAGACCTGATTTGAACGTTGAATATTGAGCATTGGAAGCTGAACGTTGAATACCAAATTTATACTTTGAATTTGAGATAAAGACACTAAGGTTCGAATAATATCATGAAACGCATTCTCTTTTTGTGCATGGGCAACATATGCCGCTCGCCGGCCGGGCACTGCGTGTTTCAACATCTGGTAGATCAAGCCGGGCTTTCCGACCAGTTTGAAATTGATTCCGCAGGCACCATTGGTTTTCACGTAGGCTCACCTCCCGATCGGCGCATGCAACAATCCCTACGCTTGCGCGGTATTCCGATAATCGGCACGGCACGACAGTTGAAACGAGAGGATTTAGCTGAATTCGATCTTATACTCGCAATGGATAAGGAAAATTTGCGGGATGCCAAATCACTGGATCCATCAGGGCAGTTGCATTCCAAAATCAAACTCTTTTGCGACTATTGCACTCAACGAGACGGAACTGAAGTACCCGACCCTTATTATGGAGGCGGAAGTGGCTTTGAAAGAGTGCTTGATATGATTCAGGATGGCTGTGCCAACCTGCTGAAAGAACTCACTGGGCAAGTCTCCAGTTGACTCGCCTGTAACACTATCTCGTCAAAAAGAAACCTTTAACGAATCATTGACAGTACTGTTCTGAAATTGAGAGAGTACACACACTTTAAAGATTACAACTATGGCATCTCCAACAGACGTTCGCAAAGGCAAGGTTATCAACTATCAGGGCGCCCCTCATCTCGTGCTCGATGTACAGCATCGTACTCAGGGCCGTCAGGCTGGCTTCATGCAGGTCTCCATGCGCAATCTAAATACCGGCTCCAGCACCAGCACCAAGATACGCACGACCGATTCGGTTGAGATCATGCATACCGACATGGTCAAACTCGAATACAGCTACAAAGACGGTGATGGTTACCATTTTATGAATCCGGATACTTATGAAGATATTCTTCTGGATGATTCTCTGGTTGAGGGCTCGGAGGAATTTCTTGTTGAAACGCAGACCTACAGCATCCTTCACGTCAATGACACACCAATTTCGATCGAACTTCCGGTATCTATTGAAATGAAAGTGGTGGAATCCCCCGAAGGAGTTCGTGGCGATACAGCCAGCAATGTACAAAAGCCGGCCAAGCTCGAAACAGGTCTTACCGTTCAGGTGCCCCTGTTTATCAAAGAGGGAGATGTCATCAAGATCAGTACTTCCGACAAGTCCTACACCGGCCGTGCTTAAGGAGTTATAAGCTAGCAGTCAGTCTATCGGACTTCCCGTGTAGTTACTTCCTGATCTGATAACTCGTTTTTTCAGAAATCAATTTCTGAATCACTTCAAAGGCTGCATTAACCTCTTTATCCTTCAGAGTGCGGTCGGCGGCACGGAAGCTCATGGTGACTGCAAGACTCTTCTTGCCTTCGGGAAGGCCCTCGCCTTCGTATACGTCGAAGATATGGACCGTTTCGCAGTCGAAGCCTTGTGTAGCTTTTTTGGCAAATCGGGCAATGTCCTTTTCAACGTCACCGGCTAGAACGCTTTGATCCACGATAAGCGCCAGGTCTTTGGCCGAAGCGGGCTGATTGCTGATTTCCCGGTGACGGGAGCTTTTGACTTTGCGATCAAACAAATCCGGTCTGAACAGAATCGATCCGGCAAAAACGAGATCATCGATTTCCCAGCGGGTTTTGAGTGTTTCCACGTTGAGCAAACCGACGCAACTTTCGAAGCCCATTTTGCCGAATTCACCCGCGCAGGCAGACTGCCCACTTTGCCAAAGTTTGCATTCATCGATTCTCTTATAATTGAGCTTGGCTGGATCGACACCGGCCAATTCGAGAATATTATTGGTCACTGTACGCGCTGTGTAAAAATCCACTCTTTCGCGCTGACGCCAGTTGCGGTCAATCGGGTCGGCAATCATGGTAAATCCAACTGAAATGAGTTCTACCAGTTCGCCTTTTATTTCACGATAGACGTGACCGCTCTCAAAAAAACGAGTGGCGCCTGTGCCGCGAGCGTTGTTGAGCTTCAGCACATCCAGCAAGCCGGGAATCAATGACGGTCGCAAGTGACTTTGATCGCTTTGCAAGGGATTTTCCAGCGCCAGTAATTTGAACAGTTCCTCGCCGAAAAAGTGTTTCGTCTCCTCCGGGTCGCGGAGTGAATACAGGTAGGCTTCGTCAAAGTTTTGGCCCGTCAGATAGTCGGCAGCTGCATCATTGAACGTGTAGATGCGGTTATCGTCGTGACTGATACCACGTGCGATCACTGCTGATTCGGGAATTTTGTCTGTGCCATAGATGCGGATAAACTCTTCGAACAAATCGACATCGCGCTGCAAATCACCACGAAAGGAAGGAATGCTGACATCCCAGAATGTTGCCGCATCATCATTCTGAACGGACACTGCCAGACCGAGCGATTCCAGAGCCTTACGTATCTCAGCATCACTCACGTCAAAACCAACAAATTTGCGAACGGCACCCGGCTGAATTTGTATCGTATCAACCGTTTCAACCGGACTGCCAACAACCAGCATCTCACCCTCAACAACTCCGCCGGCAACTTCCAGGATCAGATCAATCGCACGCAGCGCAGCAGTCTCAACACCTTGAGGGTCGACACTGCGTTCAAACCGGTAGGAACTGTCACTGGAGAGCTTTAGCTTGCGTGCAGTCGAACGCACTGAACTCGGATTAAAATATGCGGCTTCGAGAACGACATTGACCGTAGCATCGTCTACTTCCGCATCCAGCGATCCCATAATACCCGCGACCACCAGCGGGCGCTCCGCATCGGCAATCACTGCCATGTCTGCCGAAAGCGTGCGTTCTTTTTCATCCAGGGTGATGATCGACTCGCCCCCTTTGGCATTCCGAACGTACAGTTTGCCACCGCGAATCTTGGCTGCATCAAATGCGTGTAAGGGTTGTCCGGTTTCGTGAAGTACGTAATTGGTCACGTCGACGACATTGTTAATCGGGCGCAGTCCGATGGATTCAATTGCCCGCTTTAACCATTTCGGACTTGGACCGACTTTGACGCCTTTAATACAGGTAGCGGTGTAATGCGGACACACTTCGGGTGTTTCAATCTCAACACTTTCCAGCAATGCAGACGTACCATCGGTCGTTTTACCAACATCCGCTTTGATTTCCGGATGCTTCACCGTGAGGCCAAAACGTGCGGCAAGCTCACGGGCAATTCCGATGTGACTCAGCGCATCCGCGCGGTTCGGAGTCACTTCCAGATCAAAAACCGTATCACCATCCGTAAAAACATCGTTGATCGACATCCCCAGTGGAATGTCTTTATCGAGAATCAAAATGCCATCATGATCTTCGCCGATTTTAAGCTCTTTTGCCGAGCACATCATTCCTTCAGAAGTCTGTCCACGCAGTTTGGACTTCTTGATCTTGAAATTTCCCGGCAGAATAGCGCCGGGTAAAGCGACTGCAACCCGATCACCCGCAACGAAGTTTTTAGCGCCGCAAACGATATCAAGTGGGACATTTTCTGATGAATCGACACGAACCTTGCAACAGCGCAAGCGATCCGCGTCCGGATGCTGACCAAAGTCCAAAACCTCGCCCACTACTACATTGTCAAGCAGCGGCGGCCCCAGTTGCAGTTGTTCCTCAATCTCAAAGCCAAGAAACGGCAGCACTTCAGCAAGCACGTCAGGCGCGTGCTCGGTTTCATTTAGTTCAATATAGTTTTTGAGCCAATTGTAGGATATTTTCATCTTTGGAAGGATACGATTTAACCGCAGAGTTCGCGGAGAACGCTGAGAGTTTTTTATTTAGAGAGTTTTGGGTGATTATTTACCACGCGACGAATACCATCTTTCATAAGAGATACATTAAAATTCATCAAGTAGCCTAATGTGCAGCCGGATAATTTAAGGTAGGTGAGGAGTTGAGCCATGTGAACATTGCCAAGCTGGTCAATAGCTTTGAGTTCGAGAATGATTTTACCTTCTACAAATAAATCAATCCGATAGGCCTCATCGACTTTCAATCCTTTGTAGTTGATCGGATGCTTCTTCTGTAGGATAACTTCGATGCCTTTATTATTCAATTTGTACGCAAGACAGGCTTCGTAGGAACTCTCAAGCAACCCAGGCCCCAGTTCTTCATGAACTTCAATAGCAGCCCCAATAATTGTATCACTCGACTCATTCATCTCAGCGTCCTCTGCGAACTCCGCGGTTAAATCAATACCCGATCTATGCGAACTGCTTCAGGAAACGGACGTCGTTCTGGTAGTAATAACGGATATCATCGACGCCTTGCAAAATCATCGCGATACGTTCAATGCCCAGGCCAAAGGCAAAACCTGTATACACCTTGGGATCAATCTCAACGGCCTTAAAAACTTCCGGATCAACCATGCCACATCCCATAATCTCGAGCCATTTGTTGCTGAGCTTGCCTAAATCCGGCGAGTAAAAGTCCATCTCAAAACTGGGTTCGGTGAACGGGAAAAAGCTGGGTCGCAGCCGCGTCTTCGCCTTGGGTCCAAACAGGGTTTTCACAAAGTGATCCAGCGTAGCTTTGAGATCCAGGAGTGTAACATCCTCATCTACATACAGACCTTCAATCTGATGAAAGTTGGCACTGTGTGTCGCGTCGGGCGTGTCGCGTCGAAAGCAGCGGCCCGGAGCGACGATACGGATCGGTGGTTTTTCCTTGAGCATCGTGCGAATTTGCACGGTCGATGTATGTGTTCGGAGCAAATAATTCTCGTCTGCGTGTTTGCCGACATTGCTGACCTTTAGATCGGATGGCATGTAATACGAGTCCTGCATGTCGCGCGCCGGATGGTCGCCGGGAATATTCAAGGCATCAAAACAGTGATACTCGGTCTCCACCTCAGTCGCCTCGGCAACTGAAAATCCAATGCGCCTGAAAAGAGAAACGATCTCTCGCCGCACCTGCGATATCGGATGCTGCGTCCCCCGATCCGAATCAATTGCCGGGAGTGTTGGATCGATCGCCGGGCCCAGTTTTGCCGCAAGTTCGGCAGTTTCGAGACTTTGGATAACTTCCGCAAAAAGCCCGTTAATGGTCGTCTTTGCTTCGTTAATGAGCTTTCCCATTGCCGGCTTTTCCTCTTTGGGAATGCTACCCATGCGTTTCATCACCTGGGTGAGCGAACCGTTCGGGCCGGAAATCGTTGCCTTATATGCTTCGAACTCTGCTCGCGTCCTTATGGTTGGCACATTTGCCTGCACATCGTTTACAATAGCTGTTAGATCTTCCTGCATGATTGTCTGCTCATTAAAGTAAATTCTCGAGGGTTCTTAACCTTGAGCAGTTTGTCGAGACGGATTTCATGGAATTTTGTCAGGAATTTCAGTTTTTGGACATAACAAAATTACAATTTGCTTACCAACTGCACATTGTCGATGTAGAGTGTGGTGTTTTGTTGCAGGTCAACTGCGAACAGGGCTAAGGATGTAATTTTTCTCATATCCATGGATCGTCCATCCGGTGCATTCTGGATTGAATGTAACGACAATGAAAAATCATTCCAGCCAGAACTCAGTGACAAAGTGTCATTGAAGCGATCATGGTAATCGTAGCCGGAGCTGGGATGCTGCCGGTCATGGACTCTCATTACAAGATTGATTGGATGCTCCGAATTCAGATAAATGCTCAGTTCAATGAACTGATAATCCTGCCAGTTTCGATGCAGATGCATGAGCGTAATGCCAGGATATTTTCCAGGAAATAATTCTACGCGCATGGAAAATTTGCCATGCTTAACGGTTGAATCAGAAATGGATAGTCTGGCCATATTATCCTGCCACCACTCTAATTGGGAAGGTGTTTCAAAGTCTGACAGGACTGGAAAATTCTGCCGCAGCCTTACTTCCCGGACTATCGCGGATAGCAACGGTCTATTGGAAAAAAAGGCCAAGGAAATAAATAGTAGCCAAAGCAGGACAGTCCGGCCCGGATTCGCTTTAAAACGCAAGTAAGGGATCAACAACCCCGCAAGTGTCCCAGACAGATTATTAAGCAAATCCTTCGTCTCAAATTTACGTCCGACACACAATTGCATTACCTCAGCCATAAACCCGGCAACAATCAGTATTCCAAGTATGATTATCAAACGCTTGATTTCCTCAATCCGATTGAGCCTTGAATAAGTATACAGATAAAACGATGAAAAAGAGAACAATACAAAGTGTCCGGATTCCCACAATTCCCTAATAATATGATGATCGAAATAATTGGAACCGCCGACGAAAAGCCCTCCAATGAGAACGACAATAGAAATTAATAAAAACTGCCTCAAATCGTTATTTATAGCGCCAGAGTTTTATGCGAATGCATGTGCTAGCTGAAGAGATGTTTAAGCCACACAACATAATTTGTTTAAACTAAAAACAGTTCTTGTTCCAAAGTGTAAAGATAATTGAACTGTTGTAATGGAATCACTCTTACGCTCCCTGCGTCAGGAAATACTGTTCGCCCGTCGTCGTATCTACGAAATTGGTCAGGCGACCCCATTGGACGCAATCGAACTTGATGATCTGACCATCTTCGTCAAGCGTGAGGATCTTTCAACAATCCACGCTTACAAATGGCGTGGCGCTTACAATCGCATGGCACAGCTAACTCCCGAACAACTGGAAAAAGGCGTTGTCACCGCCTCGGCTGGCAATCATGCTCAGGGAGTTGCCATCGCTGCCGGAAAGCTTGGTACACGGGCGACTCTATTCATGCCTTTGGCAACCCCGCAGATGAAACAGACGGCTGTAAAAAAACATGGCGGTCCGTTGATTGAAATCCGTCTGACCGGGGACAGTTATCATGAAGCAAGTTCGGCCGCCTTTGCTCATGCAGAAGCAGAAGGCCTTGCCTACATACACGCCTACGATGACCTTGCCGTAATGGCGGGTCAGGGTACTCTGGCTGATGAGATTATCATGTCTGGCAAAGGCCCTTTCGACGTTGCTTTCCTACAGGTGGGCGGTGGTGGCATGGCAGCAGCCACGGCGACCTGGCTGAAAATGAATTTCCCCAACATCCGCATTATTGGTGTCGAAGGTGTCGACCAGGCATCAATGGCGGCAGCCATCAAGGCCGGTCATCCGGTTGACCTTGAGAAAGTAGACATTTTTTGTGATGGCACAGCCGTGAACAGAGTGGGCCGGCTGACTCACAAAGTCTGTTCGGAAGTCATTGATGAGTGGATGACCGTCAGCAATGACGAAGTATCTGCGGCCGTTCAGTTTCTATGGGAACAGTTGCGGTGTATCCCCGAACCGTCAGGCGCGATGGGAGTTGCCGGAATCCTGCAGCAGCGCTCCGAATTGAAGGGAAAACGTGTCCTGAGCATTCTCTGCGGCGCAAATATGGATTTTGAGCAACTGGCGCTCATTTCCCGGCGCGCTGCCGTTGGCGCCTCGCATAGACGCTTTTTACAAATTGTTATCAATGAAAGACCCGGCGCCATGCACACCTTACTTAAAGGGCTTCCGAAAACAATCAATATCGTCGACTTTCAATACGGCAAGACCCGTCCGGATAAGGCAAAACCTGTCATCGGCTTTGATGTGGACCCCAAGCAATTTGAACTCCTAAAACAGTCGCTCGATGCCGGAGGGTACACATATGAGGAAGTCACTTCGGAAGCCGATGTGATTTTTCGCCTGATACCTTACGAAGCACAATTGCTACATCTGCCCTACTTCATCACGCTCGAATTTCACGAGCGCCCGGGCGCTCTGGCTGATTTTCTAAGTTCAGTGAGTCCGCATGCAAATCTCTGTTATTTCAATTACGTCTATTCGGGCGAACGTGTTGGACGCGCTCTGCTCGGATTTGAGTTTGAAACCCCTGAGCAACACGCCCAATTCCCCCAGGCGCTGAAATCTGCAAAAAGCGCTTATCGAGCTTACGAACCCATCTCTGAAGCGACGTTGAAGCGCATCTTAAGTTAGTTATTTAATTATGGAAGCAACATATCTGGTTCTTTTAGCGGTTGTACCGATTTTTTTGCTTATTGGCTGTGGTACGCTCGCACGCTTATTTGGCTGGCTGGACAACAATGCGGATCTTAGCCTGATGAAACTGGTGATTAATCTGCTCTACCCTGCCCTGATCTTCAGCAATATTCTTGGAAATGATGTTTTACGCAGTAAGGCCAACCTTATCGTGCCGCCACTTTTAGGCATTGGGACCGTTGTTCTTGGATTCACCATTGCCTGGTTTGTTGCCAATAAACTCAAAGCAGTGTCTCAGTCAGACAGGCGAACGTTTACATTTATTACCGGAATTCAAAATTCGATCTATTTCGCACTGCCGATCACTGAGCTACTGTTTGATAAAGAAACCATCGGAATCCTGCTGATTTACAATGTTGGGGTGGAGATCGCACTCTGGATGCTCGGTGTGGGGTTTATCCTTTCGCCCAAAGATTCCAAATCACTCTTGGGACGCATCATCAGTGCGCCTATCATTGCAATCCTGCTAGCTACCTGGATTAACTACTTTCGATTTGACCAGGAGTTGCCGGAATTTGTTTTCAAAGCAACTCGGCTACTCGGGCAATGTGCCATTCCACTGGGTCTTATTTTGATTGGAGCGCTTTTTGCCGACCAGAAGCCCAGTATCAAACTATTTACTGAATTCAAAATTCCGTTATCGGCCGCCGTCGTGCGACTATTTGCAATGCCTGCAATTCTGCTCATCTCGGCATTCCTGCTACCGCTATCAACCGAACTTGAAAAAGTGATCATAATTCAGGCAGCAATGCCCTGCGCGGTCTTTCCAATCGTACTTACACAACACTATGGCGGATCTCCAAATATCGCTTTCAAAATCGTACTAAGCACGACTCTGTTGAGTTTCCTGACGATTCCGATCTGGATTCGAGCAGGAATCAATCTGCTTGGATTGTAAGATCGATTTTCGACTCGACGTCTATTAGCTGATAAGTCAGCATCATATCACCATGACCTATCAGCTTTTGAGTTCTCATCGCTCTCTATGGCTGTCCACGTGCGTTACGCCTCAGCCACAGGTTAAATGTCTTTGACGTCAATCTTTTCAGGGAAAGCAATTATATGAATCTTGAAAGCATACCCAGGACCTTCTGGCACAGCGTCAGCATCTGCCTGTTAGTCGTCACGTGCGGACTAACTTACGTAGCCTATAAGGCGGAAAACTTCACCCTTCAGTACGACGAACTACAACTGTTTGCCAACAGCAATGAGGCGCTTAAAACCCAACTGAACCAACAAGCGGAAAACATTGCACAACAGGTTCAAACGCTCAAAGAAAAAGAAACAGAACTGGAGCATCTCAGATTACTTGCTGAAACAAGGCTTAAAGATCTGGAAGAGGCTCAAAAAAGAGTTAAGGAACTGCAATCCAGAGTTCGATCATCCGGAAACGTCGAAGCTCTTGATGGCGAATTAGCGGAACAATTTGAGGTTTTGGTTTCAAAAGTTGCAGAGAAAGAAGCAAAAGAAACAGAAATTATGGAATCCCGGGCCAAGCTCGAAGCTCTAAGTTTAATTCAGCAGCAGCAACAAATCCAACAACAGCAGCAGCAACTGCAATTCATACAGCAGCAGGAGGTTCAGCAGAAAATTCAGGAACAGATTCAACAACGGCACTGAAAGTTAAACAAATAATCAGACAGCGTTTCCAACGGCGGCGCTCTGCACAGATTCCGCGACCTTCTATATTTGAGAAAAGCAATGCAGGATTTAAAAATACTTTGGAATCTATTCCATGAAAACATCGAAAACTCCCGAGGGAACAAAACGCTGGCCTCTGTTACAGAGTCGCTCACATCTGTAACCTTCAGGAACTTATACCTGTTATACCCTGACTTCAAAATTGATGTAACGGAGGAACAGAAGCTTCTGGTCGAACATGATCTGATTGTTTTTCAACATCCATTTTATTGGTATTCGACTCCGGCGCTCATGAAAGAATGGGAAGATAAAGTGCTTACATATGGATTTGCTTATCCACCCAAAGAAGGCACGGCACTGCAGGGTAAAAAATGGCTGTCAGTGATCACAACAGGCGGGCCCGATTGGTCATACCGGTCCGGTGGCTATAATAACTTTACAATGTCAGAATTACTACGCCCACTTCAACAAACCGCTTATCTATGCGGTATGGACTGGATGCCACCTTATATCGTACACGGAGTCATCCCTGGAGACTACGAAGGGATTAAGGCAACGCAGGATTCTGAACTGGAAGCGAAAGCTCAAAGCCTGAAAACGTGGATTGAGAATCTGGATTTTAAGAAGCGACATAGCCTGGAACCCGTTGCCGCTCCCCACTATTTAAAGAGAATCGAAGGAGTTTGAATCTAACGTCATTTCACACTTTGACACATGTAATAAGCATCATGCCATACATTAACTTGCAAATAACCAAGGGGGCGTCCCGGGAGCAGAAAAAGGCATTAGTGAGTGACTTTACAGAATCACTCGTAAAACATCTCGGTAAAAGCCCTGAGCATATTCACATCGTAATTGATGAGATCGATGAAGAAAACTGGGGATATTCAGGTATGCTCACAGATGAATTTCGCAAATTCCCGGAAGAAAAACAGTAAGGCCTGACAGGAAATTTCAACCCGGAGGTCAATCAAACCCGAAGTACAATTCGATTTTGTAGCAGGCACGTTTGGTGACTACTCAGAATGTCTTGTCATTTGTCACAAAGCAATTTAACAGATTTAAGTGAATTAAATGCATTAACCTTCCATATATTCACATGAAACTAAAAAATAGAATCATCGTATTAGCCGCTGCAATTTTACAGATACACACAGCTTTCGGCTCTGACCATGCGGACAAAGAACCTGCAATGTCACCTGAGATGATGAAAGCAATGGAGCTGATGACTCCGAATGAAAAGCATCAGGTATTGGAACAATATGTGGGCGATTGGACATATACCGGCATATTTAAAATGTCTCACGATGCACCGCCCCAGGATATGACCGGCACAATGAAAAATACCATTGTTTATAACGGACGCTTTCTCAGGCAAGTCATTGAAGGACCATGGATGGATGCCAAATTCGAAGGTCTGGGCTTTACCGGTTATGATAATGTAAAAGGGAAATACGTCACAACATGGCTGGATAATATGGCAACGGGCATCATGGCTTCATCCGGTGACTATGATGCGTCGACGAAAACTTTGAATCTCAAAGGTCAACACTCTTGTGCCATGTCTGGTGAAAAAGATCGCTACTACAGATCCGAGTGGACCATCCTGGACGATGATCACAGTGTTTACAAAAGCTACACTTTGGATCCGAATGGCGAAGAGTACATGAGCATGGAGATTAAGTATACGCGTAAGTAGTCCTTGAATGTTCCTGACAAGCACTTGCTCGCTCAGCACGCAGATCTATTCGGTGTAGAGAAACATAACCTCTCAATAGCTGATAGAAAAATTTGGGGTTC
>CAZTSB010000085.1:0-11224 GCA_964616435.1 uncultured Puniceicoccaceae bacterium | reverse complement strand
TTTGTCTTTGATGAATAAGAAATTCATATTAAGGAGTCTCAATGTGAATATAATACCAAATCTAAGAAGGTCTGAAAGATTTACTCATTATCCAAATCCAAATCCTCATCGAAATTGCAATCGATTTGGATTTCGATGAGGATTTCGACCTTGGATCCATAGTCGCAAACCTTCCTAGAGATGGTATAATTTAGGGTTTCCTGAAAAAGTCCGCTCAGCAGCAAAATGAGCAAAAATATCCTGAAAATGGCCTCTTCCCGGATTTCGGTTATTCGTGAAAGAGTCTGCTTGAGTTTTTGTTATCCCTAGCAGGGGCGCGGGGGCGGTGATGAGCCCCCGCATTGCAGGATTTAAAAGGGTTAAGTAGGTGCTGGCTGTTGTTTTTTTGTTCGTTTTCCAATACAACAAACACCAAAACGATGACAACCAGCACACTTTACCATACTCAAGGTATACGTGGATGCCACTACAAAAAGACCGAGCGCAAAGGGAACACAGAATATTATCATATCTGTAGTACCGCTAAGCAGTTGAACTATCCCTGCGGTGGTTCCAAGCAGACAAGTGTTCATTCAACCAATCAGTTGCGCCAGATTCGTGGACTGCCTATTAGTTTAAAAAACGGTTATCTGTGTACAAGTAAGGCGCATCCGTTGCCAGGACTGCGACTCTTTTGCAAGGGAACGACTCGAGTTTTGCTCTGGCCCGAACGTTACCTACACGAAGTGGCTGGTCAAGTTTGTCCTGGCCTTGCGAGCGCAAATGTCAATCGCTGCAGTGGCTGAATTAACCGGTTTGCATTGGGATACGGTCAAAAACATCGAGAAGGTTTATTTGGCTAAAAAATATGCCAGAGTATCGCTTCGATCCGTAAGTCGGCTTGGGCATCGACGAAGTTTACCTGGGCCGTAAGTTCGGCTTTATTACGGTCGTTCGGGACTTGGAAAACGGTACGGTTCTGTTTGTGGGCAAGGGCAAAGGTGGCGCTGCTCTGGAACCTTTCAAGAGTCGTTTACGTCGTCGGACAAAACAGATCGAAGCTGTTGCGATCGACATGTCCAATGCCTATGCCGCATGGCTCATGGAAGTCTTGCCTAAGAGCGAGATTGTCTATGACCACTTTCACGTCATTAAGCTGATGAACGAGCGTATGGACAAGCTACGTCGTAGCACCATGAACAAGCTTGAGGAAGGACAGAAGAAAGAGCTTAAAGGTAAACGCTATTTACTGCTACGAAATCAAGAAAACCTCAGTTCTCAAGCCAAGCAGGATCTTAAGCAGTTGCGTTGCCAGTATAAAGATCTTGATATTGCTTCGTTAATGAAGGAGTATCTGCGCAACATCTACAAAATTGCTGACAGTGTTTCCACGGCTCGTAAAGCCTTTACGCTCTGGTGTGAAAAAGCTGAAGTATCTGCTGTTAACTGCCTCAAACAGATGGCCAAAACGGTTCGCAAACGTATGGAGGGGTTACTTGCTTTTTGGAAACACGATCGGATGACCAACGCCAGCCAGGAAGGCTTCAACAACAAGATCGGGTGGCTGACACGACAAGCCTACGGTTACAGAGATGAAACATTCCTTCACCTCAAAATCTACGATCTGCCAAATCTATCCACCAGAAAGGAACTCTAAAAACCGAAATCCGGGAAGAACCTGAAAATGTGCAAAATCAGATGTTTTTTACATGAAGAAGATCAAGTTTGGGCCGTTTTCGAGTCGGTGACTTTTTTGAAGTGCAAGGGTTTTGGCGTATATGCTGCAAAAACCTTGCACTTGAATGGATAAAAAATAGCGTTAGCCATTTGTAATGAATTTTTTAAGACTTATTCAGGAAACCCTAATTTAGTATAACCTTTTAGTTCCGGCTATGTTGGGTTAGGCTTTTGGCTGCCTCGGGATGACTTTAGAATTTGTTTTTTCTGGTCGAAAGAGTGTAAAAGCAAGCCCAAGCAAGACACCCGGCAATGCCAAGCGCATCGCAGCATGAAACATGGTTTGCAGGGAGATGAGCAAAACGACAATAAAGCAGATCAGAGTATCATAACGAATGCTTAGCGGGAGATGCAGTAGTGGTAGGCAGATGAATGTCAGCAGTATGGCTAAGAGTCCAAGGCTTCCATGCTCGCTAAGCAGGCGAGTGAACTCAGTATGGGCCGCCTTCGCTACAGATTCAAAACGGCGTTGTGTTTCACCCATCATCCCAACGCCAACGCCGAGTAGGGGATACTCCAGAAAAATTTCCAGTTCATTTGCCATAAGGTCTTCGCGTCCGGTTAGCAAAGAACTGTCCTGTTCGCGTCCAGTGAGGACTTCTGATGTGTCTTTGCCCATGTAGCGGTAAAGTAGCATGTTATTCGTCATGGAGTTTGCGTAAAAGATCACACCACCAATTGTGACCAGGCCAATCATGCTGTAGCGGATGATGCGCAGCATTTGCTGCGATATTCCGTTAATCAGAAATTGCGCAGTTAGTGCGAAGGCGAAAGCTACGACAACGGCCAGCATCCCGCCCCGTGAATAGGTAAGTAAACCGCGTAAGGTTAGAAATCCGACTAATCCCAGATCAAGCAACAGCCAGGGCGTGATGCGCTGTTTATGAATCAATGCTAGCAGAAAAATGGCGATAAACCATCCTATGACAGTTGAGACTTGATTTGCGCCAAAGCCACCTGCAGCCGCATGGTTGGATTCAAGCGTTGTATAGTCGATTTCACTCAGGCTTACCCTTAGGCTCATTGCTGTCAGCAGTGTGATTGACGGTAGTGCAGCGATCCGCATCAGTTGCCAAAAGCGAGTTTTTTCAATGGCCTGCATATAAAAATAGCCGCCCGCCACTGCCAGCGTTATTGGACCAAGCAGATTGAATACAATCATTTCGCGTAATCGACCGATACTTGGATGGTCGGCAAGTAAAATCCCTGGAAAAAGAAGCGCTGCATAGAGTAAAAAAGGGGCTATCTGATTGAGTGACCGTCCACGAAAGATGATTCCACTGCCCAGTAGGATAATGCATAGATACTTGCCTAATTCCCAGGAAATGGTGGCGCCTCCCATCCGATAGATGACTTCGCTACCTACAATATAAAGTGCATATGCAGCCGCGGTGTATTCACGATCTTTGGTTGCATGGATTTGCAAAAGCCCCCAGCTACAGACAGCCAATAGATAAACAGTGTAGAGCATGGGGACTTTCCAGACGATTAAGCCCAGAAGTAGATGGAACGCTAAAAGCGAGATTGTTTTTTGCTTTAGGGTCATTAAATAAGAGCAGAGTTTTCATTGAGTTGTAATTTTACGGCTAATTTTTTCCAATCAGCGCTTTATAATCAGCCGCGACTTGTTTGGTAATCGTTTCGGCGGAGTAAGTGTTTGCTACATGTTTTTGGAAGCTGGCACCTAGCTGTTTACGCAAAGCTGAATTGTAAAGTAATTGAGTAATTGCATCGGCAAGCGCATCTGGATTCTTAGCGGGTACAAGCAAACCGTGTTTGCCGTGCTCAAGTACTTCTGCACATTCGCCCACATTTGTGCAGATAACTGAAAGGCCGGCCAGACCGTATTCAAGCAAAGCGAGCGGAAGACCCTCAGATTCAGAGGAGAGTACACCGATTGCACACTGTTGTATAATTGTGTAAGCGTCAGTTCTCTGCCCTAATATGTGAGCATGGTTTTCAAGCTTCATACGATGAATCAACTTCTTTAACTTGTTTGAGTAGTCATCTTGATTATCTGCGCCTACAAGCACAAGATGAGCATTTTTATCATGCTGCAAAATACTTTCCATAGCCATGACAAGCGTAGTATGACTTTTTGGATAACGTAGATTAGCAAGACATACTATCCTATGCTCAATTTTACCCGGAAGATTAATAGATGTGTGTGATGACTTTTGCTTAGCTGGGAAGTTTGATAAATATGTGATTCTCGATGGGGAACCGTACAGGTGCTTTTTCGCCCATTTCAACAAATGATTGTTAACGCAGTAAACATGATTGAGAAATGGAGAAAATACACGAATCATTAGGTTTTTAGCAATTGAGTCAGGCTGTTTTCCACCGTGAACATGCCAATAAATGCTGACTTTTTGAACTACCAAGAGTTTAATAAGCACTGCCCATAAGTAAGAAGAAGAGTGCGCGTGGATGATTTGAATACGCTGTTGCTTAACATAGGTACGCAAACGCCAAAAAGCAGGCAGATCTAAAATATGCTTTTTGTTTATTGTAAAACAGGCTATTTTATCGGATACGAATTCCAGGAGTGGCCCTAATTGTCTGGTAGCACAAAGATGAACCTGATGATCCTGCTCTGCAAGTGTATTGCATAAATTGACTGCGACGCGTTCCGCTCCGCCAAGTGCAAGCGAGTCGATCATGTGCATGATGCGCAGTGGCTGATTATTCGACATAAAGCTTTTATATCTTTCAGGATTTTTACTTGTCACTCTAATTATCCCTTGCACTGGCTTTATTGGTCTGAAGCAACTTTGCAATCTCTCGTTCAAATCGCTCTAATGTAAACTGTTGCGACCATTCAGCGGCAGCTTTCCGATGTTTGTTGTACTTGTCCGGCTCAGCAAGGTAGGATTCGATTGCTTCAACTGCAGAATCGACATCCGGATCAACGAGTGCACCACTTCGGCCATCGCCTAACATATAAGGCACGCAGGAGACTGAAGTAGTAATGGGAACACAGCCCCAGAACATTGCTTCAGCGACTGCTTTCGGCCATCCTTCGGACTTCGACAAAAAAATTAGAAAGTGAGCCTTTTTTAGCTCGGATTTTACTCTTTCTGCATCAACGTTTCCAAGTAATTGTACAAAAGCCTCAAGCTTGTAATCTTTAATATACTGTTCAAGGTTTTTGCGTTCGGGGCCTTCTCCCAAAAATGTCATTGAAAGTTTGTGTCCAGCAGCTGACAGATGTTTTGCGATTTGAGCAGCCAGCATTGGACGCTTGTGTGGACTCAAACTACCCGCAAAGATCAAGCGCATTGGATTGAGAAGTGATTTTTCTGGCAATGCTTCTTTTTCAGTCTTTGTATAACTAGCAGTAAAAAACGGCAGGATATTACGATTACGATCCGGCCATTCTCCGTAAATCAGCGCTTGCATGTTATGGGTTAGCCAAGTGTTGCGCAGAATACGCTTTTGCAGTCGATAGCTGAGTGGTTGTTTGGACTTCCAGTCCCAATTGCCGGCGTATTTGGCTGTTTTTGCCTTCCAGGGAAATAAAATTTGAGTGATGCAACCGAGAAGGCCAATGTTCCCCGGACAGCGAAGATGGATATGATTTGCCCAGCACATTCCGAGGAAAATTCGCCACATTATTAAAGGTAAATAGATTAGCGAACGTAAAGTATTGCCGACAGATTGAAAGTTAATTCCGGGAATCTGTATAAATTCAAGGTTATTATGTTTATAGACTAAGTCGATAGCATTATGGGGATGACTACTCATTGGAGCAATTACTCGTACCTGTTTAACATGCTTAAACCAAAGGTTCATTTCACGGACGTATGGCCCGTAAGCTAAAATATGACTATCCGGTCTATGTTTGTGAATAACATGAGCAATGACAAGGAACTTCAAATTTGTATTCAATTTTGTATTAACCCTTTATAACTCTAAACAATTTGCGGAAAGCACGTATGGCGTAATCTACTAAAGCTAGAATGGAATTGTACGATTGTTACAAATATTACTTTGTGATCCCGAATCATTCTAGTAAGTCATTAAGAAATGAATATAATAATTTTCCGTTACGTGTGATGTTAAATTCTTTTGTTACTAAATTATATGCATTATTAGCAATCTTAGATATTTCTTCAGATCGATTTAGAGCGTATATCATTTTTTTTGCAATTAATTCAGGGCTTCCCTCTTCCACCAGAAATGCGTTGAAATTATCAATTAGAAAATGTTTAGATTCACCTATCTTAGTCGCTATAACAGGAATCTTGTGTGCGGCGTAAACTGCTAGTTTTGTCGGAAAACAATACTGGTTTTGTTCTGTATTTAGTTTGTTTATAATTGCTAATTGAGCATGATCTAAATACCTTGTCATTTCTTCCGACTCTAAAAACTCTGTGAAGATTACATTGTCTTGAATCCCAAGTTTTGAAGTCAGTTTAAGTATTCGTGGAAATTCAGGAGCATTTTTTGCATCGCCAGTAACTACCAGTTTAATGGGGTCGGATATATGTTCTCTAGCTAAGGCGAATGCTTTCAAAATACCTGACATTCCATCTTTTTCTTCCGATATGGATCCAGAGTGAATCAGATATGGGTGCTCCAGGGGTGAATTACTTTTAACATCCTGTGAATGGGAACTGGCCAGGATAGGTATCTTAATCCTTAAGGACCGGGTAGACTTATACTTGTCGATCAAAGTACCTAGCTCTTCAGAAATTACAATGAATCCATTGTAAGCAGGAAAAATTAGATGAAATAAAACAAATTTCTGAAACCGGGTCCAATAAGAATTAGCAAGAGTTACAAAAGGATACTCGTTGATTTCCAGAACAGTTTTAATTCCAGAGCATTTTGCAGCGAATGGAATAAATAGTCTCATGTCAAAGGATGGACCAATTACGATTATGGCATCACTATTAGATTTGTTAAGCAATACATGAAATATAGTTGCAACTGCAGATAGAAAATCATCCCATCGACGTTTTAGGAAGTTAGAACTTCTGATGTTTTTTCCACGAATATATCTGTAATGAATGCCTTCGTGGTAGCCGCTGGTATCTTGATTTCGAATAGCATTTGCTTTTTCCGCAGGTTTCATCAACAGGACTTCGACTTCTGCTTTGTTTGCAATAAGTCCTTTGCATATATTGTGCACACGGTGGGCAGTTACGTTGCCTATCGGATAGGCTCCTGTAAATATAACTTTAACTTTCATGTGCTAACCGTTTTAGACACTATTGCTTCAAGCGTTTCACTTATATCCGTTGAAAAATAGCATTGATGGTCATCCAGCAGATGAGCATAGCGCTCTTTGCCAACCGGGTCCAGAATGATTGTTGTAAAACCATTGTCGTAAGCATCTTCAATGGTAGAACTCCAGGGTGAAAGAACTATTATGTTTTCAATTTCCATGCTCTCCAGCCAATTCATTGAAGAGTCAAATTCATAGTTAACCTTAAACTGTGAAAGTTGTTTTTCGAATAAATCTTGTTTATCTCGCTCACGAGGGTGCAAGCGTACTATCAGATGTACGTCTGAATTATCGTTTTTCTCAAGATACTTGAGTAGAACCGAGTGTATTCCGTTGAATTCAACCGTTGAAGCATAAAAAAGGTGAATCCCGGGAACATATTTTCGTGAATTTTTTGAATAGGGAATGATCTGATAATCCGGGTCATAGTTTTGGTTCAGATGCGTTTTGAGGTAATTTACAGTCGCCTCATTTTTTACGTAAAAAACATCAGCCACCTGGATTGGAGACGGTTCTTCATATGTGGGATAGTTAATAATGCTTCCATGTTGCAGTTCGCAGAGTTGAAAATGTTTTCGATGTCGGGAAAATGCCAGCGAAAGGCCATTGAGGTCATAGTAACAAAGTGTAAATACCCGGTTTTCATGTATGTGGCGCAGAACTGATTCATTGACAGCGCAGTAGGCTTTAAAAATTCGCATCTTGGGTGAAAGGCCCCGCCAAAATAATTTGCTTAAAACTTTTACAACGAGTCCGACATTGTAAACCTTTTGACCATCAATCCGATTAATGTAGTAATGTTTTGATTGGTTCAAATACAGTATCGATTCTAAATTAAGGGGACTCAAAATTCGGTCTTTAAGATGTTTCTCATCACCGAGGCAAAAGTTTCGCGCAGTATAGACCAGAGTTTGACGTCTACGCCATCCCCTACAAAACCTCAGTTTTAGTTTTAGCGTTAAAAAATCCCATAAGCTCAGTAAAAATTTTTGAGTATAATTTAGGAAAGAGAATCGTTCTTGTTCAACGCATGTATTCGAGGGAACTTTGCCGAGAGAACGTTGTTTGAAAAGTTCTTCTCGCTGTTCCAAATCGACTAGGTAATTTTTTACTTTAGCCAGATTCATTGACTAATTTTTTGGAAATTAAACAAAGAATAAGAAGTATGCATTAGTTTCAAGTAAGATACTCCTTAGCTTGCCGAGAGTGTTATTCAATACTCGTCTTAAAAAGGTCGCCTAAAACCGTAGTGCTGAATGTCATCACCGTGATGTTTATCCACGAACGAAAGTGCTTCGTCATCGAAGTATTTACTAAGATCACGATGGTAAGAACCAACATTTTTTCTGGGTATATCTAAATGAAGGTCAAAACGCTTGAGCAGATCAGATTTTAAATCGTCAAGATTATCCAGACGATATATATGTTGAATAAGTTGATCCCCATTTGATCCGAAATACCAATAACTTTGTGGTACCATTGCAATTGGCCAAGTGACTACGGAACCCATGGACATGCGCTGACTGTGCTTTAGCCAACGTTGGAATCCAATGTAAGGACATTCTGTGTAGTAGCAATATACGATATCCAGGCTACGCTTTTCTTGCGGAACCAAGAGTCTGTTGACCCCCGAACTCCAAAGCGTTTGTAGAATGCGGCACTGTCTTTTACCGTAAATTGGTACATGCTCACCAGTCGAGCCCATGGACATCACATTACGCCTATTCGAAAGTGCTCATCATAATCGCGTTCTTTCAATAAAGGTAAAATAATTGCATGCCGGAAGATGGCAACCAGACTTGCCGCCAAGTATTGAAATTGAACGCTCCCGGCGTGTTAAAGGTCACTTTATCCAACGCCAAGCCCATAGCTTTTCATACTTTGCGAGTAGCGATCGCATTATTCCAGACGCGATAGAAGTGCCACCACTTTTCCAGATGTGGATAAAAAGAAGAGGAACATTAGGATTTTTACAAATAAACATAACATTTCTCTAATTGGCATACTTTGAAATTCAGATTCACATCTTTCAAGAAGGAACATCCCTAATTTTTTTTGCAGGAACACCCGCAACGAGTGTCATAGGCTCTACATCTTTAGTCACCACACTACGGGCAGCGACCACAGCGCCTTTTCCGATTCTGACTGGCCCTAGAATCAAGGCGTCCATGCCAATCCAGACGTCATCTTCAATAATTATGTCTCCACCGTCGGCGATATAGCTATTAATACGCCCATGCCGCCGAGCAATAAACTCGCACTGTTTGTGACGCTCTGAAACAGACAGAGGATGATTGCTGGTATCTAGAAGCTTAACTCCAGGTCCAAACATACAGTAACTTCCAATCTGTAGATGGTAGTCCACACGCATATGGACCTGATTCATGTAAACATAGTTTCCAATGCTTATAGAGCCTCGTTCATTGACTATGCCCGTCGCGGACAATGTGCAACAGTCACCTATTGTGACGCATTTTCGAGGAGTTGGCATAATGTTCAGCCTAAACAAATCAAACGCTTGTTCCGCACTTCTATGTGAAGCCAAACCATTGAAGTCTTTACCAATGAAACAAATACGCTCCATCTTACGGCGATGTTCTTTACATCGTTTTCGTCGCCTTAAATTTAGCAAAAAATTGATCATAAAATTTACCAGTATCACTCTGTTTTAATATACTGACATTCAAATTCATGCATATTTGACGACGAAAGTCACGGCAAAGCTCTTTAATATCATTTACCAAAGGTTCGTTGCCTTGTTCTTCGTGGTGAATCGTTTCGGTTCATTTGACGGAAAATTTTCTCACGCGGAAGTTTTTAGATGCCCCCGTATAAGTTCGCATAAGTCTTTAACACTTTGGCTCTGCTCTTGAAGCCACGAAGGTCGAAGTACACGAAGCAATAGGGGAGGGAAATCCAACGTATCCACTTCGGCCAAGAACCTGGTTGAACTTAAACGAATCAACATCTCACACGGAGTCACAGAGACACGGAGATAGAGATGATAAAAAAACTTTGCGCCTCTGTTTTAGAAAATAGCGTCTCCTCAGCTTTCAGTGTTTCAGTTTTTCTTCTGCTCTGTGGTGATTTATGCATTGTTTGTACATGTTCTGTATGCGTAAATTTAGCTGTGATGTACTGGCAAAAGTTCGACATAACAGAGTAGAAGTAAGTCTCCAAAAGACACGTCGTAAATTTCTCTTGCCTGTCGATTAATTAAGATACTGCACAAAACAGAGATTTGCAAAGATGAGCTTCAAAATATTGGTTGCCGCTCCTCAGGCCTAGCCACATTTTACCATCTATCTTGACGGTGGAACTGAAACGTTGATCATGAAAATTCATTTAACCTTTTAATCGTTCAGTTTCGGCACTGGTAGAACTAAGCTAGGATAAATTTGTTAGAAATAAGAAAGCTATTTTTTATTTCATCATTATGAATCTATCAATAATGCAGCCATATTTGTTTCCATATATTGGATACTTCCAATTAATTGCTGAAAGCAATATGTTTGTCTTTTATGACGATGCTCAGTATATGAAAGGCGGGTGGATTAATAGGAACCGTATTATGGCTGCTGGCAAACCTAAGTTTTTTAAATTACCGTTGAAGAAAGATAGCACTTACAAAGAAATCCGGCACCGCGAGTTTTCAGACGAATTTGAGAAAAGCAAAATGACCATTCTTAGGCAAATTCAAGGGAATTATCGGAAAGCTCCCTGTTTCGATGAATGCTACGATTTGATTTCCCGATGTTTCGAGTTAAATGACCACAATGTTTCCAGATTTGTCTCAGGCACTGTTAAACTTGTCTGTGAGCATCTTAACATTAAAACGGAATTTAAGGTTTCTTCGGATATCGAAAAAAATATTGATACAAAAGGTCTGTGGCGAGTCTTGGAAATCAATCGTGTCCTTGGATCTCGGCAATATATCAATCCGATGGGAGGATCTGATCTTTATGATCGTAAAAGCTTCGCTGAACAGGGACTTGCTCTTGCGTTTCTTCAACAGCAAGAAATAACCTATTCTCATTTTAATGGGAATGCTCCACTATGGCTTTCAATTGTGGATGTATTGATGTTTAATTCCAAAGGGCAAGTAAAGGAAATGCTTAAGATGTATGAACTTGTTTAGAAATTACTGCTTTCCTGTCCAACATTGGAAGCATATTCGCACCACCAACCCGATTGAATCCACCTTTGCCACACTGCGTCATCGACAGCGGTTAACCAAGGGTAATGGCAATCGAGAATCTACTCTGGCTATGGTAT